>CACELY010000014.1 GCA_902560505.1 uncultured Alphaproteobacteria bacterium
AGTCTTAGATGGTAAATCTTTAGTTGAGGCGCAAGTGCCGTGGTTAAATGGTGTGACCGGGAATCAATTAATAGATGACTGGTGGCAAAGTGTCGAAGATGTTTTCAATGCGTATAAAGATGCCGATCCAAAAAAAAGAGTTAAATGGGGAGGACCAGAAATGAGTGCTCGTTCTAAGATAACTGCACGACACATGGAAACCTGGGCTCATGGTCAGGAAGTCTTCGATGCGCTAGGTAAGGACAGAGAAGAAAAGGATAGAATAAAAAACATAGTACATATGGGCGTTATTGCGTACGGATGGACTTTTGTTAATAGGAACTTAGCAATCCCTGAGCCAACACCTTACATTATTTTAAATTCACCATCTGGTGAAGTCTGGGAGTGGAATGATAAAGAGAGTTCTTCAAAGATTGAAGGAACCGCAGTTGAATTTGCTCAAGTAGTAACCCAGGTGCGAAATTTTGCCGATACAAAATTGTCTATAACTGGCGAACCAGCAATTGAGTGGATGAAGTATGCTCAATGTTTTGCTGGGCCTCCAGAGGACCCTCCAGGCAAAGGGACTAGATATAAGGTCGCTAGTTAGGGTTTATATCGTTATAACCGTTGAACCTGTTGTTTTTCGTGCTTCTAAAGAGTCGTGAGCCAAAGCAATATCGTTCAATGAGAAGGTTTGGTCTATTTGTATTTTAACATCACCAGAAACTACTTTTCCGAAAAGAACCTTTGCCATCTCTTGGCAGCGGGTAAAGTCACCTATATGTGTGAAGAGACCAGTTCTAGTTATTTTAAGTGATTTTTTTGCTAAGATTCCTATATCTATAGGATCAATATTACCTGATGCATTACCAAACGAGATAAATATACCAAAGTCTTTTAAACAACTTAAAGAATCATCAAAGGTAGTTTTACCAACAGAATCCATGACAACCGGAACTCCAATACCATTCGTTAGTTTCATAACTTCTTTGGAAAAGTTTTGCGTAGAATAGTTTATAGTCTGAGATGCGCCAAATTTTTTTGCCAACTTACACTTTTCATCAGAACCGGCAGTGCCTATCAATTCTAATTCTTCGCTTCTAGCCCACTGACAGGCAATCAATCCGACACCACCTGCAGCTGCATGGAATAAAATCTGGTCTCCACTTTTCAATTCTGTTGTATCGTGAAAAAGATATTTTACAGTTAACCCCTTAAGCATCATCGCGGCACCTTCCTCAAATGATATTTCATCAGGAAGCTTACAAACTTGTTTAGCAGGCATAACCCTGGCCTCACAATAGGCCCCTGGCGGAGTAGCAGCATATGCAACGCGATCGCCAGAAACTAAGTGAGTAACACCATCTCCCACTTCTTCAACTATTCCCGAAGCCTCCATGCCAAGCACTGCAGGTAGTGCGACTGCATAGTTATCTGAGAGTCGTGTTCTGTGATACACGTCAATAAAATTTAGGCCTATAGCCTTGTGTTTTATAAGTATTTCATCACTTCCTGGAGAGCCAACCTCTTGTGTAATTATCTTAAATTTCTCACTTCCACCATTTTCATCTATTACTGCTGCTTTTACATTTTGAGTTGACATTTGCATTATCTCCCATAGTAATCAAAATAAGTTTTTATTATAAATGGAACCACTATTGTCCAGAGAGTCAATAAAAATTGCACCATCCATACTATCTGCTGACTTCGCAAATTTTGGCAAAGAAATTGAAGCTGTAGAAGAGCATGGCTGCGATTGGATCCACATTGATGTTATGGATGGTCATTTTGTGCCGAACATAACTTTCGGACCAGAAACCTGTAAGGCAATTAGACCCCATATCAAAACGTTTATGGATGTACATCTGATGATTTCACCTGTAGATCAATATCTTGAAGCTTTTGCTGAAGCGGGTGCGGATATGATAACAGTTCATTTCGAAGCAGGGCAACATATTCATAGGTCTCTGCAGGCAATAAATAGCCTTGGTGTAAAGGTGGGGTTAGCTTTAAACCCAGGCACCTCATGCGAAGTGGCCGACCAGTTAGTAGATTTGGTAGACTTAATTTGTGTTATGACGGTTAACCCAGGTTTTGGGGGCCAGAAGTTTATTAGCTCTCAACTAAGAAAAATTGAAAGATTAGCTAATCTAAAAAAGCATAAAGATTTTTTAATTGAGGTCGATGGAGGAATAACTGCCGATACTGCACCTAGTGTAGTTTCAGCAGGAGCTGATATTTTGGTAGCTGGATCGGCTGTTTTTTCAAATGGTAGCGTCAACAACCCAATCGTGTATGGGCAAAATATTAAGAGAATAAGGGAAGCTGCTGAAAGCGCCCTAAAAATAGAAGGATAAAAAAAATGGCAGAAATTCCTCCAGTTTGTGATTTTGGTTGGCAAGCAAAAGAGTTTAACTTGCCATCTGTTGATGGAAAAAAATACACTCTAAAAGAAGTTAGCGGGGCTAATGGTTTATTGATAATGTTTATATGCAATCATTGTCCTTATGTGCTGGCTATTTTGGATCGAATTGTTCGAGACGCCAGTGATTTACAAAAGCTTGGGGTTGGTATAGCGGCCATTAGTTCAAACGATGTAATTAGTTACCCAGAGGATTCCTTCGATAACATGAAAAAGCTGGCTGCTCAGCATAATTTTACTTTTCCGTATATGTATGACGAGACCCAAGAAGTGGCTAAGCTATACAATGCTGTATGTACTCCAGATTTTTTTGGATTTAACAAGGATCACAAACTACAGTATAGAGGAAGATTAGATGCATCTAGGAAAGAGGCCGGTCCAGTTGATTTAAAAAGGGATCTCTTCGAAGCAATGAAAGGTGTAGCTCAAACTGGAAAGGGACCAAGTGACCAAATTGCCTCAATGGGTTGCTCTATAAAGTGGAAAGTTAACTGAACCGATTAAAAGCAGGTAGATATTACCAAAAGCTATTGCATTCATTTAATTTTTATAGAATGTCCTGCGACGACTAAAGTTACGCTGTTCGCAAAACGACCTATATCTTGATTCAATTTTCCTGATACTTTTAGAAATTTTCTAGATAGTTCGTTAGCTGGTAAGATGCCAAGGCTGGTTTCCTGTCCGACTATAATCAAGGTGGATTTACACTTTTTTAGATCATCTCTAATGTCATCAATGCGGCGATCTCTAAACTGACTTAGTGTTAAAATGTTCGATACAGACATTGATATACAATCAATCAAAATTATGTCCTGCGGTTTCGAGTTTTTGAGTATATCTGCACTTAGGTCAGGAGAATCTATGGTTTCAAATTTTTGGTTTCTTCTCCTCTTATGCGCATTAATTTTCTCTTGCATTTCTAAGTCATATGCAAGGCCGGTAGCAATATAATACAATTTACCATCGATGTTTTTTTGTAAGCTTAGCGCTGATTGTTCTGCAAACCTAGATTTTCCAGAGTTGCTTCCCCCAAGTATCAGATATGTGTCAGACATAAATCTTAGTTTCCTACTAGTCGTTGCAATTTGTAGACATCTAAAATCCATCCTTTATCAGAACGCAACGTATTTCTTGTTTTAATAATTTCTTTTCCAATTTTTGAAACCTCGCCTTTAATAAGAGTTTGTTCTGTCATTCCGAGATATGCAGCCCACCAGATATAGATATTATTGTCTTTTAAAAATGTAAATGAGCACTCTCCATCTAAAACAACGTAAATTGTTTCCGTTCCATCTGGCCATCCTTTTTCCTTTAGAAGCCGGCCTGTAGTAATCAAGACCGGTTTCCCGATTTCGTTAAAGGGAATTCCAAACGCGGAAACAAGCAACTGTATTGAAGAGAGACCAGGAATCAATTTGATGGAGGTATGGTGTAAAGTGTTTTTAACTCGCGAAGCAATTCTTTGGCTACTATCGTACAATGAAGGGTCTCCCCATATGGGAATTCCGACGTTTATGTTTCTTCTTGCAGTACCGGAAGTATATTCATTAATTATGTCGACCCATGTTTTCGCGATATCATCATGCCAGTCTATAACTGAATTGATATATTTTTTATTGGTTAATTGCCGCTCCGGTATAATAAATTCCCTAAACTTCACACTATTTATTTTTATGAAAGATTTACAAATATTCTTTTTAAGGTCAGCAATCTCGGATTTTTCGTCTTTTTTCTTTCCGATTAGTATCAAATTACAACTCTTGATTGTCTTAGCTGCTTCTTCTGTTACATGCTTTGCATCTCCGAAACCTATTCCTATTAGATATAAGTTAATACTCAAAGTAACGGTCCAAAAATTATAACTGCAGGATTATTGCTTTGCATAGCCTTTAGATAGATTAAAATCTCCTCAATCGTACCTTGTGTAATATTTTCCGACTTTCTTGAAATGTCTTCCGCTACAAGAACTTTTGTTTTGATATCAAGACCATTTTCTAAAAGAATCTGAGCTAGATTAGGGAAAGTTTTTTTTCCCATGAAGATTACTGTTGTACAATTTGGATCAATTAAAGATGCAATATTTAAGTCATCGGGAAGTTCACCATTAAAATCATGTCCAGTTATAAACTGTACACGTCTCGACATAACTCTTCGGGTTAACGGGATTTTTGCAGCCGCAGCCGCAGCCATTGCTGAAGATACTCCTGGGATTATTTCAAACTCTAACCCATTTTCATTTAATGCTGTAATTTCTTCCTCTAATCTTGAAAAAATACTACTATCACCCGACTTCAGCCGAACAATTTTTTTTCTTGTTCTACCATATTCTACAAGTAATCTAGATACTTGATTTTGCTTTGGTGATGCAAGCCCTGCTCTTTTCCCCACACTCAAAAGTGTGGCGCTTTTTTTTGCAAGATTTAGTATTTCGCCGGCGGATAAATCATCATAGAAAATAATATCCGCATCACTAATTCTTTTTACTGCTAGTACAGTAAGAAGGTCTGGATTGCCGGGACCAGAACTGACAAAGCTAATAGTCATTGTTCGCTCCCAATAAGATGAAAAAATGTTCCAGTAGCATTTGAGTTTTTGGAGCCTGACTGACCTAACTCATTTTGGTAAGCATCTTCTACAAAGACAATAGGAGCATCATTTATTTCGACAACTGTCGTATAGTGAAACTCATGTCCAAGGACAGTGGAACCCTTTTTGATTCCAAAAAAAGGCTCAATAGCCTTGGCTTTTCGATATCCTAGATTGAGCTTGCGTTTTTCAAAAGAAGTAACCAAATCAAACATACCAATCATGTCATATGCCTGACCACCTTTACCAATAATTTTTCTTCCCAAAACCATATAGCCACCGCACTCTCCGTGCACTGGTCCTTTCTTACTAAAATCAATAAGTCCATTCTTAAAATTTTTGCATTCAGATAAGTGACCGAGGTAGAGTTCAGGGTATCCTCCTGGCAACCAAACCATGTCATCACTCTTTGAAGGGGGCTCATCGTTTAGCGGAGAGAAAAAGGAAATCTCAGCGCCTTGCTTCTTCCATCCCTCTATCAAATGGGAATAAGTAAAGGTAAATGCATTATCTCTCGCAATAGCTATTCTCTGCGCGGGAGGAGTAATTTTTTGCAACGTTGATATTGGAGGAAAGCTATTTCTTGCAGTACAAGCTATTGCTTCTAGGTCACAATTTTCTTCAATCAGTGTTCCAAGCTTAAAAATTAGTTGTTCCAAGTCAGATAAATCTTCTGCTTGGACCAGACCTAAGTGTCTTTCTGGGATAGTTAGTTCGTTAGATCTAGGGATAACCCCTAGAATTGGAATTTTTGTTTTTGAAACTTCACTGACTACTAAAGCTTCGTGTCTTTTGCTTGATATATTATTTAGAATTACTCCACCAATTGTTATGTCATGTCTAAATGATTTGAAACCGGTAATCAAAGCAGCTACAGATTGAGCCTGCTTTGCGCAGTCGACTACTAAAATTACTGGCCAATTCGTTATACTTGCTAGATCTGCGGTGGAACCATTTCCACCTGCACCCTTGCTTATTACTCCATCAAATAATCCCATTGACCCTTCAGCAATACAGATATCCGAAGGGGCCACCATGCCTATCATATTAAGGATATCCCTAGATGACATTGCCCATGTATCTAAGTTATATGAAGGACGATCTGCGGCAACACTTTGAAATTTTGAGTCTATATAGTCAGGACCACTCTTGAAAGGTTGTACGGACCTTTTACGGGCAAAAGCGTTAATAAGACCCAAAGTTACAGTCGTTTTTCCAGCTCCCGACGCCGGAGCCGAAATAATTATACCTTGCCTATTTATGATTTCTTCCAGTGGCATCTATTTCTCTAAATCTCCTATCATAGGTTTCATCATACAATTTGCTTGCTGTATAATTTGCGGTGTCTAAATGCGGACCAATAAGTATCAAAGCTGTTCTATCCATATATTCAGGTATCGCTTTTTCTATATTACTTAAATCTGAATGAATAATTTGTTCCTCTGGCCAAGATGCCTTCCACACAACTTTTACCGGGCAAGAACCGTTATAGAAAGGCTTCACTTTTTTGACCACTTTTGCAATATCATGAATTGATAGATGTATCGCAAGAATAGCTCCACTTTTAGCAAAATTTTCCAAAGTTTCATTTTCAGGCATCTTTGATGCCCTACCTTCGGTTCTAGTGAGAACTATAGATTGGGCTATTTGGGGCTTGGTTAGTTCCTGTTTTAAACTTGAAGCGGCAGCTGAAAAAGAAGTTACTCCTGGCGTCATGCTAAAAGGGATTTCTAATTTTATTAATTCACGTATTTGTTCATTCACTGCCGACCATATAGATAGATCACCAGAGTGAAGCCGGGCAATCTCATGACCCTCATTATGAAATTTTTCTATTTTTTTAATAATTTGAGAAAGTGATAGGGGTGCTGTATTTATTTTTTTTGTTGAAGGGCCGCAATGGGATAATATTTCTTCTGGAATGATCGATCCCGCAAAAAAACAGATAGAGCATTTTTCTAAAAGTTTTTTTCCTTTAAGCGTTATGAGCTCGGGATCACCAGGACCTGCGCCTATGAAGTGTACAGTCAATTTAATTTCCATCCATTTCTGCGATTGCGATGGTAGCAAGCCTATCAGAAGAGATTTTCCGTTCACAAATAATTTTGGATGCGGTACCTCCAGCAGCAAGTGCTGCAGCTTCACAAAAACTACCAACATTTTTAAACTTCTTACTCAAATGGGAAAAAGTAGGTGTGATAATATTGTAAATAGTGTCTTCCTCAATCTGGATTAATTTTAAGTGGTTTGTATTGACAAATTTTAAAAAGACTGCGTTCGTTGCTTTTTCCTTTGAGGTAGCAACTGTAAAAGCTCTATACCTTTTAATATAACTTTCAAATAACTCGTTAAATGAAGTAATAGTAACTGTAGATCTAAAGCCAATTCCTGCAATCATGTTTTAAAGCTCCATTGGATTATATTATATTGAGCTGACCAAATTGTTTTTCCCCCAATAGGCTTAGGCTTGGATATATTAATTTTTTTCAAATTACCGCCAAACTGCTTATACTTTTTTAACAAAAGAGCCTGGGACTCAAGAGTGACGGCATTTATAACAAGTCGACTATTTTTACCAAGGGCTTTAATCACTTGGTAAATTAAATCTGAAGTTACTCCCCCACCTATAAAAACAGCATTTGGCGTTGGTAAATCTTCGGCTATCGTTTCAATATTACCATGTTTTACAGTTAATCTTTCTTGTAAGCCAAATTTTTTTCTATTAGCTTTGATTAAAGAAATACGATCCCTTCTTCGTTCAATGGCAAAGGCTACGTTTTTAGGATGCCCCAAACACCATTCAATTGAGATTGAGCCAGAACCAGCTCCTATATCCCATAACACTTCACTTCCAAAAGATTTTAATTCTGAGAGAGTCAGAGCTCTTATATCTTTTTTAGTTATATTCCCATCAGTTTTGAAAGCATCATCATCCTGCCCTTGAAAATAACTGATGTCTGATGGAGGTTTTTTATATGTTATGCCCAATGCTAGTGGTTTTAAAGAGTTGGATGCTTGTTTAAAATCAGATAGTTTTGATTCTGTAAGTTTTACTACTTTTTCCTCTGGGCAGCCAAGTCTCGACAAAATAAAACTTTCTATAACATTAACATTATGTTTCTCTAATACAGAAAAAATCTGCTCTATTTGCCTAAACTCTCTAAGGAGAATTATTGCTTTCCCGGCTTCCGACAGTTTTGCAGGAAGGGTTTCTACTGGTTTTGCATGGAAGGCTAAGCAGTCAACAGCGTTTATAGGCCAGCCTATTTTATTGGCAGCTAGAGAAAAAGTAGATGGCACAGGGTAAGAGCGCCATTCATTTTTCTTTAAGTTTTTAGTAAGGAGAGGTCCTACACCAAACCAAAAAGGATCTCCGGAAGCCAGTACCACAGCCAGTTTATATTTATAACTGAATACTTCATCAATGCTAAATGGTTTAGGCCATGATTTACCTTTTGATTTAACCTCGGCAAGAGCCAATTGGCGAGGACTACCAAAAACGACGCTCGCCCTGTCCAATAAATCAGTGCTTGATTTATCAAGGCCATTTAGTCCATTCTCACCTATACCAATAATATGAAGCCAGGTTTTAGTCATGACAAAAATTCTTATAATAGGAGGCACTGCTGAGGCAAAAAATCTGCACTTTAGACTTCAAGAAAAGAAACTTTTTACAATACTTTCTTATGCAGGTCTTACTGAAAGCGTTGATAAAGAGGTAAAAAATATTCGGGTCGGTGGCTTTGGTGGACCGATGGGAATGTCTGCGTTTGTTAAAGATGAAGGTATAACCCATATCCTTGATGCCTCTCACCCTTTTTCTAAAAATATTACAGTAAACTCTCTTCTCGCCGCGCAACTCACAAAAATTGAATATTTGGGCTTTGAACGTCCAAAGTGGCAGAGACAACACGGCGACAAATGGAAGCTGGTGAGTGATATGAATAAAGCTATAAAGCTTATCGACGAAACTGACAGGGTTTTTGTAACAATCGGTAGTAAAGAAATACGTTTTCTGAATAGGAAGCCCAAACCATTTTATCTGATCAGAATGATTAACGAACCAGAAAACAAGATGCTTCTCGATAGATTTAAAATTATTTTTGATCAAGGTCCGTTCAATTTCGAGCAAGAGCTGGAAATTATGAAAGAGTTTTCTATAAATAAACTTATAACAAAGAATTCTGGCTCTAATGCAGTAGTTGAGAAAATACATGCAGCTAGGGAACTTGGCATTGAAGTCATAATGATTGAAAGGCCTACGTTGCCGAAAAGAAAGCTTTTTACTGATGAAAATCAAGTAGTTCAATTTTTTTCTACCCCTGAATAACGTGGCGTATATATATAACCTGTGTTTCTAATCTTTTTAGTGCTAGATGACCCAATAATTACTAGAGTCTTCATTGATACAGAAGAAGCATCAGCTTCTGACAATGTAGTCTCAAAAATAGCCTCAGATTCAGTAGAAACTGAATTTGCATAAATAACAATCCGATCATTTTTACAGTTTTTTCTTAAAACATCATAAATTTCTGAAAGCTGATTTTTACGAGATTTCGATCTTGGGTTGTAAAACGCTATTACAAAATCCGCCTTTGCGGCTGCGATAACTCTTGATTTCAAAATATCCCAAGATTTAAGATTATCAGACAAATTAATAACGCAAAAATCATGTCCTATAGGAGCGCCTAGTCTGGCGGATGCTGCTAAAAGAGCAGTAATCCCTGGCAAGACCACAATTGGTAAGTCATCTCTAGAAATATTTTTCTTATCTACAACTTCAAATATTGCCGAGGCCATCGCAAAAACTCCAGGATCTCCCGAAGAAACAACAACTACCTTTTTTCCTTGCAAAGCAAGATTAATAGAAAGTTCAGCTCTATCAATTTCCTCCCTATTATCGCTTGGGTGAAATGACTTACCGCTAGCATCCTTCACTCTGTCAATGTACTTAGAGTAACCCACAATATCTGTTGAATCTTTTAATGCATCAGTTACTGCAGGTGTGACAAGTTCTGGTGCTCCCGGTCCTAAACCTACTATGGTTAAGCCTCCCTTCATTCGCAATAGTCCTCTGAAATTAGAATTATCGAGAAATATGGTGCTTCACTTTTAGTATATTCCCTTAGAGGAATAATTTTTTGTTCAGGCATGGTTGCTTTTTCAATTACTAATGCTTTATCGAGCTGATCCGTTTCTTCTAGTACAGATTTTACTTTTTCTAATTGGGTACCCACTTTCATGATTACAACGTTCTTTGAACTCTCAAGGTGGCTCTTTAATTCTTCGCGACTTTGTATGCCCATTAAGATAGTTAGAGGTTGGTCTCCCATTGCTATTGGTAACTTAGAATTGTTCCAAGCACCTGACATAGCAGTTATTCCAGGCACGAATTCTATATTCACATCTTTTTTCAAAAGTCTAAATAGATGAACAAATGATCCATAAAAAAGAGGATCACCCTCTGATATTACCACTACATTATCGTTCAATAAGAGTTTCTTTAGTTTATTGGCACAGTCTTCATAAAATCGATTAATTGAATGCTTATATTTATCAGATCGAAAATCGAGTTCGTTAGTTACAGGGTATTCCATAGCGTATTCAAAGGGAGCACTATTGGAAATTAATGTATCTATAATCGCTCTCGCTCTGCCCAACGTATTTTTTTTTCTAAAATATGCTATTTGTCTTGCATCTGATATTAGTCTAGATGCCTTAACTGTCAGTAACTCGGGATCTCCTGGCCCAACCCCTACGCAATATATATTATACATATTTACTCTTTCTCCTGTGCCAAGGCGTTAACAGCAGCTACTGCTACAGCACTTCCCCCCAAGCGGCCTTTTACAACTAGACTATTAAGCGTTTTTACTTCTATTAATGCTTGTTTAGACTCTGCCGCTCCAACAAATCCGACGGGGCAACCAATTATGCCCGCAGGTTTCAAATCTTTTCTCTTACCAAGAAATTCTAACAAATAAAATAATGCAGTGGGAGCGTTACCAAAAACAATTAGAGAATCTTGTATGTAGTCCTCCCAAAGATGGATTGCTGCAGCCGTTCTGGTATTCGATATTCGTTTTGCAATGTCTGGTACGGACTTTTCATTCAAAGTACAGATGATTTCATTGTCCGCTGGTAGTCTCGCTTTTGTTATTCCCTCACTTACCATCCTCGTATCGCAAATAATTCGAGCTCCTCGCTCTAAAGCATCTCTTACTTTGCTAACAAAATCTGGTGTAAATTGAATGTATTTCTCCAGGCCAATAAAACCAAGCGCATGTATCATCCTCACGGCAATTTTCTCTTCAAGGTTTGAAAAAGAGGAGAGGTCCGCTTCTTTTCGAATAATAGAAAAAGATTGCTCATAAATTTTGTCTGGGCTTCTTTCATATTCAAATGTCATTTATTCAATTCCATAGAAATTTTTGATGCTAAATGCTGAAATTTATCATCTTTTACTCTTACAGACTTTTCCCCTCCTGAACTGTTAATAAGTATCGATGTCTGCTTTGAGAGACCACAGTTTTTTAAACAACCACTTATGTGAATCTTTGCTTTATTTTTTCTATTTTTAAATCTTTCTTCAAGAAATGTAGTGACCACTTTTGCCACCTGACTGGTTTCCAAAATGCCTTGACTACAATAGGCTTTACCAGAGCAATAGCTCACGCTCAGATCATGACCTGTATTTTTTGAGAGAAAACTTAAAGGTGGTTTTGTTTTTGTTGAATAAATAAAAAAAGATTTCCATGGGGTCACTGCTACTCCTTTAACATGCGAAGCTAATTCCCTTAGTTGGTAACTTGAAAATTTTCCTCCAGTTACCGTAATCATATATCCTCCAAAACAGGGACCGAGTCTCGGAGAAAAAGTTTGTTTTCTTGGTTCAATGTCTGGAAAATAATTTGGGTCTATCTCTCCAATTGAATTTATTAAATCTTTGCTTTTCAGTTGGTTCGAGACAGCCATTACATTACTTAAAATCATTTCTATTTTTTCAATTAATGTTTCTGGTTCTACAGCTATACCACGATCTAAACCGTCAATTCTTAAAATTAGAATTTTTTCTTTGTTTGTCTCTATCCTGAGGTCTGCATTGGTTTCTTGCAGGCTGGCCACTTCTCCTAAGTCAACAGCAATACCGAATTTCTTATGGAGTTTGGGAATATTATTAAGATTATCTTCTAAAATACTTGCTATCTTTTGCATTAATTTTTTATTTTTCGTAGAAAAGGGACTATAAATAATATTTGAAATATTCTCCTTTTTTTCAGCAGCATTAATAATACCGGCCTGATTGAGGAAATTTGATAGCTGTTCAAGATGTTTTTTTTGAAGACTTCTTATTGTGATGTTAGCTCGTGATGTCAATTCGATATAGCCACTTCCAAAATTAGAAATTGCATCAGCAAGAATAGAAAGTTGTTTAGATGAGAGATATCCGTATTTTGGCCTGAAACGAATTAAGTAACCATCTTTAGATTTTATTGGTGAGTCAATAGTTGGGCATATTCCTAAGACCCTAGCCATTTTCAACCAATCTTTCCCCATATCGAATAGAGTTATGAAAACTTTTCCATAGGCCTAAGTCTCTAAGTTCATTAAAAGTATTTTCTAAACCCTCAAGAGCATTCATATTTTCCTCTGCCATAAATTCAGCAACTTTTGTGTTGGCTAAAGTTGAGTTATATACCAATTCTATTAAGTGATTAGGCAAATATACTCCAGATTTGCCAAAATTAGACAAGTTGAATACTAGTTCTGTTATTTCAGCCGCGCCCCTGTAACCATGCTGCAACATTCCTGAAACCCACTTATCGTCAGAAAGCTTTCCCCTAATAATTCTTGCTAATTCTTGATTTGTTGTACGAACTTTTGGAATTCCATCGGATGAAATATCTAAATGGTATAGTTTAGGATTGGTTTTTTGCATAATGGCAACAGCTGCGTTAAAACCCCCTATGTGGTCAGCATAATCCCTTGCTGACAACAAATCACTTTCACATAAATCATGAGAGTGAATTAGTGCTTCAGTATCGGCTAACCTTTTCTTAAGACTTTCTGTATTTTGGTTAAATTTTCCATTCTTTTGATAAGCCCAAGCCGAGCTTTTAATCCATGCCTCGCCGATCTTAGCCGTATGATCGGCTAGGGTTTCTTCAATTTTTTCTTTGATATTTACCCCAAAAGATCCAGGCTTAGGTGCAAAAATTCTGTCAACCTTGTTTTTATAAGGGTTATCTTTCAATGTCTCATCTCTTTCATGAAGTTTATCAATTGCATCAAAAAATAATCTATTTAGCTCTGGAAAGATGTCTCTGAACAAACCTGACTGTCTGATAGTAATGTCAATTCTCGGGCGACCTAGCTCTGCAAGTGATAGAATGCTAAAGCCAAGGATCCGAGCATTATTTTTGTCCCAAATTGGTGTAAGGCCAGCAAAAGCAAGTGCCATTGAGTACTCTTGTCCTCCCGTTCGCATTGATGCAGATCCCCAAAGATCAATGGTTAAACTTTTTGGATAATCTCCATTGTCTTGCAAATATTGTCTTATAAATTCATCGGCCATTGCTTGTCCATTTTGGAAAGCTATTTTTGTGGGTATCGATCTAGGGTCTACAGCATATATATTCCTGCCTGTAGGTTTGATATCAGTACGGTTCCTATATGGCGATCCCGATGGTCCACTGTTAATTCTTTTTCCTTCTAGGCACCGGAGTAAGCCATTCAGTTCGGATGCTCCACAATCTCCTTTGCCAAATATATGAAGACCACTTGAAAATTGGGATTCCTTTAAATCACAAACAAAAGAGTCTATTCTTGTTAACCATTCACTATCTGATGTTATGGGATTAACTGATAGCTCTTTATCTAATTTTATTTTCTTAGCCTCATGAATTATTTTCTTTTCAATATGCTCTTTCCTTACTTGATCGAGATCTCCGCTCGTAGAATATTCATCTAATAAAAATTCAAGATCTCTCAATTCATTTGGAAGATCCATAGTCTGAATTTTTGGAGGCATGTGCCCCACAGTAAGAGCCCCCAACCTTCTTTTCGCCTGCGATGCTTCTCCCGGATCATTAACAATAAACGGATAAATAAAAGGTATGTCGTTTACTAGTAACTCGGGCCAGCACTCATTGGAGAGACCCACCGTTTTCCCTGGTAGCCATTCAAGACTTCCATGCGTTCCCATATGAAGAAATGCGTCAATATTTTGCATTTGCAACCAGAGATACATTGCCACATAGCTGTGACAAGGTATTTTTTCAAGATCGTGATAATCGGCTTTTTTATCCTCTATTAAACCTCTTGAGGGTTGCACCAGCACAAAAAAATTATTGTTTTTATAACCCTGAAGAACAAACTTGTCCTCTTCAAAAAAAGCATCTTCTTCGAAACCACCCCATGTTTTAAATAATTTAGTTCTAGGTTTTAGTGGAATGAGATTTAGCAGCCTTTCGTATAACTTGATGGGAATTTCTATCCTAGAGCTTTTTAACTTTTCAAAAAACTTATCAGGGTCAGAGAATTTAAATCCATTATCCCCAAGAAAACCTAAAATATGCTTTGTTGATTTAATTGTGTCTAGGCCAAGCGCATGAGCTAATTGAAAGTCACGACCCGGGTATGAAGATAATACGATAGCTATTCTTTTCTCTTCATTTTTTTTGGCTCTAAGAGCATGCCACTTTTCAACTTTATTTACTATCTTTTTAGAAAAAGTTTTCTCGACTTTATGCTTTGAGATTGGAAACTGTAATGCTGGGTCTATAGTTTGTTCAGATTTAAAACTTACAATCCCTCCATTTATGCGCCCATCAACCTCTGGTATAGCAACGTGCATAGCCAAATCAGAGGAATTTAAGCCAATTGAATTCCGTCTCCAAGTTTCTTTCTTAGAGGTAGATAAAATTATTTGAAAAACAGGCACGCCCACATGATCTAATGGAGATTTGCCAGTTTCGCGACTTTTTGCTGAAAAGGCTGTGGCGTTAAGTATCGCAATAGGCGATATTTTTGATAACATCGACTCTATCCACTTGGCGGTCGATTTGATTTTTAGTGAATTTACAAAAATACCTATGAATTTTATGTCTCTCTTTTTAAAATCTCTAAATAATTGGTTTATGGGTTCGAGATCATCAGCCATCAGGTATGATCTATAAAATATAATACAGACGGTAGGTTTTGCGTCGGTGCTCACGGTAAAATTTTCTAGAATACCTTTTTTATAGCAATACAAACCATGAGACTTTACTTTGCTGAATTCCGTAATGGCTGGGAAGTGAAGTGATGCAGCAAGTGCCATTTGAGCTAAGACTGCTTGGGCAGATAGTTCTCCGCCGTCATCACAGAGATTTTTTAAGTTTTCTAATGTTGACTTTGGTAAATTTGAATACGAGTCTAAAACCTTATCTTCTCTCCCATCGGCTGGTATTACAGCCAAGGGTATCTTTTTCTCAATTGATACGCTCTTTAAATAATTTAATCCGTATGGCCAATATTGCTCACCTCCAATAAGTCTTACAAGAATACCTTTAGATTTGGAGACTGTTTTTTCAATGTAGGTATCAATAGATAAATTATGAGTTAGTTGTTTTATATTTGCTAGTCTTAATGTTGGAACAGACTCTCTACCAAAGTCCACTAAAGTTTTTTTCCATGCATTCGCGAACGCATTTAAATCACTATCTGAAAAAGACAAAATAACCAGATCAGCAGGTTCCTGGTTTAAGTCGATCGGAACACTGGTATTATCTAAATAGTGATCTTCATTAAAAATGATATGCATATTAATTCAGACTTGAGTGGAGATAGGCTGAGATCACGTCTTGATCTATCCTCCCTTTTTCACCTATAAAAACTAAGTTCCCAGTATTTTCTACTGGAATTTTAGTGTCTGTAAAATTTACTGATAATCTTTTACCAACACTTTGAACAAGTAAATTTAATGGCTTGCTTTCAACTCGCAAAAAACCTTTAATTCTCAATATGTCATTTTCCCGTATGAGTTTTTCTAAAACTATTTTAAATTTCTCTACGTCTAGGATTTTTGGCACAGTGATGCTAAATGTGTCAAAATCATCGTGCTCATGATCATCAAAGCCATCATGATGAGATCGTCTATTATCTAAATCAGTCTCTGCTGCTGCATTTACTCCTAAAATCACATCAGCCCCAATGTCACCATTTTGAACTTCTAAAATTGGAACATTTCGTTCCATTTCCTTAATTATGATATTTCTGGCGTCTGAAATGTTTTTCACGAGGTCTGGCTTTGTTAGTAGCACAACATCTGAGCAGTTTATTTGATCCTCAAATACTTCGGAGAGAGGTGTTTCATGTTCAACGTAAGTTTGATTTTGTTTTTCTTCAAGTTCAGTAGACATTTGAGGAGCAAATATACCATTAACAACCGCTTCTGCATCTACAACGGCTAAAACGCTGTCAACGGTTAAGCGGCTTCGAATTTCCGGCCACTCAAAAGCTTTCAATAAAGGTTTGGGAAGAGCGAGACCTGACGTTTCAATCAATATGTGTTCCGGAAGATATTGGCCCCCCAAAAGGGATTTCATAGTGGGAATAAAGTCGTCGGCCACTGTACAACATATACATCCGTTTGCTAATTCGAGAATATTTTCTTCTGGGCAGGTTTCATCTGAACATTGTTTTACTATTTCTCCATCAACACCTAAATCACCGAACTCATTTATTATAACGGCTAGTTTTTTCGATTTGTTCTTAAGAATTAAATTTCGAATTAATGTAGTTTTTCCGGCTCCCAAAAAACCGGTTAGAATTGTGACAGGAATTTTCTCTAGACTACTCATCTTCAACTACCATGTAGTTTTCTGGTGGAACCCTAGCTAGCGATTGTTTTTTAAATGCTGCAGGGCGATCTGAGAACCGGATTTTACCATCTCTTGTTTTTTTATATAATGAAAATCCAGATAAAATATCAGCTTCGTCTTGATCAGGGGTTAAGTTGCCAATTACATAAGTCCATTTATTTTTATTTGTCAGACTCAGAGTACATCCATTAGAGCATCCTGCTAAACATCTAACAGGTTTTATATTCATCTTGTTGTTCAACCGTTTTAGGTTGTCATAGAGTATCTTTCCAGGACGTGGTTCAACAGCTTCACCATTCTTTTTGCATGTAATGCAAACATATAAAATATCATCAGATTCCAATTATTCCTCCTTATTGGAAAACGGGATCAAAAAAACAATATCTAACTGTTTTCAGACACGAATATCCCGTTCGCTCTTCTTTTTTTTACTGGCAGGTCTCCCGGCTATTAAAAGTAAAGCAAAGCTTTATGAATACCAACTTCCCAAGATTATTACTCAGTGTTAACATTCTCTTTTATTTACGGTCGCGGGTACGGCTACGATTTGCTTTTTAGTCTTTTTCGTATTCCCAATTAACCAAAAAAAAGGACCAGTTAGTTACTAGTTGAGCAGTAAAAATATGCACTTGTCAAGAGGATAAAAAAAATGTCTGAAAACGAAAAACATAGTGAAAAAATGAAAAGGCTGAAGACGTCGAAGCAAAAAATTTTCGAAAAAAAGACGATGAAAAAAGGCCTAATAATTGTTCATACTGGAACAGGCAAGGGAAAGAGTACTGCTGCCTTTGGCATGGTTTTTAGAGGTATAGCACATGGTATGCCATGTGCAGTTGTTCAATTTATTAAAGGCGCTATGGCAACTGGCGAGCGTGACCTGATCCAAAAGTACTTTCATGAACTTTGTGAATTCCATACTCTTGGAGATGGATTTACTTGGGATACCCAAGACAAAGAAAAAGATATTGCATCTGCAAAAAAGGCATGGGGTAAAGCCAAGGAACTTATCCTGAATAAGAAAAAAAAGATAATCCTACTTGATGAAATCAATATAGCGCTCAGGTATGGTTATATCGAAATCGATGATGTAGTCACTTTTTTACAAGAAAAAAAACCTGAGATGTCTCACGTAATACTCACGGGACGAAATGCTAATGAGAAGTTAATCAATATTGCGGACCTGGTGACAGATATGACCTTGGTAAAGCACCACTTTCGAAATGGCGTAATGAGCCAATCAGGTATAGAATTTTAACTATGGGAAAAGCGCTAATGATTCAGGGGTGTGGTTCCAATGTTGGTAAATCACTTTTAGTTGCTGGGCTGATCAGAGCCGCCAAGAAACGAGGCCTGCGTGTTGCTCCATTTAAACCTCAAAATATGTCAAACAATGCTGCTATAACGGTAGATGGAGGAGAAGCTGGCAGAGCACAATCATTTCAAGCTTATGCAGCGGGTATTGATTTTCACTCAGACATGAATCCAGTTCTATTAAAACCAGAAAGCATGATCGGGTCTCAAATTATTTTGAATGGGAAAAAATATAAATCTCTGAAAGCACGAGAGTATTATTCTCATAAAGATAAATTTATAGAGATAGCGATAAATAGTTTTAAGAATTTGGTTAATGACTATGATCTGGTCATTGCAGAAGGCGCAGGTAGTTTAGCAGAAGTTAATCTCAGAAAGGCTGATATCGCAAATATGGGATTTGCTTCAGTTTTGCGTGTTCCTGTAATAGTAACAGCAGATATTGAAAGAGGTGGGGTTATTGCTCAGCTTATAGGTACAAAAGAAGTCCTTGACCAAAACGACTTAAACTTAATTGAAGGGTTTATTATAAATAAGTTTCGTGGAGACAAAAGTTTGTTTGATGATGGGGTTGCCTTCATTGAAAAGAAAACAGATTGGAGGAGTTTTGGGGTTATGCCCTTCTTTGACAAAGCAAAATTATTTCCAGCAGAGGATAGTCAAGATCTCAAGAGTAGTTTCGGCACCGGCAAGTGCGTAATTTCGGTCTTAAAGCTATCTCGTATTGCAAACTTTGATGATTTTGATCCTCTCAAAATCGACAATCGATTAAAATTACAATTTGTCGAGCCTGGCAATCCTATACCAGCAGATACAAACTTGATTATAATACCAGGAACAAAATCAACAATAGCAGACCTAAAATTTCTTAAATGCCAAGGCTGGGACATCGATCTTAAAGCGCATTACAGAAGAGGAGGTTTTATATTGGGAATTTGTGGGGGTTACCAAATTTTAGGTAACGAAATCATAGATGATCAAGGATATGACGGTACACCATCGAAAGCAAAAGGTCTTGGTCTCCTAAACGTTAAAACAAAAATGGGGAAACAAAAGAATCTTGGAAAAAAAGACTTTATCAGCAATATAAATGGGAAAAAAATTTCCGGTTATGAAATACATTTAGGTGTTACCTCTGGAAGTGATTGTAATAATCCCTTCGCCACCTTAAGAAACAAAAAAGATGGTGCAATATCGTCCAATGGACTCGTGATGGGTACCTATCTTCATGGCTTGTTTTTTTCTGACGAATTTAGAAATAAATTTGTAGCTAAATTAAGTTCAGAAGAGAAAAAAGAAGACGTCTCTTTCCATAACACTATTGATTTAATTTTAGAGGAATTTGTGAAGGTGATAGAGGATAATCTTGATGTTGATTCAATATTATCTGTTGCCAGAAATATCTAATTATTGATTGAGCGCCCGTCTAACTCTTGTCCACTCATACTTTGAAGTTGGAATACCAAGTCTTACCCAAGTTTCAGAATAATCAAAAGTTCTAATCCAAATATAATGGGCCGCAAATTGCTCTTCAACTTCAAGACAATTCGAAGTGGCGTAGGTATGAAATAAATTAGTTTTTCCAACTAATTTCCAATTTCTTGTACTACAAGCTTCATGCAAAACATTACTCCCTTCAAGCAATATCTTTTCCATTTCAGATATCCAAGTAGTGTCATTGAGGGCAATTATTCCAATTTCAGCCGCTATGCTAGAGATTGGCCAAGGCCCTAACATTCCTCTTACCGATTTAATAAAATCAGAGGGGCCTGATACAAATCCAAGTCTTACGCCTGCCAAGCCAAAGAATTTTCCCAGTGAATTAATTTGAATTACATTATCGCACTTTTGAACTCTTCTCGAAGAGAACGTTTTAAAGCTTTCATCAATGATCAAAATTCTTACTTTTTTTGATAAATCGTCAAGTATCTCTTCAGCAATCACTTTACCTGTAGGATTATTAGGATTAACTATAATAGCAATATCATTAGAAGATAGTTTTGAAACCTCAGATACTGTCTCGGTTTTAATGCCCGAACTTTTGAAAGCTTTTTCATACTCATTATAAGTCGGTCCAAGTATAGCTACTGATTTATAATTTTTTAAGCATATAGGTAAGAGGCTAATAATTTGTTGAGCTCCCTGAACAGCTGCGGTATCAGTGCCTTCTGCAACCTTATATGCTTTTGATGCAGCTTTCTCTAAACCAATCAAAAGCTTACTACTTGGTAAGTCTCTTAACTCGACCTTTACGCCTTCCTGCCATGGATACGAAGTTCTATTTATACCAGTAGAGAGGTCTATCCAATCTGCTCTTTGCCCTCCATACTTTTTTATGGCCAGGTCAATATCACCTCCGTGCTGTATTTTTAGATCCTTATTACCCATATATGAACAAAAAATTGAGAGCAAAGAGTATTACATATATTTCAATAATTATATAAATATAATATTTAAGAGCTGTTGAGAGGGTTTCTTTGTTAGGTAAAGGGTGCCCGACGTTGATAGTAGGCTGTTCGATAAGTATGCCTTTTGATCGCTTAGGCCCAAGAAGAGATATTCCAAGAATGTACGCGAACGTTGCTTGTGGCCATCCAGCATTTGGAGAAGTGCTTGCTTTTGCATTCTTTAAAGAAAATAAAAATGCTTTAATTGGTTTAAGCGTAAGAACACAAAAAAGAATAGAAGACAATCTCGCTGGTACCCAATTTACAAAGTCATCCAAGTTTGCGCTAAACCAGCCAAAGTTTAAGAACTTATCGTTCTTATACCCTACCATACTGTCTAACGTATTTATCGCTTTATAAAAAACTACTCCAGGAAGTCCAAAAAGAAATGCCCAAAATAAAGGAGCAATTATTCCATCAGACGTGTTCTCAGATAAGCTTTCGATGGCGCCACCACATATAGTATTCTCATCGGAATTTGTTAAGTCTCTACCAACTATCTTTGATAGCGCTGCCCGAGAAGCAATTAAGTCTTTTTTGTCAAGTGCATCAGCGACATCTTTAACATGTGTGTAGAGAGATCTAGTTGCTAAAAATGGCCAAATTAATAATGCCTGAATAACAAAACCGTAATAAAAATCCAAAAGCATTTGCTCTATCAAAAAAGCTATCGCTGTTATTGGAAACACGGTTAGAAAAAAAGTTAAAGTCCCAAGGAGTTTAAGTGATTTTTTCGAGTATTCTCTCTTATTTAGTGAGTGCTCAAAATAGGATATTACTTTACCAATCCACGTAACTGGGTGCCCAATATTCTCGTAAATTTTTTCTGGCCACCCAATTACAATATCAAGAGTCAGTGCTATTAAGAGTATTAAGGGGATCATAAAATAAATTTCGGAATACATAGTAATAATCAGTTGTCTTTGCCTTTAAATTTTTATATCCAGACTACAGTCGTTTTAACATATCTGTATTGAGTTTTTATGAAAAAATTAGAATTAGTCCACTCTATAGGTGATATCTTTAATTTAGTAGATAGCGCACCAACATGGTCCAAAGAATTAAGAGAAAAAGCTGTTGAAAGACAAAAGAATTTGTTGAAACCAGCCAATTCCCTAGGTCGGCTTGAAGACATAGCAGTTTTTTTGTCATCTTGGGGCAAAAAAACTATGAAAGACATGGAGAAAATATCCACTATTGTATTTGCTGGTAATCATGGCGTGTGTAGACAATCAATAAACCCATTCCCCCAAGAAGTTACTTTTCAGATGGTAGAAACGTTTAAATTGGGAAGAGCAGCTATAAATAAGATATGTGAGTCAAACGAAATCAATCTCGATGTTATTCCGATCGATCTAGAAAAACCGACGGCTGATATATCCATCGGACGTGCCATGGATGAGAAGGAGTTTATTGAGTCGTTTAACATAGGGTTGCGCGCCGTTTCAGAGAATATGGATTTAATTACATTGGGAGAAATGGGGATTGGTAACACAACAATTGCATCAGCATTATGTTATTACTTTTTTAATAATGATGTAAGTTCATGGGTAGGACCAGGAACTGGCTCTAACCAAGATCAGGTGATACATAAGGGCAAAATAATTGAAAGAGCAGTAAAGACAAATCGGCCTGATATCGTAAGACCTCTCGATGCAGGAGTATCCCTGGGCGGTAGAGAACAAGCAGCGATTTGTGGAGCTGTAGTAGCTGCGAAGCATTATTCGGTGCCAGTAATTTTAGATGGCTTTATTTGTACTGCAGCAGTATTACCGATTTTCTTCGAAAGGAAGGATATCCTAGATCATTGTTTATTTGGGCACTGCTCTAAGGAACCAGGGCATCAGTTGCTACTAAAGATGTTAAACAAAAAGCCTATTTTGTGTCTAGATATGGCCTTAGGGGAAGGGTCCGGTGCTGCCTTAGCTACTTCCATAGTCAAAGCGGCTTTCAAGTGTCATGTAGAAATGGCCACGTTTGAAGATTCAGGAGTTTCTGGAAAACAATAAGCTATGATTTCCAGCTGGTTATCCTTTGCATAATATTATCCCCAAGAAAAATTTGATGATAAGCAACCCCAATGAGATGGGTTATTATAAAGAGGTATAATATATTAACTAGAATTTTGTGAGCTATACCCAGATCGATATTGACAGTTGAAAAGGCTAATAGACCGGTAATAGGAATAGCAAAAAGAATAAAGTAAATCCCCAAATGCACAAAAGTTGATAAAAATTTCAATAAAGCATTTGTTTTCTTTGTGGGAGTAGGGACACCAAATTTTATTCTCAGAAAAATTCTAACAGCCATAAGTAAAAATATAAATACGCCTCCTAATATATGAAATTGACTATTGCTTGTATTTCCATTGTTGGTGATGGCCTCATTACGAAGTGCTAAAAATTCTAAGGCAATTTTATCGCCAGTGATCATTTGGAACAAGATGATGACAACTACTAGCCAGTGGATAAGGATGTGAAATTTATTATAATGAGTTGGAATATTTAAACTTTTATTTGCAGACATTATGTCCCACAGAAAGTTTGATGCACGACTTCGCTATCTCTTGGTGCATTATAAAACGTTTCATGATTTTCCTTTACTTCGAAAGGAGTAATTAAAAGATCACATAGAATCTCAAAATCAGAAAAATCACCCTTTGTTGCTTTCCCAATAGCCTGTTCTACAAGATGGTTTCTCATAATAAACTCAGGGTTACTTGAACTTAGCAATTCAATTGCCTCGGTTTTACTCTTGCTATTTTCCTGTAATAATTTTCTCCAATTGCCTAACCATTGACTAACAGCGTGCTGGTTCTCCTCATCTGAATTTCTAAAATTATTTAAGAAAATAGTGTCGTCTTCTTTAATTAGCGTTGCTTTGAGTGACTTGAAAGTCCCGGTAAAATCTGCTTTACCAGCCTCCATTAAATTCAGTAAATTGGAATAAAGCGAGCTTGTTTTTTTTGAGTTATTTTTAAACCCCAATTTGTGTGATATTAAAATATCTAAAGACTTATTGAAATTTTTATCAAAATCAAAAAGAATTTCTTCAACTACTTTTATTGCGTCTGATGTATTCTTTGAAATTAAAAATAAAATGGTTTCTGCCAACCTGCTTAGGTTCCATGGAGCTACGCGTGATTGGTTAGAGAAAGCGTATCTTCCATACTGGTCTATTGAGCTAAAAACTTTATTTGCTTCATAAGAGTCCATAAACGCACATGGCCCATAATCGATTGTCTCGCAAGATATGGAGGTATTATCTGTATTCATTACACCGTGAATAAAACCAACTGAGTTCCATTGAGCCACTAAGCTAGCTTGACCTTTAACTATTCTCTCAAAAAATAATTTATATTTTTCCTTGTTATCAGAGAGTTCTGGATGGCTTCTTCCAATCATAAAATCGGCCAACTTTCTTATATGGTCCTTCTGATTTCTTATTGCAAAAAACTCAAATGTACCAACTCTAACATGGCTTTTTGCAACCCTTGCAAGCATTGCTCCAGGGGAAACATCTGCTCTAACAACCTTTTCCCCGGTTAATAAAACAGCTAAAGACCTAGTGGTAGGAACTCCCAAATGGTGCATACTCTCCGAAATTAGGTACTCTCTGATAACAGGTCCTATTCCCGCTCTACCATCTCCTCCTCGAGAGAAGTATGTTTTTCCACTTCCTTTTAGTTGTATGTCTCGCCTCACACCATCTTGACAAATTTTGTCTCCAAGTAGAACTGCGCGGCCATCTCCTAATTGTGGTACCAAATGCCCGAATTGATGCCCTGCGTATGCTAGAGAAATAGAATTAGGAAGTGTTTTGGAATTTTTCCCACTTAGAAATCTAAGGCCAGATTGACTTTTTAAAAAACCAATATCAATGTTAAGCAAGTCCGCTAATTGTTCGTTTATCGTAACCACATTGACATCAGGCATAGCCTCCGCCTCTGTATACCTGAAAAACTCTTGAGGCAGAGATGTGTATGTATTCTCCAAATTAATGGAATTCATTATTAAATCTTCGTTCGATTAATTCCCGTGTTTGTTAAGGGTACTCCTAAACTTTTCAATGATCTCATCAATATGTTTATGTTCAGAAATGAACATTGGAGCTACAATTCCTGAGTCACCAGTAAATTTGACGTGTAGACCCTCCCAGAACAACTCTTTTTGGAATTTTGTTCCTCTTTTTCCTGGATTCCCGTCAGCATGAAGCTCTACGCCACCCATCATCCCAATTCCTCTCACATCTTTTACTAGTGGATGATCGCAGAGTGAAAAAAGAGCATCAAGAAAATAACCAGACATTTCATTAGCTCTGTTAAATAAATCTTCCTCCTCATATATTTCAAGTGATGCCAAACCTGCTGCACATGAACCGGGGTGACCAGAATAAGTATATCCGTGAAAAAACTCAATAGTATCTGGGTTAGAGTTATCTGTAACAGTTTCATAAATATGGTCTTTGACACATACTGCCCCCATTGGCATCGAACCATTTGTAATTGCTTTTGCCATTGTCATAATGTCTGGCGTTACATCAAATTTTTGTGAAGCAAAAGGAGTTCCCATTCGACCAAAGCCAGTTATTACCTCGTCAAAAACAAGTAAAATCCCATGCTCATCACATATTTCTCTTAGTCTTTCAAGGTAACCCTCTGGGGGTACTAAAGTTCCTGTCGACCCTGCAACTGGCTCAACGAAACAAGCGGCGATAGTATTGCCCCCATAAGCTTGTGCAAACCTTTCTAGGTCATTAGCTAGTTCAACTCCATTTTTAGGTTGCCCTTTAACTTTAAGCTCTTCTCCGGTCCATGTATGTCGCATTAACACAACGTTCGGCATAACTACGGGAAAGGTTCTTCGATTATTAACCATTCCGGATAAAGATACTCCGCCAATATTGACCCCATGATAAGCTCTTTCTCTGCTTACAAAACGATGCCTATTTTGACCGGTAGCAGAATTATAGGACATTATTATTTTTAATGCTGTATCTATAGCTTCAGAACCTGAATTTACAAAAAATACATGGTTCATTTCTTCTGGAGTAAGTTCCGAGACTTTATCTGCTAATTCGAAACTGGCTGGATGGCCCATACCAAAAGGAGATGTGTAGGTGTTCTTCTTCAGCTGATTGTGAACTGCTTCAATAATTTTTGGATGACAGTGTCCAGCAGGAGAACAAAATAAGCCAGAAGAACCATCAATGATTTTTGTATTCTTATGGCTAGTCATATATACACCTGAGGCTTCTGTAATAAGTCTTGGGTCTATCTTAAAGCCTCTGTTATCGGTAAACGGCATCCAATGATTTTCTAATGAATTCTTAATAATGTTATTGGCCATTTGTCTAAATCCTATTATTTGACGTTAAAAAATGGTGGCAATGAAAAACTTCCCCCAAAACACTGTATTTTTTCAAACACAATACTATAATTAAAGTATCAAAATCCTAAAAAGTCAAAAGGGAATCTCTATGAAAGACACTATCGAAGTAAAAGAAAAAAAAGACAGGGACGCTTTTTTTCATTGGGCCGACCCATTTCTGATATCCGATCAACTTTCAGAAGAGGAAAGGATGATTAGCGAAACAGCTGCCTCCTTTGCTAATAAGGAGCTTAGCGTGCGAATCGAAAAAGCTTATAACGAAGAAATTATAGACGAGGGCATTTTCAAACTCATGGGCGACACCGGATTGCTAGGGTGTACAATACCGGAGGAATTTGGGGGGCTAGGAGCTAATTACATTTCGTATGGATTAATAACAAGAGAGATAGAAAAAGTGGATTCGGGCTACAGGTCTATGATGTCAGTTCAATCATCTCTTGTAATGTATCCTATATTCAAATTTGGATCCCAATCACAAAAAGAAAAATACCTTCCAAAATTGGCATCTGGTGAAAGTGTTGGCTGCTTTGGGCTCACAGAAGCAAACTCTGGTTCTGACCCAGCTTCTATGACAACAAAAGCAAAAAAAGTAGCCGGTGGATTTGAGTTGAATGGTTCAAAAATGTGGATTTCAAATGCTCCTATAGCAGATGTTTTCGTTATTTGGGCAAAGTCGGAATTTCATGAAAATAAAATTAAAGGCTTTATATTAGAAAAGAATTTCGTTGGACTGGAAACGAAAAAAATTCCTGGGAAATTGAGCTTGCGTGCTTCTGTTACTGGTGAAATAAGTTTTAATAATGTCTTTGTTCCTCAAGAAAATATTTTAGAGGATGTCGAAGGTTTGAAAGGTCCCTTCAGTTGTTTAAACATGGCGAGATATGGCATAGCCTGGGGAGCAATGGGCGCTGCTGAATTTTGCTGGCATGCAGCAAGAGATTATGGTCTGTCAAGAAAGCAATTTAATAAGCCTTTAGCCGGGACTCAATTATTTCAAAAAAAATTGGCTGATATGCAAACGGAGATTTCGTTAGGTCTACAAGGAGCGCTCAGGCTAGGCAGACTGATAGATCAGGGTCGCGGTGCACCAGAAGCAATAAGCCTGATGAAAAGAAACAATTGTGGTAAAGCACTGGACATCGCTCGTCAAGCAAGAGATATGCATGGAGGGAACGGTATATCCTCTGAGTACGGTGTAATGCGCCACGCGCAAAATTTAGAGACGGTTAACACTTACGAGGGTACACACGATATACATGCACTCATTTTGGGTAGAGCTCAAACAGGTATTCAAGCCTTTTTCTAATTATGTTCGTAGTCTGTAGCCCGTTTTGAAAATTATGGCAATAACTGCTAAACAGATCGCCATAAATGACAATATAGCTACTATAGACAGGGCTATAGGTATTTCAGACGTACCAAAAAAACTCCACCTAAAACCGCTTATAAGATAAAAAACAGGGTTAAGTAATGATACCTTTTGCCAAAAGTCAGGCAACATATCAATGGAGTAAAAACTTCCTCCGAGAAATACTAATGGGGTTACAAGTAGAGTGGGTATAATACTCAATTTCTCCCAGTTTTGTGCCCAGATACCAATTATAAATCCGAAAAGAGAAAAGGTGATTGCTGTCAAAATTATAAAAATAGCCATTACTAAAGGATATTTTATATCATGGGTAACAAATAGATTAGACGTAAGAAAGATCATCAAGCCAATTATCGTCGATTTTGAAGCTGCGGCACCAACATAACCAATAGTGGCTTCCAAAGAAGAGACAGGTGCTGATAGGACTTCGAAAATTGAGCCAACAAATTTGGGAAAATAAATTCCGAAGGCGGCGTTGTTGATACTTTCAGTCATCAGATAAAGCATTATTAATCCGGGTACTATGAATGAGCCATATGAGACGCCATTAATGGTTTCAATTTTTGATCCAATCGCGGCGCCAAAGACCACAAAATAGAGGGAAGTAGTGATTATCGGAGCTACCAAGCTCTGAAATATAGTCCGCCTAAAGCGAGCCATCTCAAATTTGTAAATTGTTATTGCGGCTTGAATGTTCATTGCGTTTCAACCAAATCTAAAAATATATCCTCTAATGAGTTGTCTACTGTATTAATTTCAGTAAAAGCGATACCATTCTGCGAAAGCATATTCACGATGGATTGTAATTCATTAGACTTATTGTTGATGCCAACGAGCTTAAGCGTCATACCATTCTCTGTAAGTGAAATCTTTTTATTTTTTTTCATAAAAGAAGGGTTCTTAAGCTTTTTACTCAATCTTATAAAAGTAGTTTTTTTACTAAATTCACTCATAAGAGCAGTTTTTTCTTTAACAAGAATAATTTCGCCTGAATTAATAATGCCAACTCTGTCAGCCAACTGTTCGGCTTCCTCGATATAGTGTGTTGTAAGAATGATAGTAACGCCCATTTTTTTTTGATCTTCTATTAGCCTCCAGATATCTCTTCTTAATGACACATCAACACCTGCAGTAGGCTCGTCCAAAAAAAGGATTTTGGGTTCATGTGCCAAAGCTTTAGCTATAAGGAGACGTCTTTTCATTCCCCCCGACAGTCCAAAAATCTGTTCATCTCTTTTATCAAAGAGTGACAAGGTTTTTAAAATTTTTTCAATATGATCTCGGCTGTCTTTTAATCCAAAGAGTCCTCTCGAAAATTGACATGAGTTATAAACACTCTCAAATCCATCTAAAGGTAACTCTTGAGGAACTAACCCAATTTGATTTCTCGTCTCTTTGTAGTGAGTTAAAGTATCAAAATTATTAACTTTGATATTCCCACTCGATTGCCTACACAACCCACATATAGCTGATATTAATGTTGTCTTTCCAGCGCCATTTGGCCCTAATAAAGCGAAGATTTCACCTTCTTTGATTTCAAGTGAAACATTATTTAAAGCTTTATGCCTTCCAAATACTTTTGAGACATTCTCAATTGAAATTTGACTTTTCATAACTTACATAGGCATTGGAATTTTTTTATAAAGCTTGTTAACTTCTGTTAACACATCGTCTTTGAGGTATATGTCTTTACCTTTTAAAATCAGCTTTAGTTGATCTACGTTTGATGCACCAAATATCACGGATCCCATAAATGGTCTCGATCTACAAAAGCTTAGAGCTAAGTGAACGGGATCTAATTCAAAACTTTTAGATAATTCGATATATTCTTCTATTGCTCTAGTGGAATTTGGCGTGACCCTTCCAAACATATCGGGAACCCTGGATAGCCTTGAGTTTTCGGGCACTTGACTATTGAGATACTTTCCTGTGATCATTCCGCCAACCAACGGCGAATAGGCTAACAACTTAACATTTTCGTGAAAACATGTTTCAGCCAAGTCCGTATCAAATATTCGACAAAGTAAGCTATATTCATTTTGTATTGATGCAATTGAGAAGTCCTTATATTTTTTCGCTTCGTTGGCAAACTGCACTGTTCCCCAGGCTGTCTCATTAGATAATCCAACATATCTAATTTTTCCCTCTTTTTTGAGATCATATAATTCCTTTACCACTAGCTCAATATTTTCTCGCTCTACACTACTTTCCTGCCTGGTAGGGTCGTAGTTCCAATATTGTCTAAAATGATAACTGCCTCTGTTTGGCCAATGTAATTGATAAAGATCAATATAGTCTGTTTGTAAATTTTTTAGACTACCTTCTATCGCTAACCGGATTTCTTTTGGAAAAATTCCTTTACCATTTCTAACGTTCTTATAGCCTTTGCCACTGATTTTTGTAGCAATTACTAATTCTTTTCTTTTTTGCAAATTTTTACCAAGCCAGTTGCCCAGAATTCTTTCAGTATCACCCGTGGTTTCTGCTCTCAAAGGACATACAGGATACATTTCGGCAGTATCTATGAAGTTAATTCCCGCATCTAAACTCATTTCTATTTGTTTATGGGCATCCACTTCATCAGTTTGCTCGCCCCAAGTCATCGTTCCTAAGCAAAAGTCTGTCACTTTTAGTTCTGTACTTCCTAAGTTTACAAATTTCAATTTTAAGTTCCTTCACAAGATTATTTGCGTATTAGCATTTT
>CACELY010000015.1 GCA_902560505.1 uncultured Alphaproteobacteria bacterium
TTCAAAACGTTAGAGCAACGTTTGAGGGAGTTAGCTTTTTTAAATTCTGGAGTAACAATAGAATTAGTTGACCTGAGAGAGGAGAAGGAAAAGAGGGTAGTTCTTTCATATAAAGGTGGTGTTAAAGAGTTTGTAAAGTATTTGGATAGATCAAAAGTATCGCTAATTAATGAACCTATTTTTATTTATGGGGAAAAAGATGGAATCTCCCTTGAGGTAGCTCTTTGGTGGAATAACGCATACAACGAGTTGGTCCTGCCATTTACAAACAACATACCTCAGGGTGATGGAGGAACTCACTTAGCTGGATTTAGAGGTGCGTTAACAAGAACCGTTAACATGTTCGTAGGGTCGTTTGGGTCAAAAAATAAAGATAAGGTTAGCGTTACAGGTGATGATGCAAGAGAGGGTCTAACCTGCGTATTATCTGTTAAAGTTCCAGACCCAAAATTTTCGAGTCAAACAAAAGATAAGTTGGTGTCTTCTGAGGTAAGACCTGTTGTGGAAAGTTTTGTTAATGAAAAATTATCTGAATGGTTTGAAGAAAATCCAAGTGACGCTAAAATTGTGGTAGGTAAAGTAATAGAAGCAGCCATCGCTAGAGAAGCAGCAAGAAAGGCCAGAGAACTAACTAGGAAAAAAAATTCCATAGATGTTGCTAATTTACCAGGAAAACTAGCCGACTGTCAGGAAAAAGATCCGACGAAACGCGAAATTTTTATAGTTGAGGGAGATAGCGCTGGGGGTAGTGCAAAGCAAGGCAGATCTCGAAAGAATCAAGCGGTCCTTCCTCTCAGAGGAAAAATACTGAATGTAGAAAGAGCAAGGCCTGATAAAATGCTATCCAGTCAAGAAATAGGAACTTTAATAACGGCTTTAGGCACTGGGATAGGTAACGATGATTTTGACATTGAAAAATTAAGGTACCATAAAATTATTATAATGACAGATGCTGATGTGGACGGTGCTCATATACGAACCCTGTTGTTAACTTTCTTTTTCCGAAAGATGCCAGAGTTAATCGAAAAAGGACATATTTTTATTGCTGAGCCGCCACTATATAAAGTAGCAAAAGGGAAATCTGAGGTTTACATAAAAGACGATAAGGGCTTAGAGAATTATTTAATGGATGCTGGAGTTCAAGATACTTTCCTTAAGATTACTGATGACTATGTGTTATCCGGAAGAGATCTTTCCGAAGTAGTAATGGACGCTAGTAAATGTATTAAATTATTAGAAAAGGCTGGAGACGATAACATAAAACGAATTTTAGAGCAGGCAACACTCACTGGAGTTATTAATAAAATTAAAAGCCTAGGCGAAGACGTTGATAGTCAAAGAATTCTCTGTCAAAGATTAGACAATATTTCAAAAGAATATGAAAGAGGTTGGAGTAGTAAATTTGAAGGCGGTAATAAATTAGGCTTTTTTCGGACAGTAAGGGGAGTTGAGGAGGTTGTAGAAGTTGATCTTATGAAAATTCAAAATTCTTTAATAGAGGGTTTGGAACATTTCAGTAGTAAGTTCAAGGATATTTTTTCTGGAATACCCGTCTTGGTTAAAAAAGAAGCTACTGTAGAGCTAGATGGTCCAACCAGCCTTATAAGTGAGATAATAAGAATGGGGGAAAAGGGTATATCTCTTCAGCGTTATAAAGGATTGGGAGAAATGAATGCTGACCAGCTCTGGGAGACAACACTTGACCCGGAGGCAAGAACTTTGTTACGAGTAAAGGTTGACAGAGATAGAACTACGGAAGCTGACGACTTGTTTACCTGTTTAATGGGAGAAGTGGTAGAACCTAGAAAAAACTTTATTCAAGAGCATGCCTTGAGTGTTAAGAATCTTGATTTTTAAATGCTTTTTTTATCTCTATTTAATAGATAAAGCCCAAAAATTATAACCATCACCCCAATCATATCGGTAAGCGTGAGCGTTTCACCTAAAAGAAAATAAGAAATTCCAATCCCAAAGAACGGAACTAAAAAGTGGAAAGAAGAATACTTCACAGCCCCAATCTCTTTTTGCAAATAGAACCAAATTACAGGACCTATAATTCCTGGAAAGGCTGCTATATATATGAAAGTAAATAGAAACGTTACGTTAAACGAAACGCTCCAGATTTCAAAAAAATAGCTTAAAGGAAGAAGGAAAAGACTACCAGCAAGCATTTGCAGCCCAACTACAATAAGTATATTATTTTTGTTAATTTTTATTTTTGTAATTATCAGTGTTGAAAAAGTGGTCGCGAGTAATCCTAGTAGGCAGAGTGTAATTCCCAATAGCTCAAACTCTTTTTCAACTCTCTGTAACATTATCAAGAGTACGCCAGCTAGGCCAACAACTAATCCAAATAATCCTAAAAAACTTATTTTAGCTTTGAAAAATATCCACGAAAAAAAGGCTACTGTTAGTGGTAGTATGCTTGCAATTATTACAGAAACATTAGCATCTATTTTTGTCAAAGCTAAAAATATAAGGCCTAGGTACAGGCCGTTTTGAATTAAACCGAAAGTCGAGATCCACAGAAGAGATTTGCGGTCAAAATTAAGACTCTGACCAAGGTAAGCTCCGAGCATAATCGAGAATAAGCCAGCTGACAAGAACCTCATAAAAAGAAAAAGAAATGGGGGGCAGAATTGCACTGCCATCTTTGCAGAGGGGAAGGCACTAGCCCATATAAGAGCGAAGCCTACCCCAAGCAAGATATGTCTTAACTCCATCTAAATCAATTTTGGACAGATTTTTATTAAGAGTTAATTACGTCTTTCAGAGCTTTTGCAATAGTGACTTTAACTACCCTATCAGCAGGTTTTTTCATTTGCTCGCCTGTAGCAGGATTCCTAACCATTCTCTCAGGTCTAGCTCTACAAAAAAACTTTCCAACACTTGGAACTGTTACTGCACCACCCGCGGCTACCTCTTTGGTAATAATACCTGATAATGCATCTAACATTCTGTTGGAAGATGCCTTATCGGAACCTGTCGCGTCTGCTAACGCCGATACAAGCTGTGCCTTTGTCATCGGTTTTTGTGTCATAATGTACCCTTAAAGTTATATTTATATTTAAGAATCAAACCATCTTTTTCACCAAAAATCAAATAATATCAAAAAAAAACCCACTCGTTTTTAGCGAGTGGGTTTAGGAGGAGAAACTATTACTAAAGATTACTTAGAAAAATCTGGATAAGCTTCGATTCCTAACTCAGTCTTATCAAGTCCTTCTACTTCACTCTCTTCACTTACTTTTGCGCCCATCAGCATATCCAAAATCATCCATGCAATATATGAAACGATGAAAGTGAATAGGCAGATGGATACCGTACCAAGTAATTGGGTGCCAAATGAAGCATCCGAATTAGAAAGGACCACAGCAAGAGTTCCCCAAATTCCGGCTATACCGTGTACTGATATGGCGCCTACTACATCGTCTATCTTCAGTTTATCGAGTAGCGGTACTGAGAATACAATTATTACTCCACCGATAGCACCTATAATTGTAGCAAGCCCTAAAGAAGGCATTAGAGGCTCAGCGGTTATCGATACAAGACCTGCTAACGCGCCATTTAATACCATGGTCAAGTCAGCTTTACCGTACATTATTTGGGTTAAAATGAGAGCTGCTACTGCACCTCCGGCAGCTGCAGTATTAGTGTTTGCAAATATCCTAGATACATCGGCAACATCACCAATTGTTCCCATAGCTAGTTGTGAGCCACCATTGAAACCAAACCATCCTAACCAGAGGATAAACATCCCTAGTGTTGCAAGTGGCAAGTTTGAACCAGGCATTGGTATGACAGACCCGTCATCTTTATATCTTCCATGTCTGGCACCAATTACCATTGCACCGGCCAAAGCAGCGGCAGCACCCGTTGCGTGCACGACTGTTGATCCAGCAAAATCCGAAAAACCAGCCTCTGATAGCCAACCGCCACCCCACTGCCATGAAGCGCTTATCGGGTAGAATATTCCTGTTAACACTATGGTGAAGATTAAAAAGGGCCAAAGCTTTACACGCTCTGCTACCGTACCAGAAACTATTGAGGCAGTAGCGGCACAAAACATTAACTGAAAGAAAAAATCAGATCCAACCGACGCATATGTTAAATCGACGCCGTCAGCACCAACACCAGCAGGCTCTAGACCCGTTAGCGAGAAACCTCCCATCCATCCGTTAATAATCCAACCATCGCCAGGATACATTAAGTTAAATCCTACAATGAAATATGCGATTGAGGCGAGAGAGAACAGCGCAACATTCTTTAAAAGTTGTGTAGATGCATTCTTCGATCTTACCAATCCCGTTTCCAGCATTGCAAAACCAGCGGCCATCCACATCACTAAAAAGCCGCCTATTAGGAATAACAACGTATTAAATATAAAATACCCAGACTCGCTGTAGTCTTGGGTATGTCCATCTGCGAACAATGTTGTCGAAGATAAACCTAGCACAGCAGTGCTCAAAAATAATAATTTAGACATTATTTGCTCTTTCTTTTTAAACATAGGGTTAAATTGCGTCATCATTTTTTTCGTCGGTCCTTATACGCAGGGCAGACTCAATGGGGGAAACAAAAATTTTACCATCGCCTATCTTTCCTGTTTTAGCGACCTCACTAATGGTCTCGACAGTTTTGGAGGCATCTTTATCTGCTACCACTATTTCTAATTTTAATTTTGGAACAAAGCTGACGGTATATTCCGCTCCTCTGTACACCTCGGAATGGCCATCTTGCCTTCCGTAACCTTTTACCTCTGAAACCATGAGGCCCTGGATGCCTATATCTTTCAATGCATCACGAACCTCTTCCAGTTTGAAAGGTTTAATAACTGCTATTATAAGTTTCATTAAGTCTCCTTTCGCAATTACAATTTCTTGATGCAACTTTTAGGTGATGATTGAAAAATAGAAACGGCAATTGTTTACATTGAAGCTGAATTTTAAAAGAAACACATAAATTTGATTAATAATTGAGCAAAAAAATTCAATTGTTTAAAATTTAGGCAAAAAAAGTACGTTTTTCTATTAAATAGTCTTCGGTTTACAAAGCTTTTTTCACAGGGTAATTGTTGTTAGACAAAAATTTAATTCAGTCATGAGTACAATTTTAAGAAAAACATTAAAATACTTACTTTGGGTGTCCTTGAATGTGGCTATGATAGTTTTTTTGATGCTGTTTATAGCGGTAGTCAATTATGTAAATAAGCTACCACCAATTGCCACACTTTTAGATGATAGAAAAAGAGGGTCGGTAACACTTCTAGATAAAAATAATGATGTTTTTGCTTGGCGCGGAAACCAATTTGGTGGCATTTTAAAATCGAAAAGTTTGAATTCTGTTCTTCATGACGCAATAATATCTGTGGAGGATAGATCTTTCTACTCTCATTATGGAATTTCAATAAGGGGAATTCTTGGCGCAATAAGAATAAATTTAAGAGAGGGAAGAGGACCTTTTTCCGGTCATGGGGGTTCAACCATTACTCAACAAGTAGCAAAGATACTTTGCCTTTTACAAGGTGATTCCAATACTCAAAAACATTGCAGGCGATCAACTATTTCTAGAAAATTGCTTGAGATACCTTTTGCTTTAGCTTTAGAGTATGCATATTCTAAAGAAGATATTCTTTCCATTTACTTAAATAGAGTATATTTGGGTTCTGGTGCATATGGATTTGAGGCTGCGTCAGAGAGATATTTTAATAAAAATTCATCTGAGCTTTCAATAGGTGAAGCAGCACTTTTAGCTGGTCTGTTAAAAGCTCCCTCAAGGTATTCGCCGATAAATAACAAAAAACTCTCACAAGCCAGAGCGCTTACCGTATTAAAAATAATGAGAGATCAGAAATTGATTTCGATTAAAGATTTTAATAAGGCTGCAAAAGCGCTTCCTACAATAGAAAAGAATAACATCAATGAGATCGGTTCTTATTACGCTGATTGGATAATGCAAGATGCACCCCAAGAAATAACAAAACAAAGTAAAGAAGACATCATTATAAGAACATACTTTGACCCCAAAATTCAGAAAGAAGTTGATGACACAATATCTTCCTTCTTGGAAACACAAATTATGTCGGATTCGACAGCACAAATTGCCGTCGTTGTTATGTCTGCAGATGGACGTGTGAGAGCAATGAGTGGCGGAAGACCTTCAGAGAAAATACCGGGACAATTTAATAGAGCTTATCAGGCTAAACGACAACCAGGATCAGCTTTTAAACCCTTCGTTTATGGAGCTGCTCTAGACCTTGGTATCTCGCCTAACACAGTGCTTATGGATGAGCCTGTTACAATCGTTTTTGGCAAAAACAATTATAAGGAATATTCTCCTAAAAATTACGATAATAGGTATCTTGGTCCAGTTACTATGGAAGAAGCGTTTTCAAAATCTCTAAATACAGTTGCAGTAAAGGTAGGAGATAAAATTGGTATAAATAGAGTAAAAACTTTAGCTAAAGAGTTAGGGATAGAAACAGCTATACCCAATGAGCCTTCAATAGCTTTGGGATCGTCTGAGGTAAATTTAATAGAGCTTACCTCTGCATATGCAGGAATTTTAAATAATGGTATAAGAGTTTACTCCAAGGGATGGAGAGACTTAAGTATCAAGGAAACCAACGAGGTAATTATCAGGGAAGGTTCTGAGCAAGGGTTTCGAGTATTTTCCAAGCTGGCCGCGCAGACACTTAAATATCTTATGTTTTCGAGTGTAGAAAATGGAACAGGTAAAAATGCATCTGTTTCAGAATGGCAAATAGCTGGCAAAACAGGCACGAGTCAATCTTTCAGAGACGCATGGTTTGTTGGTTTTTCGAATAATTATGTCATTGGTGTATGGATGGGCAATGATGACAATAAACCATTGAAAAACGTAAATGGGGGTGGTTTGCCAGCAAAGATATTTTCCAAAATAATGACACAAATAAGCCCCCAACTTTTCTCAAAAAAGGAAATAGCAATGATCTCACCGGATCAGTTTGATACGTTAAGAAATTATGATGAGACAACAACAAAATTTCAGTTTCAATCTCAAGGTGAAGCGGATCGAAAACCACAAAATTCTTCCCTTATCGGAGGCTTGATTAGGGCTCTTTTATGGGGTGACTGAGGTCTATTCGTCGGAAATAGCTTGAATGAGGTCATCTATAGAGCCCTCAAATTTCTTTAATTTTGATCTGAATTCCTGTCTCTCAGTTGAAAGCATTGAAATTCCCTCTACTCTCATGTCAACTAACTTTAAAGATCCACTTCCATCTGATACTTGCCATACGACTTTTAAAGAAGGATTGCCTGGCACCATAACTATTGAAGATACAAGCACTCCAGCTTTTGTCAGAGTATCACGACTTTTCGTGATTTCTAGCGTAGTACCTTTAAATTCTGAAAACTGCCGTCCATATTTATTAGAAACATATGTTTTAAATACACTAATAAATCGCTTTCTTTGATCGCTGTTAGCCTGACGCCAGCTTTTCCCCAAAACTGCTCTCGCTATGATAGGAATATCAACATATTTTTGAAAAAGGTTTTTGAGCTCTATTTTTTGCTCATCAATAGATAGCTCTTTCATTGATGTAGCAACTAAGTCGTTGTAAAGATTTGCAACCAACTGCTGGGATTGAATTATTCTATCAGCATATAATTTCTGGGAACTGAATAAATTCAAAAGAAAAACAACACAGAATAAAAATGATTTTAGTGAAATGTGCATATGAGTAGCATATATACGAATTAAGTTTATTCTTTCTCTTTAAACTTTACGGGAACCTTTAGGTATGAAACTCCGTTATGTTCTGGTGGAGGCATTTCTCCTGCGCGCATGTTTACTTGTATCGATGGCACTATAAGTTTAGGTGCCCCAAGACGCGAGTCTTTCTCTTCTCTTATTTTTACAAATTCTTCTTCATTTATACCATCTTTTACATGCGGGTTTAACTTTCTCTGTTTTTCCACAGTAGATTTCCATTGATAATTTTTTCGATTATCGGTCAAATAGTCATGACACATCCAAAGATTTGTATTTTCAGGGTAATTTAAAATTCGTCTTATTGACTTAAAGAGATCACGAGCATCGCCTCCCGGAAAGTCGCATCTAGCAGTACCGAAATCATGCATAAAAAGTGTATCACCCACAAAAATATTATCCTCGATTTTATAAGAACCACACGCTGGTGTATGGCCTGGTGTAAAAATATACTCACAATTTAAATTGCCAATGCTAAACTTCTCACCATCTTCAAAAAGGTGATCAAACTGCGAACCATCTTTTCTAAAACCTCTCTCAGTATTATAAATAACACCAAAAGTATGCTGTACCTTTGTTATATTTTTACCAATGGCAACTGGCACCTCGAACTTCTCCTTAAAGTATGGGGCTGCAGATAAATGGTCAGCATGTACATGTGTTTCAAGGATCCAAGCAGGTTTTAAGTTTTCTTTTTGTATGTATTGTATTACAGAGTCAGCGTGTTCTGTGTCTAAACTACCGTCTGCATGATCATAGTCTAGACAACTATCAATTATCGCAGCACGTTTTGTTTCCTTGTCACTAACGACGTAGCAAATGGTATTTGTAGATTGATGGAAAAAAGCTTTAATCTCAGTGTTTGTATTTTTCATTAAATACCTTTTTGTTTATATAGATTTAGGAATTATGTATAAATAATAATTATCAGTATACCTAAACATTTGATTTTTTGAAAGGATTGAAAAATGGACATCAATGCAACACTTATCGACAAAGGTATAGTATTACCCGACGCACCACCACCTGCTGCTAACTACATACCTTACGTAAAGATTGGCAAACTGGTTTTTGTATCTGGACAAGTGTCTCAAAATGAAAATGGCTTTATTAAAGGAGTTTTAGGTAAAGATCTTAATGTTGAAGAAGGATATGATGCAGCAAGACAATGCGCTATTTCTTTGCTGGCGCAATTGAAAAATGCAGTAAATGGAGACTTAAATAAAGTGACCAAAGTTGTGAAGCTTGGTGGTTTTGTAAATTCTGCGCCAGATTTCACCGAGCAACCCAGCGTTATCAATGGAGCGTCTGATCTTTTAGTTGAATTATTAGGTGAGAAAGGAAGGCATGCTCGAACGGCAGTTGGCGCAACTCTACCACTTGGGGTTGCGGTTGAAATTGATGGAATATTTGAAGTAGAATTTTAGCCTTGAGGAACCCCCACAGCTTCTTGACTGAAAGGCCTTTTGCGCACCGAGGCTTTCATTCAAGGTCATTGAAAGTTTCTAAAACAGTTCCGGAAAACTCTCTGGAAGCGTTTAGGCTAGCAATTGAGAAAAACTACTCAATTGAAATGGACATACATTTTACTAAGGATTTTAAAATTATCGTGTTTCATGATTTTTTTCTTGGTCGGCTTACAACAAAAACAGGCTTTGTTTTTAATAAAAACCTAAGTTACATAAAAAAAGCAAAGCTATCTAACTCTGAAAAAGTGCCCACGATAGAAGAGGTCTTTGATTTGGTAAACGGCCGTGTGCCTATACTATTAGAAATCAAATACTCCAAGTACATTAAAAAAAACTTGAATATGTTCACAAGGGTTCTTGCAGAGAAACTTGAAAGCTACAATGGCCCTGTTGCTCTAATGTCTTTCAACTCAGATCTAATAAAGTATATCAGAAGAAGAAATTTGTTTGGAAGGGTTCCTTTAGGTCTAACTACAAGTTTTCCAAAAATTGAGAGTGTTAGAAGCAAGATTAAAAATAACAAAATTGAAAATGAAATAGTTGCTAATAGATTGCAGTTTATCTCTCAAAACTGGAAAGGGATTAAAAATATCAGAGTTAAAAGGTTAAAAAAATTAGATATTGCAATTTTATCATGGACAATTACTTCAAGGGAGATCGAGAAAAGTTTGAAGGGATTAGCAGATAATATCACGTTTGAACATTATGAGCCTGATATAAGAGAGTAAAGATTGCAAAGGGAAGATATTGGAAACAGCAATTTGTACAACTATAGCGTCCATATCAAGAGATGAATGGGAATCATGCCGTTCTAGTAGGGCAGGTGGTGATCCTTTCCTGTCATATGATTTTTTTTTTCTTTTGGAAACTAGCAATTCTGTAGGACCTAAAACCGGTTGGATTCCTTTCTACATAACTTTTAAAGAAAAAAATATCGTAATAGGAATAATCATAAGTTTTTTAAAAAATCATTCCCAAGGAGAGTATGTTTTTGATCATAGCTGGGCCGATGCTTATGAGAGATCAGGAGGAAATTACTATCCAAAACTACAAGTCGCGGTACCATTTACTCCTGTTTCTGGGGAAAGAATACTAGTACAAAGTGAATACGAAAATAAGGTTGGTGAAATGATTTCATCAGCAAAGAGGCTCGTTGAGGAAAATAATCTTTCGTCATTACATATAACTTTCTGTAGTAAAAGCTTTGTTAGCGTTGCAAAAAAAAACAACCTGCTTGTAAGAGAAGGTATTCAATATCATTGGTCTAATAGAGGTTATAAATCCTTTGATGATTTCTTAGGATCATTAACGTACCGCAAGAGGAAAAATATAACAAAGGAAAGAAAACAGGCAAAGAACTTTGGTGGTGAGATTAAATCTTTAACTGGAAGTCAACTAACAGACCTCGAGTTGGAATCATTTTGGAATTTTTATCAAAATACTGGACAGAGAAAATGGGGTTATCCTTACCTTACTAAAAATTTTTTTATGGGTCTAAAGCAAAACCTTAAAGATAACATTCTACTGGTACTGGCAAAAAAAAATGATCAGTATGTAGCAGGCGCCTTGAATTTCATAGGCTCAGATTGCTTGTATGGGAGATATTGGGGTTGCAATCAGTTTTTTCCTGCAATGCATTTTGAGCTCTGTTACTATCAAGCTATAGATTTTGCAATCGAACGAGGTTTGAAAAGAGTAGAGGCTGGTGCTCAAGGAGACCATAAGATTGCGAGAGGATACGAAGCATGTATAACATACTCAAGCCATTGGTTCCCTCATAAAGGATTTATGAACGCTGTGGATGATTTTTTACAGGAAGAGAAAAAAATTGTTAGTCATAGCAGCGAACAAATACAATTTATCAGCCCATTTAAAAAAGGAGAAAAAATAGATGCCAAGAAAATTTAGTGATACAGAGATAGATGAAAAGTTTGAACATTTGCTTTCAAAAGGATGGAGTTTTTCGGAGGATAAAATCTACATCCAAAAAACCTTTGTTTTTAAAAACTTCAAGGAGGCATTTTCATGGATGTGTCGGATCGCATTTATAGCGGAGGAGATTAACCACCATCCAAACTGGGCTAATGTATTTAAAACGGTCGATATATCCCTTTCAACACATGATGCAGGTGGGTTAACAGAGCTAGATCTTAATTTTGCGAATAAGGTGGAGATGGAAACTTAAGTTATATCTTTCAAAATAGATTGTGCTGAAGTCATATCACAAACCCCGCGTTCTTTTTCAAAGTAAAGCTTTTCGATCTTTTTGTCGTTTATTAAAGCGGTAAATCTCTGAAGCCTTCGCAATAAACCTGTACCCTTAACCGTAAATTCACAGTCTAATGTTTCAGCAAGAATGGATAATGGATCGGTAATAATTTTTATCCCAGCTTTTGTTGCACCAGTTGATTCACCCCAAACCTTTGCAACGTACACATCATTTACTAAAACGCAAAAAATTTCATCAATTCCCAAGTCTTTAAATTTCTTAGCACTTTTAATGAAACTAGGTAGGTGCATCATTGAGCAAGTAGGTGAAAATGCACCGGGCATCCCGATAAGTATGATTTTTTTGTTGTCAAAAAGCTCACTAGTTCCAGCTTTCTTGACTTCATTCTTCTCATCCATCCAGTTAAATATAACTTCTGGAAATTCGTCTCCTATAGAGTATTTCATAAAAGGCCTCTAGTGAATGTAAATTGGTACTTAATATATTCTAGAGTTTAATACAACGTTAATTGATTTTTTTGAAGAACTTTCTTACAAATTTATGATGATAGAGAAAATAGTAATTATAGGTGGCGGTCAGGCCTCTTTATCTTGTGCAAGCCAATTAAGGTCTCTTGGTTTCAAAGGTGATATTTGTATGATATGTGAAGAAAGTTATTATCCCTATCAAAGACCACCATTGTCAAAGAAGTTTCTAACCGGACAATTTCTTGAAGAACGCCTTTTACTGAAAAAAGTTGACTATTACAAAATCAATAATATTCAGGTTCTCCTTTCGAAGAAGGCTACAAAAATTGATAGAGATAATAAAAAAGTTCATTTGCAAAGCGGAGAAAAAATTGATTACACAAAATTAGTTATCGCGATTGGTAGCAAAGCTAAAAAGGCTCCTCTAAGTGATTGTGATAATTATTCAAATGCTTATTATTTGCGAAATTTGTATGATGCTAAAAACTTAAAAAAACAGCTACAAACAGGAAAAAAGATTTTGATAATTGGAGGCGGCTACTTGGGTTTGGAAGTTGCGTCGGTTTGTTCTTCGTTTGGCATGAATACAACGGTTGTCGAAGGTGCTGACAGAATACTCAAAAGAGTGGCTGGAGAGCCAACAGCAGCTTATTTTAGGAAGATCTTCTCAATAAAAGGAGTTAAAATTATTGAAAATGATTTTGTTAAAAAAATAAATAATACTGAAAGTGAAGTTACAAATGTTGAACTAGTTTCTGGAAGACTGATTGATGTGGATACTTTGCTAGTTGCCACCGGTGGATACCCAGAAGTTGATCTTGCGAGAGATGCAAAATTGCAGATTGAAAACGGTATTAAAGTTAATGAAAGACTAGAAACAAGTGACCCCTCAATATATGCAGCAGGAGACTGCGCTTCATTCGATCATAATGGAGCGTTTTTGCGACTTGAATCAGTTGGAAATGCCATCGATCAAGGTCAAACGGTTGCATCAAACATTGCTGGTAAAAAAACCAACTTCCATGCAAAGCCATGGTTTTGGACTGAGCAGTTTGATCAAAAGTTGCAAATAGCAGGTCTTTGTGACGGTTTTACTGACATTATAGAAAGAAAAGTAAAGAATAAAGTATCATTTTGGTATTATAGAAACGAGATTTTGCTGGCAGTTGACTCTTTTAATGACCCATATAGCTATATGATTGGTAAACGTTTGATTGAAGAAAAAAAATCTCCAAAAAAAGAAATTCTGCGTGACATTAACTTTGATATTAAAGAGGCTCTATATCTCAAATGAGGGTTCTCAGTGGGAAACTAAAAGGCTTAAAGATTCTAGCAAATGACAAAAAATTAAAAGGGTCTGAGAGCTTCATTACTCGACCGACGTCAGATAGGGTTAAAGAAACATTATTCAACATTTTGGAGTACGGTTTCAATATTGATTTTTCACAGATTTCGTTTTTTGACTGCTTTTCTGGATCGGGCGCTATTGGTATTGAGGCTATATCAAGAGGATCCTCAATCGTTACTTTTTTAGATAAAGATGGTGCAGCTTGTGAATGCATAAGTAAAAATCTTGCTAAATTTAAGCTACATGAGAATGACCATGTAAATTGCGTGGACGTAATTAACGGCGATTTTTTTAGTAAAAATTTATCAACTAGTAATAAGTTTGATGTTGTTTTTTTAGATCCACCATATGAGCTGATAAAAGCTAGCAAAGTTTTTATGAGGTTAAAAGAGTTAAGAGTGACAAAGATTAATTCGTTAATTATATATGAGTGTAATAAAGAATTAGAAAAAATAGATGAACTTGAACTCTTAAGATGCAAAAAAATTGGAAAAACATATTTGAACTTCTTTGAAGGTTTCAATGAGTGAAGCTGCTTGTTTATTGTTAGAAAAGTAAAAAATGGAAAATTTTGGTTTCAAAAAAGTTAGTAAAAAAGAAAAGCCCAAGTTAGTAAATGAGGTTTTTGATAGTGTTGCTTATAAATATGATCTAATGAACGATCTGATGAGTGCGGGTTTGCATCGACTATGGAAAGATAGTTTAATCGATTGGCTTGCGCCAAGAAAAAATACACACCTTCTCGACGTCGCAGGCGGAACTGGGGATATTGCTTTTCGATTTATTAAGAAAACTAAGACTCAAGCAAGGGTGACAATATTAGATAGAAACGAAAATATGCTCAAGGAGGGAAGAAAAAGATCGAATGTTGGGCAAATAGATAAAGACTTAGAATGGGTGTGTGGCGATGCTATGAAATTACCTTTTGAGAATGAGGCTTTTGATTATTATACAATTTCCTTTGGAATAAGAAATGTATTGGACTTAAAAAAGTGTTTATCCGAAGCCTTTAGAGTTTTAAAGCCTGGAGGGAGAATTATGATCCTCGAATTTAGTAAAGTTGAAAATGAGACCTTAAACAAGATTTATGATGCGTTCTCATTTAATTTAGTTCCCAGGCTTGGGAAGTTGATAGCTAATGACGCAGAAAGCTATCAATACTTAATTGAGAGTATAAGAAAATTCCCTTCACAAGAAACACTTGCAAATCTAGTTGCTGAAGCTGGCTTCAGACAGGTTAAATACAGGAACTTAACTCAAGGAGTAGTTGCGATGCACAGCGGCTGGAAGATCTGATGAATTGGTTTCATAACCCCTTTAGATTAGTTAGGGTGGTTGGAACTTTTTTTAGAACCGGTGCGGTTGAACAGGTCTTGAAAATTACCAAAGTTTCAAAGCTGATAAAATTCGGTATCTTGTTCATGGGGAAACCTCTAGTTGTTTTTGGTATTAAAGGGCCCTACAAGAAATCTCCAATTGTTAGAGCGCTTATTGCATTGGGACCTGCATATATTAAGTTTGGGCAATTGCTATCTACGAGGCCTGACATAGTTGGAGCTGACTTGGCTAATGAGCTTAAGGTTCTACAAGATTCTTTAGACCCTTTCCCAACCACAGAGGCAAAAAAAATCGTAAATGAGGAACTTGGAAGTCCCGTTGAGAGTATTTTTTCTTCTTTCTCAGATGCGGTTGCTGCTGCATCAATTGCTCAGGTTCATAAAGCAACTGTTAAGGAAACAAAGGAATTGGTAGCAGTGAAAATATTAAGACCTGATGTGGAAAAGGTTTTTCTTAAAGACTTAGCTGCTTTATTATTTTTAGCAAAATTCATTGAGATTATTATACCGAGCTTCAGGCGACTTAAGCCCACAGAAGTTATTAACCATTTTGAAAGACTGGTGCGTGAGGAGCTTGATTTAAGAATGGAGATATCAGCCGCAGCTGAATTTGCAGAAAACACAAAAAGTGATCGTAATTTTTATGTTCCTAAAGTCATTTGGTCTCTTTCTGGTAGACGAGTTGTAACAACGGAGTGGGTAGACGGAATGTCGGTTGGAGATAAAGAGAGAATAAAGAAAAGTGGAGTAGATATTGAGAGCTTTGCAAAAAGAATTATCAAGACTTTTTTAACACAAGCTTTACGGGATGGTTTTTTTCACGGGGATATGCACCAAGGTAATCTGAAATGTAGAAGTGATGGTACTCTTATAGTGATGGATTTTGGCATAATGGGAAGAATAGACGAGTATACCAGAAAGACTTATGCGGAAATCCTTATAGGATTCTTAAGGCGTGATTATTTAAGAGTAGCTGAAGTACATTTTGAGGCTGGGTATGTTCCAGAAAGTCAAAATGTGCAAGAATTTTCCCAAGCTCTTAGATCAGTGGGTGAGCCAATATTTGGTATGGAGGCCGCGGACATATCGATGGCGAGATTACTATCTAGATTATTTGAAGTAACTGAGCAATTTGGAATGGAAACTCGAACGGAGTTATTGCTATTGCAGAGGACCATGGTCGTAGTTGAAGGTGTTTCCAGAAGCTTAGATCCAAATATAAATATGTGGGAAACAGCCCGACCTGTTGTCGAAAAATATATAGCTGCTACTTTGGGACCAAAAGCTATTTTGAGAGATTTTTTGAAGATAGCACAAGTGCTGCGTAAGTTTGGGCCTCAACTTCCAAAGCTTTTAGAGGATTTCATTAGACAATATAAAAATGATGATAAAAAGTGAACTGGCGAACCCGCTAGGAATCGAACCTAGAACTAATCCTTAGGAGGGATTTGTTATATCCGTTTAACTACGGGTCCTTTCAGGGTGAATTATAATCAATTCATAAATAATGTGAATAACATGTTTTAACTTCTTAGGAATATGAAAAAAACCCAACTTTAATATCAGAGCGATATTGGTTAAAAGTTTGCGTTTATTTAAATTATATATTTCTCGAAGTTTTTTGATACTATGCGTCATCGTCAATTTCGTTTTTTTTACCGCAATGAGGGCAGAATATTTTTTTCTTTGGTTGAAAATCGTCACTTGACGCAAACGACCACCAAAGTTTGCAAAAATCACAAGTAAAATGCCATATAGTTTCTTTAGTCAATTTCATTGTTACCTCTTTTACTTTATTCACGATTGCATTATTATGTCATCTAATCGAAAAACATTTTTAAAAAGGTATACTCTCTCCTATTTTTAGTCACTAAAAACGGTTGAGATGTCCTGAGGATTGGTAAGTTTTGGTAAAAAAAAATAAATCAGAAAGAAGTCAGGATTTTAAAGCTGACATGCAAACAATAAAAAAAGAAGATGTAAAGAAGCTGCAGGAAACTTTTAGCCAATTTTTTGGAAAAAGTTCTGATGAAATGAGAAAGCACTCGTCTAGGTTAAAAAATAAAATTTATCTTTTTGGTTTTGCAGCAATTATTTTTTTTGTTGTAGTATTTTATCTCACAAAACGTGTTAATTTTGTCGGTATGTGAATAGTTTATTTCATTTCTCGTAAAAGTCTCTTTAATTGTTTTTCTTCTAACTCCATAGCCATACACTGCTTGATTTTTTGAAAAACCGAGCCGCTCGTTACAAATGCTCCACCAAAAAACTCAACCATATTGTCTCCATCAACCATTTTATTTTCTAAGGAATTTAGGCATTGTTTTTCTGTATAAAAAAATCGAGAGCTATCATTGACCGTTTCGGCAATTTTCACCTGAGAATTCTCCATCAGAAACATTACTGAAACTATTATCCAAACTTTCATATACGCTTACCATTTTTACCCATGATTTATTATTAACGAATTAATTTTTGATTATTTAAATTATTGCATATTAATTTACAGGTAAATGACCTTATTGACATGTAAAAATTAACCTTCAATTATAAAAAAAATGTTTTTGAAGGTTTAATCTAATTGAAAGATTTTAAAGATTTAGGGTTTCACTGTGGGGTAGATGAGGTCGGCAGGGGTGCGTGGTCCGGCCCTGTTGTGGCAGCCGCCGTAAGGTTTGATAAAAGCCACAATATTAGAGGGCTAGCTGACTCAAAAACCTTAAGCCCCCGTCAGAGAATTGACCTCTACTTTGAGATATTAGAAACTTTTCCAGTAGGGGTTTCTTTCTCCTCAGCTAAGGTGATTGATCGCTTCAATATTTTGAGCAGTTCTTTATTTGTAATGCAAAAGGCTGTTGAGAAAGTTTCTGAGACAAAAGATAGTTTATACTTTGATGGAAATATATTACCAGAAGCATATCGATCTGCTTCAAGGGCCTACAGCATAATTAAAGGAGATAATAAAATAGCGAGCATAGCGGCGGCTTCCATTGTTGCAAAAGTGTCACGTGACTTTCATATGAAATCATTAAATATACGCTTTCCAGGTTATGGTTGGGAAAGGAATGTCGGATATGGAGTGGGGGAACATAAAGCCGCCATCTACAAGTTGGGTATTAACACTGAGCATAGAACATCTTTCAAACCCATATACAACATGTTGTGTTTATGAAAAATAAGTAACTGTTTTTTAATAAAAAATTTGACGCTCTTAATAATTTGACTCAACGTTTACAAAAATAATGAGGCAAGCTATGAGTCTAAAAATGGAGTACTTGCTCCAATCTTCTTATGGAACACAAATTTTTAATGATGACTGCATCTCGTTGATGGGAAAAATACCTGAAAACTCGGTAGATTTAATTTTTGCAGATCCACCTTATAATTTACAGCTTAACAATGAATTGCTGCGCCCTAACAATTCAAAGGTTGATGGTGTTAAAGAAGATTGGGATAAATTTTCTAGCTTCAACGATTATGATAAATTTACTAAAAAGTGGTTAATGGAGGCTAGGAGGATTTTAAAAAAGGATGGAGCCATATGGGTAATAGGTTCTTATCATAACATTTTTCGGGTCGGAGCCAGTTTGCAAGACTTGGGGTATTGGATTTTAAATGATGTGTTTTGGAGAAAATCTAACCCTATGCCAAACTTTAGGGGTAGGCGATTTACCAATGCTCATGAAACGTTAATATGGGCTGCCAAATCTGACAATTCAAAGTATGTGTTTAATTATGATGCGCTAAAGGAGCTGAATGAAGGGACGCAGATGAGATCTGACTGGTTTTTACCAATATGTTCAGGATCAGAAAGACTCAAAGGAAAAGATGGAAAAAAAATTCACCCCACGCAAAAACCAGAATCACTTCTGCACCGTATCATAATAGCGAGTACGAAGAAGGGTGATTTGATTTTGGATCCGTTTCTGGGAACAGGAACTACAGGGGTTGTAGCCAAACGCCTAGCGCGAAAATTTGTCGGCATTGAAAAGGATAAGAGTTACTTTAAAGAGGCTCAGAAACGCATTAATAAAGCTCGTTCTTATTCTGACAAAGATGTAGAAATAACAGAAACAAAAAAGGATCTGGAAAGAGTTCCATTTGGTCAGCTGATAGAAAGAGGTCTTTTAAAGCCTGGAGATGAGCTGACTTCTGCCAATAAACGATATGTAGCTAGAGTTCGTCCTGATGGCACATTAATTACTCATAATGCTAAAGGTTCTATACATAGAGTTGGTGCTATATTAGAGGGATCTCCATCATGTAATGGATGGAATTATTGGCACGTCAAAAAAGGTAGTGAACTAATACCAATAGACTATTTCAGACAGAAAGCCAGAACACAAAATGCGAATGCAAAATAGCGCTAAAGCTTGATCGCTTTAGTGTACACTTTTCTCATTAGTGTTGGTAACGTCGTTAAATCAAAACTTTGTTGTTCAACTGCCAAATATTTAGAACTAACAAACTTAGAGCTTGTTTTTTCTCCTAACACAATTTCGAGTTCCAATTTAAAATGGGAAAATTGATGTGTCACTAATTGTTTGGTGAAAGTCCATTTCGCCTTTAAAGGTAAGGTGGGCTTATTTTTTGTTACTTCCCATTCAGTTGTGGGGAAACCCATAAGTCCTCCTAATATCCCTTCACTAGGCCTTCGTTCAAGTAAGAAATGGTTTGGCTGTACTTTAATGAAAAACACGAAACCCCTTCTTGTAGGTTTGTCTTTTTTGACTGTTTTTGTGGGAATATTTTCGACTACACCTTGCTCCAAGCTTAAACAGGATGTCGCAATTGGACAATAGTTACAGTTAGGTTTCTTTGGCTTACAAACTGCGTTTGCAAAATCCATTAATGCTTGAGCAAAGTCACCACTATGAAGTTTGGGGAAAAGTTGTGAGGCATATTTTTTGATGTCTTTTTTTGATTGATTTACAGGCTTTTCAATCTTGAAAAGTCTACAAACGACTCGTTCGATATTTGCATCGATTACCACTTCTCTTTCACCAAAGGCAATTGATCTTATAGCTGAAGCGGTATATTCACCTATACCCGGTAATTCCATAAGAGTCTTTTTGTCATTTGGTATTTTGCCACCAAACTTTTCGCTCAGTTCTTTTGCGCATTTCAAAAGATTCCTTCCTCTTGCATAATAACCTAGACCCGCCCAAAACGCTAAAATATCATTCTCATCAGCATGGCTTAGCTGTTGTATATTATCCCATTTTTTTATAAATCTATTAAAATAGGGGATCACAGTGTTCACAGTAGTCTGCTGTAACATTATTTCAGATATCCAAATTTTATAGGGATCAGGATTTTGCCCTGCCTCTGCGTCTTTAAGATTTACTCGCCACGGCAGTGTTCTACCGTTCTCAGCGTACCATCTCAATAGGATTTCACTTATAATTGCCATTTCAATTTGGTATACAATAAAATATAATAACTTGAAAACTTACGAAAACATGAATTTTCATAAAAAAAATTTTAAATCCATTGGAGATTTAGTTGAACCAATAGTAAGAAGACATGGTCAACTAAAGATAATCAGCTATGCCAAGTTACTGGACATATGGGATACAATTGTTGGGGAAGAAATATCGAAAAAGGCTCATCCAATTAAAATCAAAACTATCAAAAGTGGTGAAAAAAATATTTTATACCTTGGCATGACCGGTCCTTATTTGGCAGAGTTATCCTTACAGCTACGTGACATTATCGAGAAAATAAACTCTTTTTATTCAAAAGAAGTGATAGTTCAGATAAAATTACAACGATTATATGATGTTAATCATAAAAATGTGGTAGAATTAGATAATTCGCATGACTTTAGTGGTACAAAAAGCATAGAGACCAATAACTCAAAATTTGCTGTCATTCAACTAGAGAATGCGCTAACCAAAATGAAAAATAACCTCAGTAATTCAAGGAAGAAAAATGAGATTATGGAAGACTGATAAATATTGGATAAGCACATATACGCTTATTTTGTTAATTTTTATGTTGGGATTTGTTTATGCAGCAGACCAAGCAAAAGTTGAGAGCAAGTATATTGAAATGTCGAAAGGAAATGATGATGCACCCGTTGTTTTTATTGAATATGCTTCATTGACATGTCCAGCATGTGCGGCATTTCATTCCGATGTGTACCCAAAGTTGAATAAAGAGTATATCGAAACTGGTAAAGTAAAATTTATTCACAGAGAAATCTATTTTGATAAAGCTGGGTTATGGGCAGCTTTGACTGCACGCTGCACAAATGGGGTAGATCGTTATTTTGGTATGCTTGATTTGCTTTATTCCGAGCAGCCAATTTGGTCTAGGTACGAATCCAGTGATAAAATTGTAGATTCCCTTTTAAAGATTTCTGCAAAATCAGGAATTGAGAAGGTAAAAGCAATTTCATGCTTAGAGGACCAAGAAAAAGCTTTAGATTTGGTGAATGAATTTCAGATTTATGTTGATAAAGACGGTGTTGATTCTACTCCAACTTTTATTGTAAATGGAAAGAAATATTCAAACCGGCCCTACGACGAACTAAAGAACATAATTAATAAGGAGTTAGGGAACTAATTTCTTTAATTCTAACAGTAGTTTTTTATTTTTTGATAAATGTAATTCGATATCGATAGGGTATATATTTTTTTTAAAAGATATGGGTATTTTTACGAAGTCTTTCATCGTGGTTACAATAAGCGCGTTATTCTTTTTAGCAATATCCGAGATTTTGGTAAGCTGTCTACTAGAATAAAAATGATGGTCGGGGAAAGGGTATTCTTTAATAATTTCGAGATTTAGATTTCTTAGCATTGAAAAAAATTTTTTCGGTCTTCCAATACCACAAAATGCAACAAGCTTTCGTTTCTTTAATTTCGGAATTATGTTAGGCACAAATTTTCCGTCTATGATCTTTTGCTTATAGTTTTGAAAAATAGTTTCTCGTAAATTTTTATTTGATACTGAATTACCTATGGAAATTAAAAAGTCGGCTCTGTCAATTGCTGGTCGAGGCCTCTCTCTTAAGTTTCCTAAAGGAAAAATATTTTCATTATTGAGGTTAACGTCCGCATCAAATACCAGAATATTTATGTCTTTTGCAATCGAAAAATTTTGATAGCCATCATCAAGAAGCACTAATTCAGCACCCGCTTTATAGGCCTCTAAAATTCCTTCTTTCTTTTTTTTTGATACCCAAACCTTAGCATGCTGAGAGATTAACAAAGGTTCATCGCCGACTTGATAGGCATTATGAGTTCTTGGATCAACAAAAACAATATCTTTAAATGCCCCACCATATCCTCTACTGACGACGTGGGCTTTGATATTATTTTTTTTAAAGTAATTTGCTAAAAAAATAACTGTAGGGGTCTTACCAGCACCGCCCAAGGTAATGTTTCCAATACACACCACGGGGATTGGCATTTTTTCATACTTCCCGTTCTTAATTCTAAAGCGGTGTATAATAATCCAAACTAAAGACAGTAAATACAATATGGGATAAAGACATACTTTTCTTATATTATCTAAAAAGGGTACCAAGAAATTTAAATTTCCAAAATTTTATGTAGACATTGGGTTAGAATAGAATGTTGAAACAAAGAGGGATATTTTCTTAATTTTAGATCTGAAGCAGTGAGGGAGTCGGTTGCCCGGCTTATTTGTTGTAAGGACCATTGATTCACATGTTGTTTTGCTTTTTCAAGGTCATGTGCAATAAGAAAGGGATATTCACGACGCACCTCAAAGCTGGTGGGCCCATATAATTTTATTACAGATAACTTGTAGAAATAAGCGGATACAAAATGCAAAATAGAAATCGGGCTTTTACTATATGAAAAGAAAGCACTTAGACTCTTCTCTAACTCTATGACGTTTCTTTCAGCCAATGCAACTGCCAGGCTTAATTCTTTAATTTCATAGTTTATTGATACTATATTAAAAAAATCGTCTACCGATAGAGGCTTGTCATCATAAAGTTTGAAAAGCATTAACTTTTCGAACTCATTTTCTATAATATTTCCTGGCGTAAAGTCGGCGAAATCAATAAGTACATCTAATACTTCCTTCCCAGAAAAATTTATTCCTGCATCGGTCAATCTTTTCACAAAAAAATCTCCATCAATTTTACTACCAGTATAGTTAACCACAGCTATCCTATCACTAGATGCAAGTAATTTGATAACATCAGATTTTTTTGATAATGCATTCATGGTAACTATAGTTATAGCATCGCCATTTTGCCATTCTGCGTCTATCTCAGTGATAATTTTGTAACCTTTCTCATTAAGTTCATTCAGCATAATTATTTGACGGCCAGGGAAAAAACTTTTTGTTTTCAGGCTTGTTATTATTTCGTTTCTTTTTTCATTTATTTCTTGATTGAAATATTTGTTTACTCGCATTTCTTCATCTGCAATTTTTCCTGCGAGTGCATCAGAAATTTTTTTTGCGTCTTTTTGTAATAATGAATAGTTTTCACCAAGTAAGACAATTACAGAGCACTTCTCGAATGTTTCAGTGAAACTGTCAATTTTTTGCCTATAATAAATCAAGGAGCGTATTCACTTAAATTACTTATTAAAATCTCTGTAATCATTTTTTCGGCAACTGTATCTGCAAGTCTTTCATAAGTATCTTTTCTAGCTATTTCTGTTGCGAAACCCGTAAAGGTTACGGCGGCGCTATAGTCTGACGTAGCAGAAACTTTGTTTTTAAACACAACTTTTTTTGTCTTTTTATTATACAAACGATATTCAACATCCAAAGTTACTGAATATCTTGTTATCTCATTTTCTTTTGTAATAACTCCATATGAATTTTTAATTGATGGCTCTATTTGCAAAACATTTTTCCCACTTTCTGCGAAAGGTGCCTTCCCCTCAAGCGCCTCTTTAATTAAATAAGCCAAAAAGTTTTCCTCTTTTTGTATGTCAATATTTTCAAATATCTCCATTGACCCAGTGTGTTTATATAGAGGTGAAAACCCGCAATTGGCGTTTGCGAAAATGATAAAAACTATCAATATATATTTTGAAATAGCTACTCCTCTATATTACGACATTAACAATTCGTTTTGGAACATAGATAAATCTCTTTACATCTGAATTTAATGTAGCCTTTTTTATTACCTTATGCTCAAGAACCAATTCTTTGAGTGCCTTTTCAGTAAGATCAGGAGAAACGGAAATTTCAGCTTTTCTTTTTCCATTTACTTGAATAGGGAGAATTATTTTCTCTTCCTTACTGACTTCCCACTCTTTGATGTCTGGCCACTTCGCTTCAGCAATAAGCCCCTTTTCCCCTATTGTAACCCAAATTTCTTGAGATAGGTGAGGTGTGAAAGGCTCCATTAGTAACGCAAGTGATTTAATACCATATATTTTTTGCTCAATACTGGTGTCTTTTTTAGCTAAAAAATTGGTTAACTCATAAATTTTTGCGATTGCCTTATTAAATGAAAAGCTTTCAATAAATTTCGATGTGTTGAAAACAAAATCATCGACCTCTTTATCTTCGCATAAAACTATTTTCTGACTGTTTTTTTCAAGCTCAACGGCTATATTTTTGGTCAATCGCCAGACACGATTAAGATGTCTCCAAGCGCCTTCAACCCCCTCTGTTGACCACGATATATCTCTCTCTGGAGGGCTGTCAGACATTACAAACCATCTTGCAGTATCTGCCCCAAATTGATCTATAATATCTACTGGGTCTATAACATTTTTTTTTGACTTAGACATTTTCACCGATGGGCCAATTTTAACCGGTAATCCATTCTTTAGACATTTTGCAACTTTTTCCCCTGAACTGGTGACAGATATTTTTATCTCTTCTGGTGAAAGCCAATTACCATCTGGATCTTGATAGGTTTCATGGCAAACCATTCCTTGGGTGAACAATGCTGAAAAGGGCTCTAAAAAATCGTCAGTAAGATGCCCGGTTTTATTCATAGCTCGGGCGAAGAATCGGGAGTACAAAAGGTGCAAGATAGCATGTTCAACGCCACCAATATATTGATCTACATTCATCCAGTACTCTAGCTCATCAGCTTCAGTAGGACGGTTATGGTTTGGGCTCGTAAATCTAATAAAATACCATGAGCTATCCACAAATGTATCCATTGTATCAGTTTCCCGTTTAGCTGGGTTGGCGCAAACTGGACAATTTATATTAAGCCACTCAAAAGCTTTTTCTAAAGGATTTCCAGGATCTTCAAAAGATACATTTTCTGGAAGTTTTACTGGAAGATTTTCTTTTTTTTCTGGAACGACACCACATTTTTCACAATGCACCACTGGTATTGGACACCCCCAATATCTTTGCCTTGAAATGCCCCAGTCTTTAAGCCTGTAGGTTACTCTTTTTTCACCCATATTTTTTTCAGATAGCAAAGAAATAACCTTTTCCTTAGCCTCCTCGATGGTCAGTCCATTTAAAAATTCAGAATTTATTATTTTACCATCTCCGGTATATGCTTCCTCTTTAATGCAAAATTTCGCTTCGTTTTGATCTTTCGGGCATACAACAGGAACAACATTCAAATTATATTTTAGCGCAAATGCTAGGTCTCGTTGATCATGGGCTGGGCAGCCAAAAATGGCGCCAGAGCCATAATCCATGAGAACAAAATTTGCTATGTAAAGAGGTAAGCATTCGTCTTTAAATGGATGTCTTATTTTTATCCCGGTATCAATGCCCTCTTTCTCTTGCCTCTCTAAACTAGCTTGATCGGTCGATGAAGAGTTGCATTCATCTATAAATAGTTGGATCTTTGTATCATTTTTTGCAAGTTCTCTTGCCAATGGATGGTTTGGAGATAAAGCACAGAACGACATTCCAAATATTGTGTCGGGTCGTGTGGTGAATACCTCTAACCTGTCCATGATATTGGAATTTTCAAGATAGAAATTTATTGAGGCCCCTTCTGATTTCCCTATCCAATTTTTCTGCATTGTCTTCACTTTTTCTGGCCAGTTTGGTAAATTATTTAAACTTTCCAAAAGCTCTTCTGAGAAGTCTGTAATTCTAAAGAACCACTGCGTCAGCTCTCTTTTTTCGATTTCGGCGCCTGAGCGCCATCCTTTCCCGTTTTCTACCTGCTCGTTTGCCAAAACCGTTTTGTCAACGGGATCCCAATTTACAAGTGACTTTTTTCTGTAAGCCAAATTTTTCTCAAGCATATCGATAAAGAGTTCTTGCTGCTGTTTGTAATAAGTCTCGTCACAAGTTGCAAACTCTCTTGACCAGTCGATTGATAGTCCCATCGGCTTAAGCTGAGATTTCATCTGTTCTATATTTCCATATGTCCACTTACCCGGGTGAATATTATTTTCCATCGCAGCATTTTCGGCAGGCATTCCAAAAGCATCCCAGCCCATTGGATGTAAAACATTGAAACCTTTATGCCTTTTATAGCGGGCAATGACGTCCCCCATGGTGTAATTGCGCACATGGCCCATGTGTATTTTCCCTGAGGGATACGGGAACATTTCTAGTACATAATATTTGTCTTTTGTTGTATTTCTCTCTGTAATGTAGGTGTTTCGTTCTTCCCACTTCTCTTGCCATTTTTTTTCAGTTTTTTTTGCGTTATATCGTTCCATCTTCTACCTATAGCTTAGTAAGATACAGAGTTCTCATTATTTAAATTTCATTTGCGGTAACTATTCAACTACTATTTATAAAAACATAGACAATTCCTGACCTTTTTTGTTGCAATTTTACATCAAAAAAAAAAAACAAATACGTAAATGGAAAGCTTTCTTGACCTTTTCAGCATAAATGCGAAGTATAGAGCATATTTGCTTGATTTCTGCTTATCGTTTTGTTGATTAGTAGAAAATCCAAGCAGGTGCACCTAAATGTAAACATTTAAATAGAGGAAAGAACATGAAAAAAGTTCTATTAACGACGACAGCTATTGTTGGACTATCAGCTCCAGCGTTTGCTGCTGATCCGACCGCCGTGTCTGATCAACCATATTTCCACCACTCACATCCGATGACGTGGTCTGGATCTATGTCAATAAAATTGACAAACCCATCAACTTCAGCTGTTAACACAGCAATCGAAAAGGCAGGGAAAAGGGACAACTTGTATACCTTTTTGTCTGGAGTTGCAGGCGGTGAAGAAGGATCAGTTGGAGCAGTAGCTAACGCAGATACTGATCTCGCCGGATTTAATTCAGCTGATGCTCAACTTACAAACATGGCAACAGAGCTTAACAATCACGCCAGTTACACATTGGTAACAGATCCAGCATCTGCAGCCGACGTTTCAGCGATTGAAGATATAATTGATGATTTCTTGGGTGGTTCGCATTCCGAAGCTTTAGACGTGCTGGATGAAGCATTTCAAAACACCGGTACAGCCAATGGATCAGCCGCAGCCGATCTTAGAGCCGATGTACAAGCATTTGCTGACGCTCAAGATGGCAACGCAGAAGCAGTTGAGACTTCACCGCAGCTTAACACAACAGCGTCACTAGGCGTAGCGATGTCAGCAGGTGATGGTTGGACAGCTAGTACAAGTGGATCTTTCAACCTAGCTGGTGGTTCAGTTTCAGGTGGCACAGTGTCCATGAGTAACGGCACAATGACAGTATCTGTTGGTAAAACTCAGCACGCTGCTACAGCCGCTGTTACGACCATGTTTGGTATGGATGTTGCTCTAGATACAAACTCTGCAGATAATCAGCTTCAGGCCACTATGGCTCTAGGCGGTGCTACTCTTTCGGTAGACAACGAGATGGATGGTGATGACCTCGAGACTAGCAACCAAACAGTTGGTATCAAGGGTTCATACGGTACAATGAGCTATGGTTTAGGATGGCAAGCTGATGGCGATCTAGGTTTCTCAATAGGAACAAGCCTAGGTGGTGTTGGTCTTACCATTGCGAGAGTGAACGCAGGTACTACTTACTCAATGGGTCTTGCAGCTACCATGGATCTCGGTGGCGGTATGACGTTGAACGCATCAAATGCGCAAAACTCTGACGGTCTTCAGGATAAGAGCCTTACCTATAGCGTTCTTACAACCACAGGTGCCGATCCATTCGCTGGTGCTGCCGCTGGTAGTTCAATCACCGAAGCGTTTGCACTAAAGGCTGTACACAAGAGCATCAGTACAGTAGGTCTTAGCTACGCTGGTGGTGGTACGTCCGTTGGTATTACATACCAGGAAAAAGCAGGAACAAGTGCAGGTGGTGATAACCTAATTGCATCTGGTTCCATGGCGATTTCACCAACTATCACATTAACTGGTAGCTATAATAAGGACGATGCATTGACTACAATTGGTGCTTCTGGACCTCTAGGTTCAGCTGGAACCTTAAGTGCTGTAATGACAAGTGAAGGTTCATCAACCTTGACAGCGTCTTTCAAATTCTAAGTGAGCTATAATTGAATTGAAAAGGGCGGGATATTCCCGCCCTTTTTTTTTAAAAATGCAAAAAAAAAAAAATACTCTTACGAAGGAGCTAGTTCGAGTAGTTGAGCTTGCCAAACTGGGTGCCTATGAAGAAGCGCTAAGAATTTGCAAAAAAATAAAATCAAATAATATCAACAATCCCACTTACTTCAATGTGGTTGGAATTATTTGCAGAAGGTTAGGGCTTTTAGATGAAGCATCTCTTAATTCCAAGAAAGCAATAAAAATCGATAAAAATCTGGTTGCTGCTAAGATGAATATTGCCAATATTGAATTACAAAAAGGTAATATAAAAAAAGCCATAAAATTACTAGAGGAAATTGTAGGTGAAAATCCGTACTACCAAGAGGCGAAGGCGAATCTTGCTTTAGCGCATAAAAATATTGGAAACTTAGATAGAGCACTCGATATTTATGGAAAATTGGAGCATCAAGGCACGTCCGACGTAAAGTCTAAGTTTAATTTTGGTATTACACTCATAACAGTTGAAAACTTTAAACAAGGGTGGAG
>CACELY010000016.1 GCA_902560505.1 uncultured Alphaproteobacteria bacterium
AGTTGAATATCGTGTGGTTCAAAAGAGATCTAAGGATGCTCGATCACGGTCCTCTCTCGGATGCATGCGCAAAAGGAAAAATATTACCTCTGTACATTTTAGAGCCAAACCTCTGGAGACAGCCCGATGTTTCGCGCCGTCATTTCCTACATCTTCAGCACTATCTCAGCCGACTTGACGATATGTTCATTAAAAGAGGCGCTAAGCTAGTAATCAAAGTTGGAGAGGCGCTTCCTGTATTAAAGTCTTTGGCAACCCGACATAACGTCAAAGCAATTTTTTCTCACTATGAAACATGGAATAAATTTTCAAAAGATCGCGATTCAGCAATCCGAAAGTGGACCGATGAAAACTCTGTAGACTGGAAAGAATATCAACAAAATGGAGTGGTGAGGAATTTAAATTCTCGTGACGGATGGTCGGCCCTTTGGCACGGTCACATGCGTAAAAAGATTTATGAAATACCAGAAAAAATATTTTGTATATCTGAAGGCTCTGATAATTTACCATCGAGTCAAGACATGCAGCTGGAATTTGATGGTTTTGAACCAAATACTAACTTCGGCAAAATTGAGCCTGGAATAGTTCTAAACAGTTTTTTAACTGAGCGGGGTGAAAACTATCAGAGAGAAATGTCTGGACCTTTGTTATCTGCAAATTCTTGTTCCAGACTATCTACGCACATTGCCTTCGGGACTATTTCTATCCGAACTATTTTCCAGAGGACACAAGAACAAAGCCAAAAAAAGCTAGATTTAGTTGGGGATAAAATAAAAAACTGGCGAGCCTCTTACAATTCATTCCAGAAAAGACTTCGATGGCATTGTCATTTTATCCAAAAATTAGAAGATCTAAGGAGCATAGAGTGGAAAAATATTCATCCCATTTATGATAAATTGGAAAGAGAAACCGCATATTCTGAGAATTTTGAAAGATGGAAGCGTGGAGAAACAGGTTTCCCCTTTGTTGATGCCTGTATGCGATCATTGATATCAACTGGATGGATAAACTTCCGTATGCGAGCAATGCTTGTTAGTTTCGCTAGTTACAATCTATGGATAGATTGGAGGCAAACATCTCTTTATCTAGCGCGCCTATTCTCAGACTATGAACCTGGAATTCATTATTCTCAAGTACAGATGCAGTCTGGTACCACGGGTATCAATACAATAAGAATTTATAACCCAATAAAGCAAGGATTGGAACATGATCCTCAAGGAAAATTCATAAAAAAGTGGGTTCCAGAGTTAAGACACATGCCTCAGGCTAACGTCCATACTCCCTGGGAGACACCAGAATTATTAGGTAAATATTATAGCCCCATTGTTGATGAGAAACTATCAAGGGAAAGCGCTTCGAAAAGAATTCATCAACTCAAAAACTTAAAAATAGCAAGATCCCAATCGGAAGTTATTTGGAGGAAGATAGGGAGCAGAAAAATTTCTGAAAACGATTATCTTAAATCGAGAAAAAAGAATTCAAAATTACAAAAAGAATTTGAGTTTTAATGTTTCCATTTTCTTAAGACAAACTATATTTTTTTCATGTATAAATCAGGTAACAAACCAATAGCTTTATTTTATGGTTTATTGTGCCATGGCATTTTTCTAGTGGCTGGCGCAGTCATGTTTATTACGATTTTGACCGGTTTTCAATTTTCAGTTGGACCCCTCGAAGGCTTTGGTGCAGTGGTAACAAATCTTTTGTTGTTAATTCAGTTTCCTATGGGCCACTCATTCTTTCTATCTAACCGTGGTATGAAGATGTTAGAGATTTTTGCGCCTAAAAGTTATGCCAAAACTCTTAGAACAACGGTCTACGCTACTATAGCTTCCATACAACTTATACTCTTATTCTCTCTCTGGAACTTTTCTGGAGTTTTTATTTGGCAAATTGAAACACCAGCAAGCTTATACATGATCATACTTAACTTACTTAGTTGGGCTTTATTATCTATTTCATCTATACAGGCAGGATATAAAGTGCAAACTGGTTCCTTAGGCTGGACATCTTTATATCAGGGGAAAACACCCATTTTTCCTGATATGCCTACTCGTGGTCTTTTTTCGATAATAAGGCAACCCATTTATTTATCTTTCAGTCTAGTCCTTTGGACGAGTCCATCCATGAGTTTGGACTTATTTATCGTTGCGTTGTCATACAGTCTTTATTGCTATTTTGGTCCTATGTTGAAAGAAAAAAGATTTCAAAAAATTTATGGTAAAAGGTTTTCCGACTACCAACAAAAAGTGCCTTATTATATGCCATCTATTTTTCGACGCATGTGATAGTTCGATATGGTAATAGATGTAATGAAAGAGTTGAAAAACTAGTAAGAAACATAATATTATATCGAAATAGAGGGTTTATAAACTAAACTTTTAGACGGAGGATTTTTTGGTAGATTATAGTGATTTTTCACCGGCTCCCATACCCAGCAACGAAACCCGAAGACTTGAGGCAGTTCGAAAGACGGGGGTAATGGATGTCGCCAATGAAGAGCTGTTTTTAATCTATACAGAGCTAGCAAAAGAAATATCGAATATGCCTGTTAGCTATACTGGCCTAATTGACGAAAAAAGACAGTACATGTTATGTCACATTGGATTGCCGGAGGACCGTCCTGAAAGTCCTAGAGAGAGAACATTCTGTCAATTCGCTCTAAACAGTACTGATCCGATAATAGTAGAAGATTGTAGTAAAGACGAGAGGTTCAAAAATCATCCTGTTGTTACTGGAGATCCATATGTAAAATTTTATGGGGGGTTCCCTTTAGTTACTCAGGGTGGTTTAATATTAGGAACGCTTTGTGTTGTCGATACGGAGTTGGGTAAAAAACTCGATAATAATCAAATTACACTTATACAAAAGCTCGCGGCAAGACTGGCACATCAACTTGAAACCCAGGGTGATCAGAGAGAAATTACTGCATCCCGAGCAATAGATATGCTTAAAGTGGTTGTTAAAAATCATCCTGACATGACCATTAAAGATACCATAAATTTCTTAACAGTTATTGAAGGAAGACCAATAGATGAATCAGGAAAACAAAATCTTATAAAATTTGACTTGCTTGACGCATCTGGAGTGATGACTAAAAAAGCTAGAGAGTTCCAAAGTGAATTAGATCTTGATCAGGGAATATTCAAGAGAATATCAATTACAAAAGAACAAGCTCAAGTCAATCTCGATAATATGCTCTCTGAACTGGGAGATATTTAGATGTTTGCAGTGATTTATCAATTTAAGTTTCCTGGTGTTAGTGAGGCAAAAGTAGCGGCTGGATTTTGTTCAGAGTCCTTGGGCGGAAAAATAGCAGAATATGATTTTCTAGGACTAAATATACTTATAAGTAAAGATGGTGATTTAAATATTCACGTGAAATTTGAGGATGCTAAAGCCTTGAAAAAGTTCGAAGATGACTCAGAAAAACTGCTAAGTGATTTGAGGAATAGCTTCGTTTTTAAGGAAAATAAGGTTTCTGGCGTTTTTGCCTTTACCTACGAAAAAGAAGCAGTTGCAACAGATATTAAAATTGAAGGCGCCTCTGTTGTAACGAACTAATAGCCAAAATTTTTATCTGAACTGGTGTTAGATTTAGATGAAAATCCCATTAAATTGAAAAAATTTGAAAATGTGATATTATTGAACCGATTAAACAGTTCACCAACTTATTTTTTGTGTCTTTATCATGTTCTAAGCAATTGAGGGAAGTAACTGAGATTAGTAGCACAAATGATGATCTTTCTACTTGGGGTCTGGGCGCTCTTTGCAGGTATCGTTGCACTGTTGGGCTACTCTTTTTCTTTCCCTTTTGAATTTAATCAATCAATAGAGGAAATTCCCTTTCATCGATGGCAAATCGTACGGGTGAGTGTTTTTCTTACCTTTGGTTATCTCGCTATACGACACTTTTTGCTTGGTAAGGAAAGAATGTTCCCGATCCAATTTCTTGATATATATTTAAAGTCCATAGGAGGCTCGGGCCTTGTTATTTATTATCAGAATGAAATAACTGATTATCGTGAGTATGCGACGCTCGGGTTCTTTCTATTAGCTGCGTTACTCTCTCATTTTTTAGCAAGACCAGAATATAAAAAGATTTTTTTCAAAAGATAAAAATTCCATTGAAGATTGGTTGAAAAATAATACTATTAGAATCTAAACGATCACCTAGAAATGTCATTCGCGAGAAAAAAGGATCTAATAGAAGGAGCCCTTATGCTTCACGATGGTCGTTTCTATAAGTTCAAAAGGAAAAAACAAAGGGTTAAAAATGGCTAGTGTAAACAGAAGACTAACATCTATTTTGGCAACTGATTGTGTAGGATTTAGCGGTCTAATGGAAAAAGATGAAGAGAAAACACTAGAAAATTTAAAGGCCTGTCGTTCTATTATAGATCCCTATATTGAAGAATTTGGTGGAAAAATTTTCTATACCGCTGGAGACTCTGTAATTGCTGAATTTGCGAGTCCCGTTTCCTGTGTCAACGCTGCGATAAACTTTCAAAAAGCTATTGATGAAAGAAATAAAGTAACCGAAGAAAGCTCAATCATGACATGGCGAGTGGGAGTGCATATGGATGACGTGATTGTTGAAAAGGATAACATTTATGGTAGTGGTGTTAACATAGCTGCACGGTTGGAGGCTGCTTGCACTCCTGGCCAAATACTAATTTCATCAACAGTGAAGGATCAAGTTGATAACAAAATAGAATTCAAAGTTGAAGATGCGGGTACTAAGGCATTAAAGAATATTTCCGATAGTTATCAGACGTTTGGCATTTCTCCAACAGGTGGGAAAGTAGAGAAGACTGATGGTAGGAGCTACGCAAAAAAGGAGTCTGAGAAAAATTATAAGCCAAAGCTAGCTGTTATGCCGTTCTCGAATGCCAGCAATGACGAAGATAGTGGGTATTTAGTAGATGGAATAGTAGAGGACTTAATAACTGAATTTTCCATGATAAGAGAATTAGAGCTAGTCTCTCGACAATCATGTTTCGATTTTAGAGACAACGAGATGGATCTGAAAGCATTCTGTGAAAAGTTTGGCGTTGATTATGTTGTTGTTGGTAGTATTCGTTCATCTGGTAAAAGGGTTAGAATCTCAGTTGAATTGTCTGACGCAAAAGATGATAGCCAGATATGGAGCCAAAAGTTTGATAAAATCATTGAAGATATCTTTGATGTACAAGATGAAATAGTTAGACAAATTTCTGGAAAACTTCTGGGAGAGATTGAATTATCGAGCTTAGAGAGAGCTCAAAGAAAACCCACTGAAAATTTGTCTTCTTACGAATTACTTTTGAAGGGCAAGGTTTTACACCACAAAATACAAAAGGATGCGTTACTAAACGCTTTGACAACGTTTGATGAGGCTATAAAAGCTGACGAAACTAACGGTCAAGCGTATGCTTGGAAAGCCTGTGCTCTCGGCCAGGGAATGAGTAGAGGCTTTATTGAGGGTGATATGGCTCAAATATGGAGTGAAGCGGAAGGATGCCTTAAAAAGGCACATGAACTTAATGATAATGATTTTGAGGTTCATCGATTGATGGCCGAGGTTAATTTATCGGGACGAAATTTTAGAGTAGCAGAAAGACATGCCTCCAAGGCTTACAAAATGGTTCCCAATGACCCACGAGTTTTATCAGTTTATGGGGAAGTATCACTGCGATTAGGAAAAATCGATCAAGGCTTAGATGCGCTGAAGCTAGCATTAGAGATCGACCCAATTGCACAGGGAAAAACAAACTCTGACTCCAGAACAGCTCCAGTAATATTTGGAGAGTTTTTGGCTAGAAATAAAGACAATTGTCTCGAGTTAGTAGAAAAATTAGAAGATATAGATTCTAAATCATGGCTTTTAACTGCTAAGCTCTGTAGTGATGAGGAACACGATATAATAGAAGAAGATTGGTATAAACGCGGAAAGGAAGAGTTTAATGATAAAGATTGGGCAGCTGAAGTTGATAGCTTTCGGCTTAATAATGAAGGAGCAAAAGAGTCGCTAATAGAGTTTGCTGAAAGTCTTTTTTAAAGGCTTAAATAAAAAAGTCTAAAAAAATTTTAGCGAGTTAATATATACTCCGCTAACTTTATTCCACTCGAGGCGGCATCTAGAATTGTCCCACCTAAACACCAATCGCCGCAAATGCCAACATTTTCCTCGTTAAAAAATAGACAAGATTTTCCCAAAGATCGTTCGGTGAATCCATAAAGCCATCTGTGCCCAGCTTCGTAAGTGGGTTTTGGTAGTGAAAAGGGAATGGCATCCAAAAGTTCTTTAAGTAATATCTCTTTAATTTCATTTTTGTTTGTTTTTACCACTTTTCTAGCGAAGGGTTCTTTTGTGTGAACGGTTAGGCAGAATAACTGCTGCTTACATTTGAACCGATTATTTTCTACATGAATATGAATTTTTTCGTTCGAGAAATGTTTATCTTTTATAGGTTTTGGATTTAGATCAAAGGAAAAAAGAGCAGCTGCAGAGCTCCTCATTTGGACACTTGCTAATAGACCGTCAAACTCATTGATTTGTTTATTAATTAACGTTTTGGCTTGATACGGAGGTATTGAAAGTATCAAGATATCATAACGTGTGTTTTCGTAAACTCTACCCCTACACTGTATACCTATAGTCTTATTGTGTAAATTTAACGAAATAGCCTCACAGCTCTCCTGTATATTTAAATTCGCCCCACAATAATTTACAAAGTCGGCAACTGAATTTATGGGCTCAAATAGATTTCCTTTACGCTGAATTATTTTTTCTTTCTCTGCTCTTTTGAATATTTCTAACCCAAATTCTGGCAATTCTTTATGACTGTAAAAGTCAGGTAAGGAACTTGCACCATGATGGAATACAGCTCCATCAGTTCGTCGTGTACTCAGCCTTCCACCTATATTCCTGCCTTTATCAAGTATAAGAACTGAATGACCAGCTTCGGCTAATCTTTTGCCACATAATAACCCTGAGACGCCAGCGCCAATTACTACAACTTTTTTTTCATTCATAAATAGATCACAATTAGGTTTGAGGTTTTTTTTTGTTAGATTTATTCAAAATAAGAGATAAATTATTCAATTTTGATAAATAAGCAATGAGGGGGTGACCTTTTTTTTCAGAACATTCTTTATGCATAAAAAAGCAATTTATACATAGGGTTAATTTCCTTTTTTTTCCAATATCTATTCTGGTTATTGGAATTGTTTCATTATAATCAGGATGAGGATTTTCTGTTGCCTTACAAAAATCACACTTTGCTTCAGGTTGGTTATAAATAAAGTTTTGCATTTTTAGCTCTTTTCTAAGCATCTGAAGTCAGCTCGAGGTCTATTTCCTTCAAAATCAATATGACAAATATTTTTCTCATGACGTTGGCACCAAACTTGAATGCCAATTCTAGTAAACCCGACATCTACCTTTACATAATCTCTCAGAGCTATGTCTGGGTTATCTAAATTTTTATATTCTTTGAGGCAGGCTTCGCAGACGATGGGCTCATTTACATTATATAATAGATTTTCGTAGTTATCGTTCAAAACATCTCCTTAACAATCGAAATAAGTTTTAATAAAAATTTTCAAATCAATACATAATCTTAGTTTTAAAAACTTAAAAATTAATATCGGAAAATTATAATTCTTTGTGTGCCCTCTCTCTAAGAGGAGCCTTGGTAATTTTACCATTTACATTCCGTGGAAGTGGTTCTGTGGTAATTGTAATTTTATCGGGAACCTTATAATCGGCAACTTTTTCTAAAAGTTGAAGCCGAATTTTGTTAGGATCGAGGGAGGCTAATGAAGGAAAAACAAAAGCATGTGATCGTTCGCCAAGTATGGGGCAGGGGTAGGGCACCAAAGCGGCCTCTTGGACTTCATCCATCAACATCATTAGGTTTTCTATTTCGGCACTAAATATTTTATATCCTCCACGATTTATCATGTCTTTTTTTCTATCATGAATGCGTATAAAACCATTTTTATCTTGACTGGCGATATCACCGGACTTCCAGTAACCATTTTCGAAGGAGTTCTGAGTAGCCTTTTCGTTTTTCCAATATCCAGGTACAACCATAGGACCTTTAATCCAAAGCTCTCCAGTCTCACCTTGATTAATTTCTTCGTTATTTTCGTTAACAATCTTAATTTTACCGCAAGGCACGACAAGACCTACGCTATCACCTGGGTCATTGCAATTAATTGGAATGATAGTTGTAGGGGATGTGGTTTCAGTTGCTCCGTAAGCATTGTTCAAACTTAGGAATGGCAGCTTTGAAGCCAATTTCTTCCTAACAGCATCGGGCATTGGAGCTCCCCCAAAAGCGCCTATTCTCCATGATTCTAGATCTTCAGCAATTAACGCATTACGATGAAGCAGCAATGCATACATTGCTGGAACTAGTATCGAATATGTTAATTCATGCTTTTTTGCAAGAATTGCAAACTCTTTTACTTCAAAATGCTCCATTATGACAATTTTCCCCGCACACCCTATTAAAGTCAGGATTTGGGCTACTAGTCCGGTAACATGGCTTGCAGGTACAGCAAGAATAGTACATTCACCATCTTTAAGTCCCAACTCCATTTGGAAATGAAGAAAAGAATGAACAAGCCCTAGATGGGTCAATATAGCTCCTTTTGGGCGACCGGTAGTACCGGAGGTATATAATAGTATGGACGGGTCTTCCTCATCGATCTTTTTTAAAGTGATATTTTCCTCAACGCCTTTTTCAAGTAATTCATTAAATTTTAGACATCCAGTTTGAGTCTCATCTTGCGTAGTTATAAAAAGAATAGAATTACCATCTTCGCTAAGAGGTTGTTCTTTCTCAGTTTCTTTATCAAATAGAACTGCGTGTACCCCTGCATCATCATAAAGAGAAATAAGCTCATCTTTTTTATGTCTATGACCAACAGGCATAGCAATTAGCCCGATTTTAAAAGAAGCAAATAGAGCGACTACGAACTCAATGCTATTTGCGAGATTGATAACAAGGATGTTTTTCTCTTTTAGCCCAGATTTCAACAACCCTCCAGCAAAGCTATCGGACAATACATCGAGTTTACTATAACTTACAGTTTTATCTTTGAAAACTAGAGCTGTTCGGTTTGGATATTTGTCAACGACGTTTTTAAAAATTTCAAGAAAGTCATTTGGTCTATTCCCAAAACATAAAAGGTCCCTATCATCATAATGAGTTTCGAATTTTTTTTTTAAATTTATTGAACTATTTTTTGGCATTGGCACCTTCTAGAGAAAGCTTTCTTTTATTAAACTTATTTTTAGATTATTTAAAAGTTTTATCGATAAATTATGCTGCCTGCAATAATTACGATATTCTCACTAACATGGCTAATTGAGTGCTTCAAGAAGATTGCACACCATCAAGAAAAAGCGTTGAAATAAGCTCATCGAGATTTGCTTTAAAATGGCTTACTTTTTATCCATTCAACAGTTTCATGCATTATCGTGGGGAAATCCCTTATTTTTACTCCAAGACTATCTCTTCGTTTAAAATCAAACTGTGTTGGTGCTACGGGATCTTCTGAAATCGCTTCAGGCATTTGCATGTCTGGTATTAACCTCTGACACTCCTTATAAATGTCATTCCAATGAAAACTTTCCAAAACCCCAAAGTATCGACCAGAAGCTGAGGGGTTTTCGTATGCTGCCAAAAATAGCTTTGCTAAGTCTTGAAGGTGTATTAACGAAGCTGAGTCATTTGGCACTTTTTGATGTCTTGGAGGTCCCCCTTCGAGGACATTTTTAATCCATAAAAATGGATTATGTTTTAAATGCTCTGGTAATATGGCGGGCCCGTATAGTCCAGTGGGGAGAAACACGGACAGCCGCAAATTATTTTCATTACAAAATTTGAACGCTGCTCTCTCCATATATGTTTTAGCAGCTGATGTATACTTTTTTGAATTGCATTGCTCTTTTTCATCAGACCAATGATCCAGCTCGTTTTTTACTAGAACTGGGGGAATGGGGTTTGTACTAGAAGTAGAAGAACAAATTAAAATATTCTTAACGTTATTTATTTTTGCTGACTTAAGAATATTGAGGCACCCATCCACTGTGGGCTTGATGATTTCATTATACCCTCTTTCATCATCAAGCTCTTTTGCAGGTGTTCCGTCAAAGCCTTTATATGTGGGTATAAGACAACAAATAATAGCTGCATCGGAATTAATGAGCGGATGATCTAATGAAGAAATTTCCGCCATATCTGCCTGAAAAAATTTGGCATTATTTCCAGAAGGAAGGCTTTTTAATCTGGTAATTCTATCTTGGTTCTCAATATCTCTAAGTGTGCCATTGACATGATACCCTTTATCTAGTGCCTCTCTTAAAATGCTTGAACCAACTAAACCGCTAGCCCCAAAAATAGTCAATAACTTTTTCTCCATCAATTCACCTCTTAAATTAAATTTTGGTATTCCTTAGTTTCTTTAACTCCGTTTACTCCTTTAGAAAAATTTCAGTTACGCCAATACCTGTTGCTTGATAAGCATCATATATTTCATCAGCTCCGGAAATTTTTAGCGTCTCTGGATTGCCTTGGGATCGTGTTGGCACAATTATTTTTCCTTTGAAACCGTAGCGCCTTGCTTGCTGTGTAGACCAATTTTGGGCATGAAATTCCGGTAGAGCCAGGATAATGGCTTTTAATTTGCCAAATCTTAGCTTTGACCAAAACCCTGGATCCTCTGCATCAGCAAACGTAACCCTCTTTCCAAATTTTAACTGTTCCTTAACAAGATTAGTATCAGCATCAAACCCCACGACTTTAATATTTTTAGCTGACAAATTATCAAAAATCGCACTACCTACTCTTCCCATACCCAACACCATAACATCGGCCTCACCACATGTATGAGGTTGCTCATCTGGATGGTGCTGAGGTCTTTCAAAGTTAACTAAATACTTCTCAATAGCCACAAAAATCTCATGTACTGAGTTATTCAAGATAGCACCTAGAGCAAAGCTAAAGCATATAGTGCATATTAGAATGGAGAATGTCTCTGAATTTAAGAGCCCACTTTGTTCCCAAGATGATATAAGTATCAATGAGAATTCTGAGTAAGTTGCTAACGAAATGACTATTAAAAAAGCGGTATAGGCTCTTAGCTTAAAAACCAAAAGAAGGCCAAATAAAATAATCGATTTTATAAAAATGAGGGTTGTTATCAACAATGCACTTTGGATAATTTGTAAATTCAGATCTAAGCTCATACCCAGCGAGAAGAAAAATGCTACTAATAAGATCTCTCTTATTGTCCATATTCTTTCCCCGAGCTGTTTTGCCGACTTATAGCTAGCCATTAACATACCTAACGTGAGGGCGCCTATTTCTCCTGACAATCCAGCGTATTTAAAAAGAGCAGAGCCTAATAGCAGAGCAAGTAAGATTGTAGCAATAAGCTCTAATTCCTCACTAGGATTAAACTTCTCTAATAATATTTTTAGTATTGGAATTAATAAGGGTAACGCAAGAAGGTAAAGAGTTGAAGGTGTCCATGATGTGTCATTTGTAAGTAGCAGCACTATAAGTGCTAAGATATCTTGAAAAATTAACAATGATATAGCCAGTCTGCCATGAAATGTTGTTAGTTCATTTCGATTTTCAAGAGCCTTTGAAGCTATAATTGTACTGGAGAAGGTAAAGGCTACACAGATAAGCAATTTGATTTCTAGGCTTAACCCAAGATTGAGAAGTAGAAGAAAAATTAAAAAAACAGCAGAAGAGTGCATCAAGAATACTAAAAATAATGAGGTGTTTAGAAGTGATGTTGGTTTGATTTTCAGACCTATTGAAAATAGAAGAAGTTCTACGCCAATCTCAGATGGTAAGTCTAATAATGATTGTCCGCTTCCATCATAAAGTGAGAATAAGTAACCCGATAAAATAAACCCTACTATTGTGGGTATATATATTAACCTACACAAATACCCAGCAAATAGTGCGCCCGCCATCCATAACAGTATCGTCTCCAAGTTTCACTCCTCTACTATTAACTAAAGAGTAGTTTTAAAAGATATTCAGTCAAATTTGGTTCCTTGTATCATTTTCGAAATGTTCTTTTCACGATGATTTTTTTTTGTGGCTCTTTAGCTTCAGAATGCCAGATGCCAAAAATACGCCGATGGCTACCAGAAAAATGCCTACCATCTTAATTGCTGGCACGGTCTCATTTAAAAACATAATTCCACCCAACATTGCAAGTATTGGCGTTAACGCACCAAAGGCGCCCATCTCCGACGCTCCTATTAATCGAACCCCGTAGTTGAAAAGAATGGTGGCCAAAATACCGATTATTAAACTTTGAATGATTATAGTTATGCCTATATCCAATGCAGATACATTGTTGAAGTTTACCCTTCCTGTGAGAAGTAGTATAGGGATTATAAATAGAGTACCCCAAAACAAACCTATTAAAAGACCGTGAAGAGGAGTAAGTCCACTTTGCCGAAAAATAACTGAATAGACAGCAAATAATCCAGACCCAATAAGAAAAAGAATATGGCCCCTCCAAACTCCTTCGTCAGAATTAAATAAAATTTGCCATAAGCCAACCAATAGCGCTCCAATAAGTATAACAAACAATCCAGCTCGACGTATCTGGTCTAACTTTTCACCTAAAATCAAAAAAGCAGCGAGAGCGGTCCAGAAAGGTAGCATGCCGGGAGCAAGCACTCCACCGTCGGAAGCTGGTGCAAACGATAGTCCACTTGAAACAATGTATGGGAAAATAGCACTAGCACCAATCATCAACATTCCAGCTTTTAACCAAGACAAACCTCTGGGGATCAAATCATATTTGATCATAAAAGGCGCCATGATCAAGGTACTCGGTACTAGTCTTAAAAATAAAACCTCCTCGACCGTAAAGTTAGTGCTCACAGAAAATCTAGTAGCAACTATGAAAACAGCCCAGATAGAAACTGTCATTAAAGCAACAAGAACTCCTAAATATCGACGGTCTAAACTTAGCATGAGTAATTTCTATATATATTCAACGAACTTTCTAGTTTTATTTTAAAAATTAGTTGTACTCTTATGGATAAAGGCCCCATACTCTGAAGCGTTTAAGGATTAGAAAGGTGCTAAATGAATATAGATGGTACATGTCTATGTGGGCAAATTAAGTTTGAAGCAATTATTGACCCAGAGACAGCAACAATCTGTCACTGCACGGATTGTCAAATAAATTCTGGCACTGCGTTTGGTTATGTCGTTGGTGCTATTAATGATAGCTTCAATCTTTTAAAAGGAGAATTGAGCTTTTATATTAAGTTAGCAGACAGTGGTGCAAAACGTGAGCTGGCATTTTGTGGAAAGTGTGGAACAAGAATTTATGCTAAACCTGAAAATGGAAAATCTGGTTTTTTTGGGTTGAGAGTAGGTACGATTAGACAAAGAAAGAGCCTTCATCCTCGGAGGCAAGCGTGGAAAAAATCTTGTTTGGACTGGGTACAAGGTATCAAAACAGATCAGACATTTGAGACACAGCCAAAAATAAACTAAAATAAATCCAAGTGAGCGTATTGAGGTTGAACTATGAAAAAAGGCTATCTTATTGGACAAATAACAATTACAGATCCAAAAAAATATCAGAAATACGCTCGCGAAACAGAAAATATAATAAAAAGTTTTGGCGGTAGGTACCTAATAAGAGGTGGCCATCAAATTATTGCTGAAGGAACTCCACAGGGTAATCGTGATGTAGTAGTTGAATTTGATACTTTAGAAAAAGCAAAGCAATTCTATGAGTCAGAAGAGTACGCAAAAATAATTGATATTCGAAAAAAAAACTCAACAGGATATATTCTTATGGTCGAGGGATATTAATTTTAAATCAATTGATTAATCTTCTTAATAAGTTCATTAATTCGACTGTTTTCATTTTTGTGTATTTTTTATGACCACTTCATCAAAAAAAGGAATAATAACGCTAATTATAGCAACGTTTTTTCTTGCATTGATGGATGGTATGTCGCGCTATATGGCCGAACTTTATGATGTTTTAAACATAAACATGTTTCGATTTTGGATAATTGGAAGTTTTGTGATTTTAGTCAGCTTGAGAGGCCGGGGTGTTTTAAAGTCAATTTTAAATACTAAGCAACCAATTGCCCAGATCTCTAGAGGTCTTTTATTTATTTCATCCTTATTAATGGCTATCTACTCATATACTCAAGTTGGATTAATAGTAACACATGCACTTATGGCAGTTTTCCCCCTCCTAACGGTGCTGTTGTCTGGGCTGTTTTTAGAAGAGAAGATTACAAGAATAAAAATTGTAGCAGTAGGAGTAGGATTTGTAGGAGTAATAATCATAATTAACCCAATAAATCTTGAATTCTCTTTAGTATCTGTCTTGCCTTTGATCTCTGCGGTTACATTCGCAATTTATGCAGTGCTTACAAGGAAGGTAGCTTCCACAGATAATACTGAAACCAGTTTTTTTTGGGTGTCTTTAGTTTCTGCAATGGCGATCACAATTCCTAGTCCGCTATTTTATAAGCCGATAATGTTCTCCGATTTATACTTCCTAATTTTGTTGTGTATGTTCAGCCTGGTAGGGCACTTTTTGCTTACCAACGCCTATCGCCATGCAGAAGCCAGTGTATTGCAACCATTTTCATATTTTCATCTTTTCTTTGCATCTATAGTAGGAATTATATTTTTCCAAGACCCTTTAACGATTTCAACCGTTGCTGGGGGTGGTCTAATTGTTTTTGGTGGGATTTTGATTTCTAGAAACAGTAAAATGTAAAACAGGAATTATCTTAAAGGGATATTAGTTGGTTTTATATTGATGTATCTTGAGAAAATGGAATGTAACTAAGGCTGGAAAAAAATATAAAAAAATGAAATTATAAAAATTGTTATGTGGGATTATAAAGATACGGAACTACCTTTCAATACAACCGATCGTTCATCTCATATGAAAGAGATTGGTGGTGAGGGCTGGGAGTTAGTTTCCGTTTCCCCAAATCCTGAAAAGAGATGTCACGTATTCTTTTGGAAACGTCCCCAAATTTTTGATAGTAAAAATGGGAAAGATTCGTTGCAACCTAGCGTTAATAAATTAGAGGATAAAAATGTCCAACTAAAGGCACGAAGGGTTAATAACAACGACCCTATCTCTACTGTTACTTATAAATCGAACCGAAAAATATCTGATCATGACTATAAAAAATTTCCAGATCCACAAGTAGTTATGATTGTTAAGTATCGACCAAAAGACGGATGTTTTGATCAGTTCAGAACTGAACTTTACACTAGAGAATATGCAAATGTTATTACACGTCACATGGGGTTCAATAAAAAAAACGAATTTGTGTGTGTAAGTTTTATGGAAAGTATTGATGCTGCTCTCGATTTAGAAGGCGTCGGTACCAGTTGGTTGGACTCCGTAGATCATCTTTTAATTAAATATCCTAATGGAAGTCGTACCGAATCTTTTTCTGGACCTGTTTGGGGATGGTTCCCAAACTACGAAAACTTGAGTAGATTTGGTGACAAGGCAAAATCGTATACAGTTTTAGTGGTAAAGATGAGAGATAATTTTTTTCAAGAAGTGAAAGATATTGTCCTTCAACCGTCTATATTTCCAAGAAACCTTTTTTCCTGTATTGCACAGTATAAAGATACTGATAACACATTTATTTATATAGCGATGGATGCTGCAGAAAATAAACAAGATGCCAACTCATACTATTCGAGCGGTTGCAGTAGACCCATTACTTCTTTAATTGTCCCTGAAATGTCTTTGGAATTTTTTAGTGACGCTGAGGATTTTGTTTGGGTAAATTCTAAGTATTTTTAACCGAAAAAATCTTCTCTCTATAATTTTAACTCATATTGACTATTTCCATTATCTGGTAAATATGTGTTTTTAATTATCTAGACTTCAATAATTAATTTACGCAGAAGAATTTTTTTATTTCTTTTTTTTAAAAATTTTGTATACATGCGCTTACGCACGTGTCTCTAACCCCTGAAAATTTCAGATAATGGTTATGCAACGGCGTAAATGTTTTTAATTCGGGGCGGGCTTTGTTCGATGCTTGCTGCATAAAGTCCCATCCGCCTAGTTTTGAGAGGGTTTGCGTTATAAAATAACGTTGTATGCCATAGCTGGTAATATTGCCATTGGAGCATTCGACGTTTAAGCGTTTTAACGCGAGGTTTTTCTTTTTAGTACGTAGGCCCATGCCAATCATTGAAGGAGAAAGAAATGACGACAAAAAATGAAACTAATTCGGCGCGAGCACCATGGGGTCAGCATTTAGTATTAGACTTCAACGGGTGTCCCAAAGAGTTACTAGCAGATAAAGAAAATATACTGGATTGGAGTAAAGATCTAGTACAGGCTATTGACATGGTAGCTTACGGTGAACCAATAATCGAGCATTTTGCCACGCATTCCCATGAGGCTGCGGGCTACACTTTACTTCAGATGATTGAGACTTCCAATATTGCCGCACATTTTGCTGAAAATATTGGACAGGTCTATATTGATATTTTCTCCTGTAAAGCATTTAACATCGAAGTAGCGCTTGGAATTTGTAAAAAATATTTTAAACCTACTCAAGCCAATATGCATAATATTGATAGGGGGTTTCACAAGGCAAATCAGGGTACTGTAAGAAACTTTACCGAGGAGGAAAGAAATGAATGCGCGGCGTAATTTTATAGAAGATGTTGAAAGCATTTATACCTTTAAAGGGAGTAAGGCATTTCAGGGTTTCGAAATCAATAGAACCTTATTTGAAGGAAAGAGCGAATATCAAGATATTGCAATTTATGAGAACGATACACTTGGTCGTGTACTAGCCATTGATGGTGCAATTCAGATCACAGAGTGTGATGAATTCGTTTATCAAGAGATGATGACGCATGTACCCCTTTTTTCGCATGAAAAACCAGAGAATGTTCTTATTATTGGCGGTGGTGATGGTGGGATTTTACGCGAAGTTCTTCGGCATAAAGGCATAAAAAGGGTTGTCATGGCAGAAATTGATCAGATGGTGATTGATGCCTGTGTGGACTATATACCCAGCGTTAATAATGGAGGTGAAGTTTATAAAGATACTAGAGTGCAATTAATCGTTGGTGATGCTTTTGAGTATGTGAAAGAAACAGATTTAAAGTTCGATGCGGTAATAATTGACTCAACTGATCCTATTGGCCCTGGGGAAAAATTATTCAGCCATGAATTTTATAAAAACTTAGTTAAAATTCTTAAGGAAAATGCTGTGGTTTCGACTCAAGGAGGTGTCCCTCAATTTCAGCCAGGTGAGGTTGGAAGTACTTTATCTTGCCTAAAGAAGGCAGGTTTGAGCGCTAGTTGTTATATCGCTGCGATCCCAACTTATTATGGTGGATACATGACACTAGGTTTTGGAGTTCTCAAATCCACTTGGTCACTACCCCATTTAGAAACACTAAACAAACGTTTTAAAAGAGCATGTTTTAAAACTAGACATTACAGTCCAGAAATACATTTGGCATCTTTTGTTCTTCCTCCATGGATCCAAGATGACATTAATAAAAGACCCAAGAAAGAAGAGGGGGCAGCATAAAATGAACCATCTCGATAGCGATTATTTCGTAACATGTTCAAAAACAGGTGATCAATTTGCAGGAAGGCATATACTTGCTGATTTTTGGGATGTGGAACGAATGGGTGATTTAGATTTTATAAAAGAAACAATAGAAGAAAGTGCTCGCAAGGCTGGCGCGATGATTCTGCATTCTTACTATCATCCTTTTGGCGAAGGTATGGGCGTAAGCGGTGTAACAGTTTTATCTGAAAGTCACATAAGTATACATACTTGGCCAGAACGTAATTTTGCTTCAATTGATATTTTCATGTGTGGGCATTGTGATCCACAGAATGCATTGGACTATCTACAAAAGATACTGAACCCATCTTCAGTCGATCAAAGCCTGAACCACAGAGGAGTGATACCTGCAGTTGCGCGAATGTATAAGTAAAATTCAGAAATGGAGTAGTCCAAGACAATATATTCTAGAGAATCACTAAACACTTAGGGGCAAATGGCTGGGATGGTAGGATACCCTACGATACGCAAGATCAAAACGTGGATATTGTTATACGGAGTTATAAGGTTTCTAATATCTTTTTAATATTATTCTTATACTTCTGATGCCTCTAATGAGTTACGAGGAAAATCACAAATAGTGTTGTCAAAAAATTAACTTAAAAGAACAAAGTGTCTTCATTTTTGCTTTATTACCTAATTACTTTGTAATTATTGATGTTTCCAATGCGTGGATATAGTGATTCCTCCATATATTTATATCAAAAGAATGTAATTGATCAAAAGCATTAAGCCATCTCCTTAGGCGTTCCTTTTTAGGCATTTTTAATGCATAATTTAATACATTTGCTACCCCCTCCGGATCATGAGGGTTAACAATTAATGCGTCTGACAATTCTTCTGCTGCGCCTGCAAATCTTGACAAAATTAGCACTCCCGGATCACTCGCGCGTTGAGCCGCTACATATTCTTTTGCCACCAAATTCATTCCATCTCTTAGTGGTGTAACAAGTCCAATTCTACTATTTCTAAAAAATCCCATAAGACTTTTTTGCTGGAATCCTTTGTTGAGATACCTTATTGGCGTCCAATCAAAGTCACCATACGCACTGTTTATTTTTCCAGCACTAAGCTCTAATTGTTTTCTTATTTCTTTATATTGAAAAACAGAACCTCTTGAGGTAGGGGCTATTTGAAGCAAAGTTGTTGATCTGATGTGGTCACTATGATTTTTTAGAAGATGATTATACGCTGCGAATCTTAGCTCAAGTCCCTTCGAATAGTCTAGCCTATCGACGCCAATAATTAGTTTGTCCGTTTTAATACTTTTGACTAGTCTTTTTACCTGAGGAGAGTTATCAGTCTCTTCTGATATTTTTATAATTTTGTTCGTATCTATAGATATTGGAAAATGCTTTACCTTAGACTTTTTACCTAAAGCAAATATCGATCCGTCTGGTTCAACTGATCCTCCCAGCTCACTGATGATATAATCTAAAAAGGTGAGTACATGATTTCTAGTTTGAAAGCCTATCAAGTCAAACTCTAAGAGTGCATCAACAAGTTCTCGATGATCAGGTAATGCAGTCAAAATTTCTTTTGATGGCCATGGAATGTGCATAAAGAAGCCTATTTTTTGTGTACATTTAAGCTTTCTCAATTCTCTTGCCATCAATAAAAAATGATAATCATGCACCCATATCAAATCTTCATTATTGAGAAGTTTTTTGATTTTTAAGGAAAATGACTCATTAACGGTCTTATAACTATCAAATTTTAATTTAGAATAAGCTACTAAGTCCAATCTGTAGTGAAAAATAGGCCATAGTACTTCGTTACAATAACCGTTATAGTAATTTTCGTAATCTTTTTTGGTTAAGTCAACAATGGCATAAGTTATTCCTTCATTCTTTTTTACATTTGGTTTGACGTCTTCATTTGTGGTAATTCTTCCACTCCAACCAAACCAAAGACCATTTGTCTCCTGCAACGTATCATATAATGCAACGGCAAGTCCGCCAGCTGCCTCAGGTTTCTTTTCGTTGGGAAGCATGACCCTATTAGAAATAACGACTACTCTACTCATAACTCTCTATTTGATTTACCTTGATTTAAGAAGTTGCTTCATCACTCCGTGAACGGATTTAACATTAGGTAAAAAGAAGTTGGCCTTACTCCTTCTATAATTTCCAACACGAACTGACCAGCCACCTTTATTGTTGACAGTTTCAAAACCATCCTCATCGGTTACATCATCACCGATAAAAATAGGTCTCCGTTTTATAAAAGGTTTAGTTCTCATAAAATATGAAATTGCTGTTCCTTTATTGTGACTCAGGGGTTTAACTTCCAAAACTCCCTTTCCTTTTAGGAAAGTTAAACCAGGGGAACATTTCACAAGCTTCATTATTATTCGATTGATTTCTCTCCTATCGATCGTTGAATTTCGAAAATGAATAGTTAAATTTGAACCCTTATTTTCAATCTCAATATTTTTTTGTCCACTAAGTAATTCTTTAATTTTACGGGCAATTCCCTTTATGTTTTCAGTATTGGCCTGGTGCTCCTTAATTCGGAGTGCATCTCTCAATTGTGCTCCGTGGTTCCCAGCAAAAGAAATTTTATTTTTATCAAAAAGCCTTTCTAGATCATCTAAAGTCCTGCCACTTATAAGCCCTAATGCACCTTGAAGTCTATTACGGATGGTGTGCAGTTTTTTCTGCAACCTATAACAAGGCTTGATCAAGCCTGGACTATTTTCAATCTCATATAGAGTGCCATCAACGTCTAGGAATAGAGCTACTTGTTGAAGATCTTTTGGAAGTAATTTTACAGAGAATGGTGACGCCACGTTCAAACGTTCGTATTTTTGATTGACATTGAGTAATCGATCCACCTTACGAATTCACGCGGTTGAACGTGTACGCAAAAAGTAAAGAAACGTATTATAAACACAACATAAATACCGTATTTGCAAAATTTATTTCTTGCAATGATTACGTAACGTAAATCAAATAATTTATTCATTGGTGTATGTTAAATATAAGTGATTTAGTGGATAGCTTATCAATTTCTTAGCAATGGTACATGAGATAAAATCTGTATATTTTGTTACCAGGTCTCTTATAACCCTTAAAAATATTTTGATCCTTCCCATAGTTCTCTTACGTTATCGTGAAAATAACGAAAAGTGTTGTCAATTTTCCTTTTTAGTCTATCTAGTACTCTGCACCCCAGGGGCCTTAGCAACTGGCCCAAAAAATAAGATTAAAAAGTTTCCCTGTATAATGATGAATAAATAAGATGGATTTAAAAGAACTGTTTAGAAAAGTTGCCGCATATATTGTCTTGGTAAAAAAAAGCACATTTGTTACAGCTATTTTTGCTGTCTTTTTAGGTGTAGCTGAAAACAGTCTTACAGCTAATGCTCAGTTTTTTCAAAACATTACCGATAAAATTGAAAATAACGTACCGAGATTGTCTTATGGCGTGGCAGTAACAGATTTTAATGATGATGGAAAAATGGAGTTTATAGTTACAGGGTTTCGGTATCCTAATCTCGCACTGAGCTATGAGAATGGTTTATATACAAATATTAATTCTAGTGAACTCTTTGCTGATGAAAAAAGGTCATCGATTGGAGTTGTCGCTTGTGATGTGGATCAGGATGGATATGAAGAAATTTATTTCTTGAATACCGACACTTATAGTGGAACGAAAAAATATTCAGATCGTCTAATAGACATGGATAAAACGATTTACGATATCTTCGGTTTTAAAAAAAATCAGGCAAACTTGAACCTTACGGCGGGTAGGTCGGTGGCTTGCGTTGATAGACATGGCAACGGTAATTATGGAATTTATGTCTCCAACTATGGGGGTCCAACAAGATTTTACGAGCTGGAAACTGATGTTATCAAAGACATCGCACCTTCACTTGGAATAAATTCTACGACCGGTGGTCGTGCTGTTGTAGCAGGGCATATTCTATCAGAAAAAGTCGATATTTTTGCTGCGAATGAACGAGGACCTAATTTTTTACTGATAAACAAGGGCGGCACATACACTGACAAAGCTTTAGAGTACGGTATCGATGACACACTTCAAAATGGGAGAGGAACGGCTCTATCAGATATTGGTTATAATGGAAGCTTAGATCTTATTACAGGAAATTGGAATGGTTTCCACAGAATATACACTCATGCAAACAACACATTTGTCGATACAGCGTCTTTAAATTTTAGACAACCTTCGAAAATTAGAACCGTTATATCCGCTGATTTCGATAATGATGGTTTTGATGAGATATTTTTGAACAATATTGGTCAACCAAATAAATTATTTAGAATTCTAGATAACAATAAACTCGAAGAGTTGGAATTGACGAATGCTCTAGAAAAGACCGGTCTGGGTACTGGTGGAGCAGTAGCGGATTTAAATGGTGACGGAATTTTGGAGCTACTGATTGCTCACGGTGAAAGTGCTCCTGAACCATTAAGCCTTTTTTCAGCCAATGTTAAAGACGATTTTCAATATTTAAGAATAGAACCTAAAAACTTTTACGATGCGCCAGCAAGAGGTGCTACCGTAATACTTAAGACAAATTTCAGAACCCACGCTAAAACTGTAGATGGAGGCTCTGGGTATTTATGCCAGATGGAACCAGTAGCCCATTTTGGAATCCGTAAAAATGAAGAGATTGAATACATTCAGATAAATTGGACTGACGGTCAAAAATCAAAATACAAAATTGAAAAGCTGAACCATCAATATGTTTTCAACCAAGGTAAAACAAATTGATATGACTCGGTATATTTTCACACTTTTTGTCATGTGCTTAATATTCCCCTCATTAAGCTTAGGAGACTCTCGAAGTTCTGATAGTTTAAATTTGATACGTTATTATGAAGAGTTGCGAGCAGATTGGGGGAAAATATTTCCAAACAAAAACAGAAATGCCGGCGGTGCTTTATTTTTTAAATATATTTTAGATAATTCAAATTCTAGAGATGAGTTTTTTGAGAAGAATAAGATGTATTGTAGTGTCTCTGGGTCACTTGTACGGCCCGGTTCTCAACCTGAATTTGTTTCTGTCAGAGGTCACGATGAAGAATTAATTTGCGGCTCGCTTTACAGATGTTGTTGGCCCTGCTCTTGTGATGTGATGAAATATGTTCAGGTGCAGGCCCTTGAAAAGACATTTGATGATAAGACGGAATTAATCCACGTATTAACAATCAAAAACCCTTGTGAAAAACCAGATTTTCCTGAAGAGGTCGATAGAGAGTCCATTTGTGTTGGCACCTCCCTAAATAAAAAAAGAGTGACTGAAATAAATGGAAGGCTTGTAGTTGGAGTACTATTCGAAAGCAAAATCTGTTCGCCTAAGGACATTGAAAAGATAAATAGAGAAGTTATAACGGGAAGCTACTGTCCACTTAGAAATAATACACCACTCAAAGAGGTCAGGGGAGGTATGGGAGACATTTTCATAAAAATGGCTAATTAATCTTTATTTGATTTTGCTTTAAAAATTGATCACTTACCGTGAATGTTAGCAATAAATGGCTGGGGTGGTAGGATTTGAACCTAGGGTACACGGGATCAAAACCCGTAGATATTGTTATCAGGAGTTATCAGAATTCTCATAACCCCTTTAAAATAGTTCTTATGCTTCTCATGTTTCCTATGCATTATCAGGAAAATCACAAAAACTGTTGTCAAAACTGTTGTCAATATTCCTATCTTTTTCTAAAGTTACGCCTGGAATTTTGTTTGCTTTTTTTCTTTTTTTTTCGATCATTTTTCATTTGAACAATCTGATCTTCGCCAAGACTTTCTACCTCCTCTATAGGAGGTAGTTTTCCTTTGAAATTTTCAATTAGCGCTAAGGCCAAATCTTCATTAGAAAATCGTGTTAATAGCTCATTAGCAAACTTAAGCTCACTAGAACTATTTTTTCGGTTTCTTGAAAGATAGTTTATGATCTTTGCATTATCTTTAAGTTCTATTTCTTCCTGAGAAAGAAATTTGTTGATAACCGGTCTCACCTTTGCAGAATTGATCAATTTTTCATATTTTCTCTTCTCGCTAGGTGAACAAAAAAGAATACTTCGACCCTTATTCCCAGCTCTCCCGGTTCGCCCACTTCTGTGTATTAAGGTTTCTGGATTATGAGGGAGCTCAGCATGTATCACTATATCCAGGTTAACCAAATCTATACCTCTTGCAGCTACGTCTGTTGCAACACATATCTTGCACCTACCATTTTTTATGGATTGTAATGCCTTGAACCTCTCTGATTGATTCAATGCGCCAGATAAGGAGACAACAGAAAAACCTCTATTCAAAATTCTAGAAGAGATATGCGTTACAGCATTTCTAGTAGAGCAAAAAATAATAATAGTCTTATCATCATGAAATCGGAGAAAGTTAAATATTGCGTTTTCAATATCATGTTTTTTTACTAAATATGTTTCATAAGAAATATCAGTGTGGGCTTTGCCAAGACTAGTAGCTTCAATTCTGACTGCATTTCTTTGGTACTTTGATGCTAATGACATTATTTTTTTTGGGATTGTCGCTGAAAACATAAGTACCCTCTTATTTGCGGGACTTTGATCTACAATCATATCTAAGTCTTGTTTAAAGCCCAAATCAAGCATTTCATCAGCTTCATCTAGGATAAGCGATCTTAGATAATTTAAGTGGAAAGTTTTTCGACGTATATGGTCATTAATCCTTCCTGGTGTTCCTATTAAAAGATCAACTCCTTTAGAAATATTTTTCCTTTCTTTTTTTATATCCATTCCACCGATCGCCGTTGAGATCCTGATCTCAGTCTTAGAAAACAGCCATACTAACTCATTAAAAACCTGTAAAGCTAATTCTCGTGTGGGTGTAACGATTAGGGTTTTAAGTTTGTTATCTGTATCCAGAATTTCTTTAAGTCCAGCAACCGATATTGATAACCCATAAGCAAGTGTTTTGCCAGAGCCTGTTTGGGAGCTTACCAGAAGATCTTTATCATTGTTGCCAGGATCAAGCACTAAGCTTTGAACTGTCGTTAGTTTGTCATAACCTTTTTCTTTTATTGAGGATTGTAATTCTTCAGGAATAGATTTTGTTTCAAGCATTCGCTCAATCTATAGAATAATAAAAATAAAGATATAGCTAAGATTTATAAATTTCGTCTTATCTAATTTTTTGATCGAAAGAAAGATTACCACCTGCCCAAATTGGTAAATTCTCCTTATCATTGAGCCATTTTTCTTCATCAGGGGTATTAGCTCTTCCAAACTCTGAATTTCTTTGCGGGTAACGGCCAAATTTTTCTAAAACCTGCCTATGTTGATCTACCGCTTTCTTATTTCTCCCTTCAAATAGACTGAAATTAGGATAAGCACCAATTGCCATATCAATTATTTCGCATGCGCGAACAAGGTCGACTATTTCTTCTGAATGGGCCAAAGCCCAGGGAAGTAAATACAGTAGTGCTGGAGGCAATTTTAAAGTTTGTTCGACTTTCTCTTTACTAACTAGGTCTCGAACGAGCTCGCGTCCTATGTAGTCATACGAAAACGCTTCAGCCGTCCCTCGAAAACATGAGCGAGATAGTTGATCTGCTAAGAGCACTCTAGCAACCTGGCCCTCAATTGTGAACCATTTATCCTCCACCAAAGTTTGTGGATCAGCTTTCAGTTCACGAATAACAGATGAAAATGGTTTGCAAATATCGTCTAAAGCAGTTCCACTTCTAAACCATATGCCTAATAATGGTTCCACTGTTTCATCGTAAAAAAGGCTTTTTCTATCAATAGGATTATTAATATCGCAGCCACACATATAATTCAAAACACTGCTCGGAGAACGAGGATTATTAAGAGCTTCCAGGACTGCGGGTTTTTTACTAAATTGCTCAGGCGTAAGATCGTCTGGTAACATCATTTAAAATTCTTTTTTTATAGTGTAACATAAATCAATTAGCTATCTATCATAACCATAGTAGTACAGATGCGTGCGATTGGTTTAATGAAGCAAGGCGGAGCTGAAGTGCTAGAGCTTATTGAAGTGGCTGGGGTGGTAGGATTCGAACCTACGGTACACGGGATCAAAACCCGTGGATATTGTTATCAGGATTTATCAGTTTTCTCATAACCCTTTAAAATAGTTCGTATCTTTCTCATGGTTCTTATGCGTTATCAGGAAAATCACGAAAACTGTTGTCAAAAGTGTTGTCAAAAATAGGTGACCAACATCCATTTCTGCAAAAATCGCCGATCAAGTTTACCCTAGTCAACAATATGCTAAACTGTGACGATGGTTCGTTGTGAACGATTTGTGGGGTTGTGTGGGTTTTTCTTAGTACGGAATTCCCTCGTCAACTCTCCTCATTTTTATTTGATTCCCATCAAGGTTTAACTTTTTCACTACAGGGTGTTTTTCATCAACAACCCTCCAGTAAGGAAAATTTTCATCATCTTTATGCTGTTCAATTGCCATTCTAAGAAATATCCCAGTTGTTACTGGACAAGTATTATCTGCCCCCGCTTTTAATGCTAGTCCACGCCTAAGTTCTTTAATACTTAGATGAGAACCCTTGGGTATCGTAAAAATAAACTCTGAAATTTTCTCTGGCGAAGAAATAAGCATTTTCTCGCCAGCAGAAATATCGGAAAACCCTTTATCTAGAATTTTTACAATATTTCTACTCAATGATTATCTCCTAAAATCCACACAACCCCATCATTCGACTGTGACTGTTTACTATTAAATCGCGATTTAACGTGTTCGCTCTATATCCATATGTTCTCTATGAACGCTAGAATCATTTAATACAATCTGAAATAACTTACACAATGTTATATTTACTTATTTAATACTTTTTATACATTAGTATTTGTTTCCATATTGATACCTCATCAAATAGAGTCCATTCACGTCTGATCTTTGGTTCCCCTTGAATTAATTCTCCATACTCTGCATGGGTAATGCCAAGGACAAAAACTTCTGCACCGGTTGGCTCACTGAATGCCCCAAATCCATCGTGTTTTCCATGAAGAGACCACCGAACTGCAGCACGAGGAGGCATGTTTTTGTCATCACGCCCAATAACATGGTGAACTTTAAATTTTGCATGTGGGAAGCTAGATCTGAGACCAGTCCAAAAACTATCTGCTCCTTTAAAACTGCGAGTAGTAATGCCTCCTGGATATTCCAGTTGAGCAGAGCGATCGTATTCATTAAATATAGTATCTAACTCGTAATGCATTATTTTTTCAATTGTGCTGGCAAGGCGTTGCCCCCAGATATTAGTGTTGCCTTTTCCTAAATAAGGGCCAACGGTATCATTTGCAGGCGTATAAGGTTTAATGCATTTTTTTGGACCACCTTCACGTTCGATAAGATTACTTGCATAATCTTTTGGATCTAAACCCAATTGACGAACTATTGCACCCTGATCACGAATTAACCATTCGTCGTCAATTTTATTATTAGTAGCATGACAGTCAGCAATAATTCGGTATTGTAGATATTTTCCTGATGGAGCTCCATAAAGGCCATGATATGTGTGTGTGGCAGTAGATATTAGACGGTGTGATGAAAGCATGCCTTCTCCCTCTGCAGTACACCAGATCACATCCTCTCCCAGCAAGGTACGATCGGGAAATTCTGCTAATGTAGCCATGGTTGCAGCAATGACATTGTCATTGCCAATTACCACTGAGGCAGGTGAACGCACCACTATATCATTTGCATAATAATCATTAAGCTTTGCAATTTTGCGTTCTTCCCAAATTTCTTTTGTTATACCTAAAATATAGTGTGGAAAGTTTCTAAATTTTGGATCGAATCCTTTCATGGTCAATGCCTCATCATTTAATACTCTCCTATTGGGAAAGATAATCTACCTTTTATGC
>CACELY010000017.1 GCA_902560505.1 uncultured Alphaproteobacteria bacterium
AGTTAAGGCAGCAATGAAAACGGACGCATTAGATAGAAAATCACTAGCTCATTTTTATTGTGTGAATATTCTTCCAGAAATGGAAGCGTATGGAGTTATAAGTCAAAGTGGACAGAAATCGCTTTACAATTTTACCGATAAATTTTTTGGGTTTTCTCAGTAATGAAAAATATTGAGTTTGTTTTTCAGGAAAGTCCTGAAGCAGGGAAACTATATGAGATCACTGAAGGCGTATATTGGTTTCCAATGCCGTTGCCTATGATGGGACCCGACTATGTGAACTGCTACATTTTAGATAATGGTCAAGAAATAGCATTGGTAGACACAGGCGCAAACATTGGAGATTGTAAGAATATATGGGATGATACTCTTAAAAAAAATTTCCCCAAAAAAAAAATAAGTAATGTATACGTAACACACCATCATCCTGATCATATCGGTTTGGCTGGGTGGCTATGCGAGAAGTACGATACTGAAATGATTTGCTCTCGTACTGCCTATCTAATGGCTAAAATGCTTTCTTTAGATGTACACGAAAGGGTTAGTGCAAGTACAGAGCTTTTTTGGAAGCAGGCAGGTATGTCTCAACAAATGCTTAAAGAAAAACTTAGAGCTAGGCCTTTTAATTTTGGAGATGGTGTTTCACCGCTAAATAAAGGTTTCATACGAATTAGTGAAAATGAGATAATTACTATAAATGGGGTCGACTGGACAGTAAGGATGGGAAATGGGCACGCTCCTGAGCATGCAACTTTTTGGTCCAAAGAGTTAAATATGGTTCTTGCTGGTGATCAGGTGTTACCCGGAATTTCATCTAACCTAGGTGTTTATCCTACAGAACCGAACGCAGACACTGTAGGTGATTGGATAAACAGCTGTGAGAAATTTCTCGAGTTGGCTAGCGATGAGCATGTAGTATTACCTGGTCACGGTAAACCATTCTCTGGACTACCCCGAAGACTAGTGCAGTTAATTGAAAACCATGAAGCTGCGCTTAAAAGGATAAAGGAGGCCTTGGAAGCGGAAGCAAAAACTGCTGTGGAGCTGTTCAAGACAATATTTAAAAGGGATATTAATAAAAGAGAATATATGTTAGCATTACACGAAGCGGTCGGACATGTTAACCACCTCTATAAAACTGGAGTAGTTAATAGGCGTATTAGTCAAGATGGCGCATTTATTTTTGAATTGATAAGGTAACTAGGAGTGATAGACATGAACTATAAAAAAGGTGAGATGGATATAGAAGAGCAAAAGAAAATTTACTCTGGTTTCATAAGATTTTTATTTGCCATAGTGGCGTTTTCAACATTTGCACTGATTTTTTTAGCAGTTTTCAATTCGTAGTCGTATACCTAAGTTTACAGAAGGCCTTCTCTTATCATCTTCTTTCTAGCTAATTTTCTTGCCCTTCTAACGGCTTCAGCCTTCTCTCTAGCTTTTTTTACTGATGGCTTTTCAAAATGCTGTTTGAGTTTCATTTCCCTGAAAACTCCCTCTCGTTGTAGTTTTTTTTTCAGGGCTCTTAAAGCTTGTTCTATATTGTTATCTCTTACGTTTACTTGCACGCATAAATCCTTATGAAGTTATGAGTGTGATTTTTATCAAGACAGTCAGTGCTTGTCTACAAAAATAATGACTAAATTAGGAAAAATAAGATATGAAAGCAGTAATTATTCAGAAGTTTGGAGATTTGGAGGGGTCAAGTTTAAAAACAGGCATAGATATCCCTACACCAAGTGAACACGAGGTATTAATAAAAGTAAAAGCTGCTGGGGTAAATCGCCCCGATATTTTGCAAAGACAAGGGTTATATAAAGTGCCAAGCGACGCTAGCCCAATTATGGGATTGGAGGTTGCCGGAGAGATAGTAGAGGCTGGAGAGAAAGTAACAAAAACAAAGATAGGAACTCAAGTGTGTGCATTAGTACCCGGAGGTGGCTACGCACAATATGTTCTAACAAACGAATCGCACTGTTTTCCAATTCCTAAAGGACTATCCATGGAGGAAGCTGCAGGCTTATGTGAGTGTCTTTTCACAGTTTGGATTAACGTGGTGAAGTTAGGTCAATTAAAAGAAAATGAAATATTTCTTGTCCACGGTGGTTCAAGTGGTATAGGAATGTTTGCAATCCAAATGGCAAAGCAATTGGGGGCAACGGTGCTGACGACGGTAAAAAACCAAGAAAAGTCAGATTTTTGTTATTCGTTAGGGGCTGATAAAGTTGTCCAATATTCCAAACAAGACTTTTATGATATTTTTAAAAGTAATAAAAAGGGACGAGATATAGATCTCATTTTAGATATGATTGGAGGTGACTATTTTGAAAAAAATATTGACCTTTTAAATCAAGAAGGAAGGCTGGTAAATATTGCTTTTCTAAAAGGTAATTCTGTAAAACTAGATTTAAGTAAATTGATGATGAAGAGAATTAATTTAACCGGCTCCACTCTAAGACCTAGAACGACTGAATTTAAAAGTAAAATCGCAGAAGAATTGCGAGAGACTGTTTGGCCATTATTGGATACACAAAAAATAAGAGTTCACGTAGACTCTATATTTCCATTAGAAAAATTCAAAGATGCTCATATCCGGATGGAAAATGGAAATCATCTGGGTAAGATTATATTAAGTCTTGATTGATGGTGGATTTTTTTTGTATAAGCAAGATTAGATAAACGCCGATAGCAAATAAATTGTTAGAGAGGAATGGATGGAATACCCACTTATGAGGAAAGCTACAGCTGTTTGGCTGTTAGACAATACGACACTTACTTTCAGGCAAATAGCAAACTTCTGCGGGCTTCATGAATTAGAAATCAGTGGGATTGCCGACGGCGAGGTAGCTGGTGGTATTCGTGGAATTGACCCCATTATCAATAGTCAACTCACAGCAGATGAGATAAAGAAGTGTGAAGCAAATGAAGACCTAGATCTTCAGCTTTACAAGAACCCAGCTGCGGTTGGAGAGAAAAGGTCTAGGGGCCCGAAGTACACGCCTCTTTCTAAAAGACAAGATAAACCAGCAGCCATTGCCTGGATTGTGAAATTTCATCCAGATATGACTGACGGACAAATTTCCAGACTAATTGGCACTACAAAAAATACGATTAAGGCTATAAGGGAAAGAACTCACTGGAATATAAATAACCTTACACCAACTGATCCAGTAATATTAGGGCTATGCAAGCAAGTAGAGCTCCAGAAAGTACTAGATAAAATGCCCTTGAAACAATCTAATGAAGCTCAGGTCAAAGAGATTCCTGAAACAGAAATAGGAGTAGCAGAACCTTCCCAAGCTCTATTTGGTCAAAATACCGATAAAGAACATTAAAGAATATGAGGGTAAGGTATTTAGTAGGCAGCCTTCTCTAGTTTATTCAAAATAGATCGCCCCCCATCAATTGTGATTACCTGCCCTGTTAGGAAGCTAGCACCCTCAGATGACAAAAATAGAGCAAGTTCTGCTACTTCTTCGGGTTCAGCAATATACCCCAATGGAGTTGCATCAATTATTGAGTCTTGCAATTCAGGATTGCTATGAAGGTTTAATCGTAAACTCGAACTCATAATACTACCAAGAGATATAGCATTTACTCTGATTCCATTTTTTTGCAAGCGATACGGCAAGTGATCTAGTCAATTGGTTCAAGGCAGCACAACTTACCGAGTATGGCATCATGTCGGGTATTGTTTGATTAGCAGCTATAGAGGTCAAATTTATTATCGAACCAACAATTTCGCTATTTTTTCTATTTTTAGTCTGCTTAATTACTGACTTTGCAAAAAGTTGACTTACGTTCAAGGTTGCGATTAAATTTTGAGAGATAGACTTCTCGAGAGCACCCCCTTTTTCATCCAATGGGTTTGAAGGAATGATGGTTCTATTCGCATTTACCAAAATATCTACTTTTTCATATTTATTTAGCGTTGTCGCAATTAGATTATTGATAGCCAGTTTATCTTGCATATTTCCATAAAAAGAGTGGGCACATCCAGGGTCTATGGCAACTCCAGAAATTGTGCTTTCGAGATCAAATTTAACATAATCTGAAAAAACAACATTTGCTCCTGCCAAAAGAAATTTTCTTCCAATTTCCATCCCTATTCCATTTGACGCTCCCGTAATAATGGCAGTTTTATTTTGTAAATAGTTAAGCATACTGTTACCTCTCGGTTTTTGGTTTTAGTAATTGACAAACAAAATAGTGATTATCTTTGTACAAAATCTTTATATTATCGAAGTAATTTTTGAGTTCATTTTCCAAATATACGCCTGAGACAAAAACCATCCAAACACTGCCATGATCTGTTATTAGTCTGGTGCTGTGAAAGATAAAGGATCTTAGTAAATCCATATCTTTAGGTCGTCCAGAGTGAAAAGGAGGGTTGCAAATCACGTGATTAAATCGTGCTTTTAAGTTTTTTATATCATCTAGACTAGCCCATCTAAATTTTGCTCGTTCATCATCTATGTTCTTTTTTGATGCAAGATATGCAGAATAATTACTTTCAAATAACGTAAGCTTTGTAATTTTATCATTTAACTTAAGCGCTTCTTTACTCAAATATCCCCATCCAGCCCCTAAGTCAGCAACTTCCCCAAATAATTTTGCGTTGAATGCTGAGGTGAGTTTTTTAGAACCTTTATCTATCTCCTTTGGAGAAAACATATCGCATCGGGTGTAATAGCCATCTCTATTTTTATGAAAATCTTGATATTTTTTCCAGTGGCTAAATATTTGTTTTTTTTTTTTGTATATTGCTATCCTACCCTTTTTTTTTGTTATCGTTTTCTCGGCTGGCCAGTGGCTAGAGATATTTTTTAGAAAACTTTTGACGCCAATTTGATTATCACCGTTTATAATCACCTGTCCTTTATCCTTTATATACTCCTCAGCCAAGGCTATAAGACCCAAATTGGTTTCTTTGCTTTTTGTCAGCTCGAGAATAATAATGTCGTAATAGTGCTGCAAAATGGTAGAAATCACAAAACCTAAACTTTTGGCTTCTCTCAAATTATCTTTTACATTTGAAATAAAATGGCACAAATCTTTATTCTGTAAGCAGTTGAAGTTTTGTGGTCGATCAGAGCCTATAATAGCTACTTTTTGGCCTGAATAAGATGGTGCTACTTGGCTCCAAAATATTTCAAACCTTTGCCTTGCCAGACTATGCAATCTATTCCTTCTCCATGGTACATTGTAGTGGGTGCTGATTTTTTCTAGAATAGTCCATAACTTGAGTGACTTTGGTTTCGGCAATATCATGAGAATACACGCCAACAACAGCAATTCCCTTCTTATGCACAGTAAGCATTATCTGGACAGCTTTTTCATGCCCAATGGCAAAAAATTTCTCTAACACATGTACAACAAATTCCATGGGCGTGAAGTCATCATTTAGTAGTAACACTTTATAGAGCGGAGGCTTTTGTAGCTTACTGCGCTTTTTAACAAGCACTGACGTATCTGAAAAGTCATTGTTTATATCGTCATCTTTATTAGCCATTCCGTTTCTCGTTTTTTATTTCACTTTTTTTCTTAGTTCAGTCTAAGTATATTTAAGAATAAAGAAAAATATCAACTAACATTTTCTTTGGGGACCCACAATCAATTATATTTTTAAAAATTGTTGGCCTTTCTTTATTGTATATCATAAGTGAATATGAATTAACTAACTTATAAAATAATTTTGGAACTATAAATAAATGAAAAGAAACCCATTGGATAATTATTTTAGATCGGTGATGCATTTTATTTTAACGATCCTTGCTGTATTTATATTTGGATCGGAGCTGTCCGCTAGGACTTACGCATATGTAGTTGCTGATGCCAGAGATGGCAAGATTATAAACAGCCATAATTCGAGACAAATAGTCCATCCCGCATCACTTACAAAAATGATGACTTTATATTTAGCTTTCGATGCAATACGTTATGGACGACTAAAGTTAGATCAAAAAGTTACTATAAGTAAAAACGCGGCATCAGAACCTCCATCAAAATTTTGGTATAAACCAGGTCAGAGGGTCTCAATAAGGTATTTAATTAGAGCATCTGCCATAAGGTCTGCCAATGATGCAGCAACAGCGCTAGGAGAGGCTATTTCAGGTTCAGAAAAAATATTTATCAGCGATATGAACAAGGCTGCAAAAAAAATGGGTATGAATTCTACAAATTTTTTGAATGCTCATGGTTTAACAGAGGTAGGCCACTACTCGACTGCTAAAGATCTACTAATATTAGCCCGGAGACTTATGTTAGACTATCCAGAGTACTTCAATATTTTTAGTAGATTGGAAACGTATGCTTCAGGAAAAACAATAAAAAATACAAATTATAAATTTCTGAGGCAATATAACGGTGCGTCTGGCATTAAAACAGGTTATACAAACGCAGCAGGGCATAACTTGGCAGCATCTGCTAAAAGAGATGAAAAACAGCTAATAGGAATTATAATTGGAACTAGTTCTTCTTCTGAAAGAGCAAAAAAAATGATTGGGCTTTTTGATGACGCCTTCAAAGCTATTCCTAAAAGAAAGAAATTGAGTAAGTTGAAACCACTAAATTTGGCAAAAATTAATTCAAGTCAAAAGATAGCCGCTGTCACTATCCCTCTAGCAAAACCAAGATTATTTGACGATATGCTAGAGTCACAAGGAAAAGAAAAGATCAAAGAATTACTAAAAAACTCAAATCTAACTTCAAATGGAAGTATTGATAGAAATAATGTCAATGTACAGATCGGAATGTACAAAACTCTTGTTTCAGCAGAGAAAGATATGCCAAACATTCTTTTGTTAAATATTGATTTGCTTGCGGATATCGATAATGGATCTATAAAAATAAGAAAGAATAAGGAAAAAAAATACTCAATTTTTGTAAATGAAATTACATATGCATTAGCCGAGAATCTTTGTGTTAGAACACAGTCCCAAAAAACTTCCTGCTCTATCTTAGCAAACTAATTACCATTTAAATTTAACCCAGCTAACAGCATCCTCATTTCTTGTCGAGCTGATATATGGCTTAGAGTAGGTTGCCAATCGGCCATTTTTTCGAGATCAAGTAAAGTTAATCCAGATAAAAACAATTCTTTAAATATAACTCGCTCTGAAAATCCTGTGCTTAACCGAAAACCAATTCTCTTTGAGAGATTTTTTAGGGAGTTACCAACTTGATGCTTATTTTTACTAAATACGTGTGATATCCGGTTTCTAAGTATAATCCAATCGATTGGTGGATGTTTTGCCGATGCTCTTATTTGTCTGCATTCCCAAACCATTTCTGAATAAATCGAAGGTCCGACCACTTTTCCTGTTGATGCCTCTATCTTTGCCAAAAGATCAAAATCAACCAAACTATCATTCATCGGTGTCACTAGAACATCAGCTACGGTGTGAGCCATCTTTACGTAATTTGATATGCCCCCAGGACAGTCGATAATTAAAAAGTCACATGTTTCTTCTAAAGTCGTTAAAGCGTCTGCAAATCTTTTCTCTTCCTCTGAATTAGACTCAGCCTTGCTGTCTTTATTAGATTGGTCAATTTTATAAAAAGTTGGTCTTGGTAAATCAGACTTTTGTTTTCTACAAAAATCGGAACGATTTTCTAAGAATCTAAACATGCTTTTTTGTCTAATATCTAGATCAATAATACCTACATTCTTATTCTGGTAACATAGAGCTATGGCCACGTGTATAGCCGTTGTCGATTTTCCAGACCCCCCTTTTTCATTACCAAAAACGATAATCTTTGCCATTTTTTCTGCCAAGACTTACAGGTCTCTAGGTAGAGAATACACTAAAATGAAAGATATTAGAGCTTAAAACCCTCATACTTTTTCTTAAATTTCGAAACTCTGCCACCAGTATCGAGTAGTTTTTGTGACCCTCCTGTCCATGCCGGATGAGTTAAAGGGTCTATTTCAAGATTCAGATTGTCATCCGTTTTGCCATACGTAGATCTAGTCTTGTATGTCGTTCCATCAGTCATCTTTACGTTAATAAAATGGTAATCTGGGTGTATATCTCTTTTCATTTCTTAGCCCTCTGCTTTAGTCGAGGTGTTAATTTCATTCTTATAATTCGTCTTCTCAGCTATTCTAGCAGACTTTCCTCTTAGCCCTCTCAAGTAATATAGTTTAGATCTTCTAACCCGACCTCTTCGCACGACAGTAATTGAGTCAATGTTCGTGGAGTAAAGTGGAAAGACTCTTTCAACTCCCTCCCCAAATGAAATCTTCCTAACAGTAAACGACGCAGCTAATGTAGATCCGCCCTTCCTTGCAATCACAACGCCTTCGTAGTTTTGTATTCTGGTTCGTTCACCCTCGGTTATTTTGTAACCTACTCTAATAGTATCGCCAGAAGCAAAATCAGGTATAGTTTTGCCAATATTTTCTATCTGTTCATTTTCAAGTTTCTCAATGATATGCATTTTTAGACCATCAAAATTTTGTTAACTATTTTCTTTTAATCTTTTTTTTATTTTTTTCAACGTATTTAATAAATAAATCGGGTCTATTTTTTTTTGTGATTTGTTCCGATGTTGTATTTTTCCATTCCAATATTCTTTGGTGATCACCAGAGCGAAGAATTTCTGGTACTTCCATCCCGTTCCAGTCTATTGGTTTCGTGAACTGTGGCGCTTCAAGCAAATCATCTGTGAAACTTTCAGAAATAATAGATTCCTCATTGCCTAAAGTGCCAGGAAGCAATCTAACTAGGGTATCCAATAAAACCATAGCTCCCAATTCACCTCCCGTTAAAATGAAATCTCCAATAGATATTTCTTTCATCTGATGTTTGTCAATAACCCTCTGATCGATACCCTCAAACCTACCACAAACAATTATTATCTCATTATATTGAGCCATATTTTTCACTAAGCTTTGATTCAGAGGAATACCCTTTGGGCTCATACAAACTATAAGCTTATTTTTACCACTGATTAAGCTATTTGCTTTTAGTATGGCTTCATCTAAAACATCAGGCATTAAAATCATTCCTGGGCCACCCGAAATTGGTTTGTCATCTACTTTCTTGTGTCTACCCTTTCCATATTTTTTCAAGTTGATGGTTTCTAGGGACCAAAGCTTGTTTTCTAATGCTTTACCTGTAACTGAGGCTGATAATGGACCAGGAAAAAGCTCTGGGAAAAGAGTTATAACCTTAGCGCTTAGTTGAGTTTTATACATTATGTTTATATTTTATTCGATTTCAGCTAAGTAAGCCTTTAATTGGTGTCAATAAAATTTCCCTATTACTTAAGTCTATTCTACCTACATTATCTCTATCAAAAGGGATGTATATTGTTGCATCTTTATCGTCAAGTGAAACCTCTAATATATCTCCACTACCAAAATTACAAACATCTTTTACGACACCTTTTTGTATACTTCCATCAATTTTAATCTGAAGTCCTTTTAGGTCTTCATAATAAAATTCGTTAGCCAATAATTTAGGTAGGAATTTTTTCTCGAGAAATATAAGCTGACCTTTCAAACCTTCTGCTAGTTCTTTGTTTTTAGTCTCAGATATAGATGCAATCCATATCGATTTTTTTGTATTCTTTAAAAATTTGATTTTGGTCTTCAGTAGAGAGTTGCCTAGAAAAAACACTTTTAAAGTTCGTAGAAGTCTTAAATCTTCAAGATAAACATCCACTTTTATTTGGCCCTGCAAACCGTATGCACCAATTACCTTGCCAACAGTAATAAAATTATTTAGTAGCCCCTTGGTCAGATCCTAATACCAATCTAATTTACAAAATTTTTAAGGTACTAAAGAGGTTGTATAAAATTAGGCTCTTCATCAAAGCCATATTTTTTCGTCCTACCAAACCTTTTTTGTCATTTTGTTTCTTCAGCGGGAGCTTCCTCAGCTTTTGGTTCTTCAGCGGGAGTTTCCTCGGCCTTTGGTTCTTCAGCGGGAGTTTCCTCGGCCTTTGGTTCTTCAGCAGGAGCTTCCTCGGCTTTTTGTTCTACAGAGGGAGCTTCCTGGGCCTTTGGTTCTTCAGCGGGAGCTTCCTCGGCTTTTTGTTCTACAGAGGGAGTTTCCTCGGCTTTTTGTTCTACAGCGGGAGTTTCCTCGGCTTTTGGTTCTTCAGCGGGAGCTTCCTCGACTTCTTTTTTAGGTTTTGCCTTTATAGGATTATTTCTTATTTTTTTCGGGAGTACTTCTAAGTTTTCTAATAATCTGCTTATCCTGTCGGTTGTTTGCGCTCCCTTGGATAGCCAATCCTTTATTCTATCCAAATCCAAATTTACCCTATTATTGTCGTCTTTATTTAGGAGGGGATTATAAGTACCTAACTTTTCTATAAATCTTCCGTCTCTAGGCATTCTACTGTCAGCAGCAACGACTCGGTAAAATGGCCTCTTTTTTGAACCGGCCCTAGCTAGCCTTATTTTAATACTCATAAATTATTCTCCTATCTCTTTCTTTATTTGCTCGTGTTTTTTCTTTGATTCTGTTGTTATCAGGTTCATAAGATTTACTATAAATTCCTTATTGAGATCACTATCTCCGATAAGCTTTTCAAGTGTCTTCACTTGTTCTTGTTCCCTTTCTCCGTCATGCGGCTCAATATTGTTTTCGGCTTTTATTAATCCGATCCTCTTTGTAACCGAAAATCTTTCTATCAAAGCGTTTATTATTATTGCATCGAGCCTATCGATAGTACTTCTCTCATTTTTTAACAATAAATCAACATTAATTTTGTTTTTTTTCATTTGATCATTTTTTAAAGTTTAATCCGGTTAGGTTTGTCGGAAGTTTCGATCCCAATTGCTTTTGTAGTAATTGTGCATCAGGCAAAGAAGGTACCATACCATCGTTCTTTCCTGACATCTGTTGCATGAAGCTTTTTAACATGCCTTGGCCGCCCATTTTACCCATTCTTTTCATCATATCTGACATTTGCCTATGCATCTTGATCAACTTATTTAATTCTGGTACCTCTAGCCCTGCACCAAGTGCTATCCTTTTCTTTCTACTTGCCTGAAGAAGATTCGGAGCCAATCGTTCTTTTTTAGTCATTGATTGAATCAAGGCAATTTGGCGCTTTATAACAGAGTCATCAAGAGATTTGTCATCTAAATTTTTAGTGAGCTTTCCCATTCCGGGCATCATTCCCATCAAGCTCTGCAGACCACCCATTTTTTGCATTTGCTCCAACTGGTTTTTTAAATCATTCATATTGAACAACCCTTTTTGGAAACGGCGCATGGATCGCTCAGCTTTTTCTGCTTCTAGTGTTTCAGAAGCTTTTTCAACTAAGGAAACTATATCACCCATACCTAGTATTCTTCTAGCAATACGATCAGGATGAAATTCTTCTAATGCATCAACTTTCTCACCAGTACCTATAAATTTTATCGATTTTCCTATCGTTGAAACCATCGAGAGGGCTGCTCCCCCTCTACCATCGCCATCCATTCTAGTTAAGACAACCCCTGAAATATTTAATCGCTGGTTGAAGGCGCTAGCTACATTAACGGCCTCCTGGCCGGTCAATCCATCAGCTATCAGAAGTGTCTCATTAGGATTACTTAAATCTTTAATCTTCTCGATTTCTGTCATTAGCTGATCGTCTATTTGCATTCTGCCCGCAGAATCAAGAATAATTACATCATATCCTCCTAAAGATGCTTGCTGCATTGCTCTGGAAGTAATTTGCTCCGGTGACTGATTCTTTACAATTGGTAAGGTATCAATTGAGTTACTATTACCCAATATTTCAAGCTGTTCCATGGCTGCTGGGCGTCTTGTGTCTAAACTAGCTAATAAAACTTTTTTCTTTTCTTTATTTTGTAACCTTAAAGCTAATTTCGCTGAGGTTGTAGTTTTTCCCGAACCTTGTAACCCTACCATTAAAATTGTTGCGGGTGGATTGTCAATTTTAAGAGCATTTGATGTTTCGCTGTGGCCTTCTAAGACCTTTATTAATTCATCATGCACTATTTTGATTACTTGTTGACCGGGAGTAACCGATTTAGTGACCGCTTGTCCCCGTGCCTTTTCTCCTACTGATTTTATAAACCTTTTTGTTATCTCTAATGATACATCGGCTTCCAATAAAGCTATCCTGACTTCTCGCAAAGCAGTTGATATCTCATCCTCTCTAAGCACCCCCTGCCTAGTTAGCTTTTCTAGGGCGTTAGAGAATCCTTGTGATAATGTTTCAAACATTGGTACCTACTTATTGGTTGATAAAGTAATTAACAGAAATTAGCGTTTCGATACAATAAAATAAATGTTAATAAAAGAAAACCCCTGTTTGCCAGCAAAATGTAATGGGCTGGTTTCGCTTCATTAGGACGAATATGACTAAAACCATACTAGCATTTTATAAGTTTTTGCATCTAAAGAACCCGCAGAAAGAAAAAGAAAAACTAGCAGCGTTCCTCAAAGAGAATTCAACGGTAGGTACGATAATACTTAGTAACGAGGGTATTAATGGGATGTGTTCTTTAGACCAAGATAAGACAAAAAAGGTGAAAAGCTTTCTCAAAAGAAGGTTTACCTTAACAAGGTCTGATTTTAAAGAAAATCTTGTGAGCTCCAATGTTTTCAAGAAATTAAGTGTTAAAGTTAAAAAGGAAATTGTCACGTTGGGGGTTTCTGAAATTGACCCTACAGCGATTGTTGGAACCTACATCGAACCAGAAGAGTGGGATTCTTTTATTTCCAAAAAAGAGGTTATTACTATCGACACTAGAAATGACTTTGAAGTCGAATTAGGTACATTTGAGGGAAGCGTAAATCCTCAGACAGTCAGTTTTCATGAGTTTGTAGAGTGGTGGAAACATAAAGGTAAAGCTCTTAAGAATAAAAAAATTGCGATGTTTTGTACCGGTGGAATAAGGTGCGAAAAGGCAACTAGTTTACTTAAAAGTGAGGGATTAGAGGAGGTATATCATTTGAAGGGTGGTATATTAAACTATTTCGATAAAGTCGGAAATTCGGAGACGTCAACATGGAAAGGAGATTGCTTTGTTTTTGACCAACGGGTAACAGTTAATATCCATCTTGAACCAGGTGACTTTGAGTTATGTCACGCATGCAGAATGCCTTTGAGATTGACTGATAAGAACCATGAGCATTATGAGAAAGGGATTTCTTGCCATAAGTGTTTTGGTACTAAAACAGATAAAAAAATTTTATCTCTAAAGGAACGAAAAAAGCAAATTGATCTACTGAAAGATAGAAGAAGTAAAAATGAATGACGAGCAATCTCTTCTTAATATTTATAACAAGATGATCTCAAGCGATGAAATTGAGAAAAACAAATCGCAAGAAAAACTTCTATCTTTTCTTGAAGCTTTAAAAAAGAAATTGGAGAAGAGTGTACAGCTGAAACAGACAAAAACTAGGAAAATGTTTTCAAAGTTTTTTTCAACAAAGTCCTCTGAGAAAAAAATGGGAGTATATATTTATGGAGGTGTTGGTATAGGAAAATCAATGCTAATGGATCTTTTTTTCAATTTATTGGATATAAAGGGAAAGAAGAGAATACATTTTCATGAGTTTATGAAGCAACTGCATCAACTCATAAAAATTGCAAGAGAAAACAATATAAGAGATCCAATAAAATCGGTAGCTTCGGAGTACATAAAAGACATTCAAGTGCTTTGTTTAGATGAAATGCAGATAAATGATGTAGCAGATGCAATGATAGTAGGAAGGGTTTTCGAGGAACTCCTAAGAAAGAAATTAAACATTGTAACAACATCAAACAGACATCCTAATGATCTTTACAAAGATGGTCTCAATAGAAAGTTGTTTTTGCCCTTCATTGATATCATAGTGTCGAGCCTGAATGTAGTGAAGTTGTCGTCAGATGTAGACTACAGAAAGATAAAAATTGCAGGAAAGAAGAAATATTTTTTAAGTACGTCTTCTCAAGATAACAGTCAATTTAATGACCTTATATCCCAATTTAATCTTTATCGAGGTGCAGGAATAACGATAAAACTGAAAAGCCGTGAATTCAGAGTAGAAAGGTTCGAGAGTGGTGTGGGCTTGTTGACATTTAACGAAATCTGTTCGATTCCTCTTAGTGCTTCAGATTATTTAGAAATTATCAGCCACCTCAAATTATTGTTTTTGGATGAAATTCCAGATTTGTCGAATGGTGGAGATGATAGTGCTAAAAGATTTATTAATCTGATCGACAGTATTTATGATAAAGAAGTAGAGATTATTTGTAGAGCTGAGGTGCTTCCAGAAAAATTATATAATAGGGGAAAAAATACCTTTGAATTTCAAAGAACTGTTTCAAGGCTTTTTGAAATGCAATCTAATAATTGGCCTAATAGAGAGAAAACTTGTTAAAGCGAGAAAGTTATCGATCCATTATACGGAAGCACTGATACTAACTTTACGCGAACTTCATCTCCAGTAGATAACCACTTATCTCTCGCTTTACTTTTTCCATACTTAAATGAAGATCTTTTTTTTTCGTTCTTGGAATCTAAATATTTTTTTAATAATACTCCCTCAATTGGGAATTTTTTCAGTTTTATAAAAATACAGGATCTGGAGGAACCTGAAACTATACCATCGAAGTAATCATCAATGTGCTTAGAAATAAATAGGGCTGAGTAGCGATCTAAACTTTCTCGCTCGGCGCCAACCGATTTTTTTTCAGATTCGTTAATGATTTTGCAAATTGCCTTATGATCTTCCATAAAATTGAAGTCATCCATTTCCCATTTTAGAGCGAAAGCCAATGAGCGATGTACGGTAAGATCTGCATATCTTCTTATTGGAGATGTAAAATGGCAATATAATGGCAGGTTAAGTCCAAAATGTCCAACTTCTACATCTGAGTATTTTGCTTTTGGTAATATCCGCAATATAAAGTTGCTTAACAACTCTTTTTTTTCAGGATATTTGCATTGTTTTAGTATCTCATTGAATGAATTCGAAGTAACTTGTTTTCCTCTAATTGTTTCTAAATCATTTAGACCCGTAAAGATGTTTAAATCTTTTAAAGCATGTTTGTCGGGTATTTCATGGTATCGAGAAAGGTATTTTGTGATAGATTGACTAAGGGTTTGTGATACGCAGAGATTTGAAAATATCATAGTCATTTCAATAAGTTCGTTGCTTCTTAGACTTTTCTTTTCAAAAACGTTTGTAGGGTAACCTTTGGAAGATAATGAAATCTTTTTCTCAGCCAAATTTAAATTTAAGCGATTTTTTAAATGTGGCGATTGCCTTAGAATATTTAATGCTTTCTTGTATACACTATATTTTTTTTTTGTTTTGCAATCCGATAAAAAGGCTTCAAAGTTTTTATAAGAGTAATTTTTTTTAACAGTAATTATGCCTCTGATAAATTCATGCTTTATCTTGTAACCCCTATGATCTAAGCGCATTTTGATTACTACTGCTTTTTTTGGTGAGTTTTCCTTTAACGAACAAAGATTATTACTCAAATCTTCTGGGAGCATAGGAATAACTTTATCGGGAAAATATGTTGAGTTCCCCCTTTTTAAGGCCTCTCTATCAATAATAGAATTCGGTTTGACAAAAAATGATACATCTGAAATAGCAACGAATAAAATTATGCCTCCTGGATTATTCTTTGAATTATCTGTCTCTATATAAATAGCATCATCTAAATCCTTAGCGTCATCTGGATCTACAGTAATAAAGGGTTTGACTATTTGATGTTCATTTTTTGAAATTTTATAATTATCAAATATTTTTTTTGCTTCATTTAGTATTCTTCTAGGAAAAAACTGTCTCAGGTTCCATTCGATTGCAGCTATTTTTGAGTAGCTACTTGGACAATTTATAGAGCCAAAAATATGAAAATCGTGTATTTTAGAGTTCCTGGGATATTTTGATGGGGCCCCTATTGCAAAATATCCAAATTTTTGGTCAAAATTTGCTCCCTTTTTTAATGGATTTACACTAAGTGGTTTATCCCTTTTATTTGACAATAGAGCTAAGTTCGCACCCGTTTGATCATGGAGATACACAGCGAATATATAGTTCTTTGGATATTTTATTTTCTTTAAAATCACTGCCTCAGGGCTTTGTTCTTTGAGGTACTTAATGGAAGTCACTACCAGGTCACCAATGTTTAGGTTGTTTTTATCTGAAGCACTGCAAAAAAAATCGAGGGGTGAACCGTCATGCGAACCACTTAGCGTAAATATTTCGTCATGGCTTATTCTTGTTATTGCAAGGATCTTTTTCGAGTTATGTTCTAAAGGCTGTATAATTAATTTTTTCTTTTTTCATCTATTATAGCAATACTCTCTTCAAGAGTGAGTGTTTCAACGGACTTTTCCTTCGGCATAGTCACATTAATCTTATTCCATTTTATATAATCACCATAGCGACCCGACATAATTTTTACTTCCTCGCCTTCTGGATGAGAACCTAACACTTTTAGTTCCTTTCCAGCTCTTCCACCCTTATTATTTTTCTTTTCTGCTGCCTCTACCAATAATTCAACAGCTCTGTTCATGCCAATCGAAAAGATTTCTTCAAAATCCTTAATGTTTGCGTAAGTTCGTCCATGTTTAATATATGGACCATAAGGGCCTATAGCTGCAATAACTTCAGACTGATCTTCAGGATGTAGCCCTAATTTTCTAGGTAGATCTAATAATTGTCTTGCTTTCTCATTTGTAAGCTCTTCGATTGTGTAGTGCTTAGGAATTGTAGCTCTTTTTGGTTTTTCCAAGCCATCGAGAGTAATTTCAAGATATGGTCCATAACGCCCATTTTTTATGAATATATCGTTACCATTACTATCTTGACCTAAAGGTTCTTCTTGAGCTATTACCTCAGATGAACTTTGACTCAAGCTAGAATTTAAAGGTCTTGAGTATTTGCATTCGGGATACTTTGAACACCCGATAAATGCACCAGTCTTTGACAACTTTATCCCAAGCTCACCACCATCGCATGAGGAACAGTTTTTCTGTATTTTTCCAGTTCCATCATCGAACAAATAGTCGGCTAATTTTATATTCAAGTTATCCAGAACCTCAGTGATACTAAAGCTCATCGCATATTCTACAGATTCAGATAATTCTTCCCAAAACCCTTTAATTACATCTTTCCAATGCTTTTCACCGTTAGAAATATCATCGAGGTTTTCTTCAAGCTTAGCTGTATAGTTATACTCAATGTATTTGTTGAAATATGCCTCAAGGAAAAAGTTTAAAAGTCGACCAGTATCTTCAGGAACAAGCCTGTTTTTCTCTTTTTTCACATAATTTCTTTCTTGTATTTTTGATATAATCGATGCGTATGTAGAGGGCCTTCCTATGCCTTCTTCTTCAAGACGCTTGATCAAAGAAGCCTCATTAAATCTTGGAGGTGGCTCGGTGAAGTGTTGTTCTTTATTAATTTTTTCCAATTCCATCTTAGATTCTTCCCTGATGTCTGGGATCCTTTTGTCATCATCCTCCTTTTTCGTGTCTTGGAATATTTTTAAATGCCCTTCGAATGTCACCACTTGTCCCGATAGTCTAAATTGAGCGCTATTGCATAAGGAGGAAATTAAAACTGTTGTCTGCAATACTTCTGCTGCTTTTGCTTGAGATGCCAAAGCTCTTTTCCATATTAGTGCGTATAAATCCAATTCAGACTTATTTAGATTTTTTGCATTTTCGGGTGTTTTAGAAAAATCGGTAGGCCTAATACACTCATGTGCTTCTTGTGCATTCTTTGCCTTATTCTTGAACACGCGTGGTTTTTCAGGTAAATAATTATCGCCTAAAGAATTAGCAATTTGCTTTCTTGCACTAGTTATTCCTTCAGGAGCCATTTCGATTCCATCTGTACGCATATATGTGATCAGTCCAGCTTCATAAAGTTTCTGAGCGGTTGACATCACATCCCGAGGACTAACTTTTAAATTTGTGCTGGCGCTTTGCTGTAATGTGGATGTGGTAAATGGAGCATAGGGATTTCGATTTCTTTTTTGACTAGTAACAGAAGTAACGTGATATTCTTTCTGCTCGAGCTCATTCGCAGTTATGTTTGTTGTGTCAGAGGCCTTGAACGAAAACTTTTCAACTTTTTCATCGTTCAACAAAGAGAGGTTGGCCCGGATTACATTATTATTTTCGTCTTTAAAATCAGCAGAAATAGTCCAATATTCCTCCGTTTTGAATTTTTCTATTTCAATTTCTCTGTCGACGACAAGTCTTAACGCAGGGGATTGAACCCGACCAGCTGATTTTGCAGCTCCTCTGAGCCTTTGCCAAAGCACTGGAGAAATATTAAAACCCATAAGATAATCTAATGAATTTCTTGCTAGATAAGCCTCAACTAAATCTGAATCTATTTCTCTGGGACTTTCAATGGCTGATAAAATGGCATTTTTTGTAATTGCATTGAATACAACTCTCTCTACAGCCGTATCTGCTTTAAGTGCTTTTTTATTTTTCAATATTTCAAGAATATGCCATGAAATCGCTTCGCCTTCCCTGTCGGGGTCGGTTGCTAAGATAAGTTTAGAGCTAGACTTCAGCGCTTTAACAATTTCATCTATATGCTTTTTGCTTTTTGTATCGATCTCCCATTTAGGTTTAAAATCATTCTCAACATCAATGGAGCCATTTTTTTTGGGTAAATTTCTTACATGCCCATAGGATGCGAGAACCTTGTATTGGTCCCCCAAATATTTGTTTATTGTTTTTGCCTTTGCTGGTGACTCTACAATTACGACATTCGTCATGAAAAATCCTAGTAGTTTTGTCTTAAATCTTACCCAATGTCGATCTTGTCAATCTTTTTTTTAAAATATTTGATAAACATTAAATTTGTTGCGACGATTTAACCGAAAATAATGTTTGAAATAAAAAGCAAAAATTTTTAGCCTCTAGACGGTGCTTTGATTTGTTTTATAGTAGATTTTTCCAAAATGTAAGTTATATATATATTCACTTAATAATTATAATTTAAAACTATGCTTAGGGGGTTTCATGAATAGTTTTTTGCGATGTCATTTTAATTTATTTATGGCGGTTTTAAGCACAGCTTTCTTTACAGCGGCTGCTTCCACACTATTCGCTAATGATGGCTTAGATAAAAATTTACCTGTTATAGGAAAACCAATTCCAAACGGAATTAATTTCCAACCTCCGGTTACAGAGTTGGCTAGAGACATACAGTGGCTAGACAATGTTCTTTTGGTCATCATTACTCTTATATCGATATTTGTGAGTGCACTTCTTGTTTGGGTTTTTATCCGATACAATCGAAAGGCTAACCCAACACCATCTTCTACCACCCACAATACTCCTATAGAAATATTGTGGACCATAATTCCAGTATTTATCTTGATTGGTATTGGAGTTATTTCATTACCTATTTTGCTCAAACAACTCAGAGTTCCAGATAGTGATGTTGTAATAAAAGCCACTGGGGCTCAGTGGTATTGGTCGTACGATTACCCTCAGCACAATTTTTCATTTGATTCGGTGATGCTTGAGAAAGAGGAACTTGCTGAGTTTGGGTACTCTCAAGATGAATATCTTTTGGCGACTGACAATCCAGTAGTTGTGCCTGTTAATAAAAACATAACAGTGCAAGTGACAGCGTCGGATGTTATACACGCATGGAAGGTCATGTCGTTTGGTGTTCACCAAGATGGAGTTCCAGGACGATTAGCTGAACTTTGGTTTAAGCCTGAAAAGGAAGGAGTATATTTTGGTCAATGCTCCGAATTATGCGGATTGAACCATTCCTACATGCCAATAGTGGTGAAGGTTGTTAGCGAGGAAGAATATAAAGAGTGGCTCAAGAGAGCTTCAGAGAAGTTTGCTAGTATAAATGGTGATAGGCAAAGATCTATTGCGTTGGCAGAGAAGAATTAATTGTCAAGTTTCGATTAAATAGGTCATTGAGTTGAGCACGTTAGAAAGCATAGATGCAAAAGGAACAGGATCCTTTAAAGACCTTTATGTGCTTTTAAAGCCAAGAGTAATGTGGCTTGCCGTGTTTACAGCTGCGGTAGGCATAATTATAGCTCCTATTCAAAATAACCTGTTTCTATCTCTCATTGTGCTGATTTGCATTTCTATAGGTGCTGGTGCGGCTGGGGTGTTAAACATGTGGTGGGATAGAGAGCTTGACAATATGATGGAGCGAACAAGTAGCCGACCTCTTCCTAATGAAAAAATAAGTTCCGATGACGCATTCGTCTTTGGTTTAACTCTTTCAATATTTTCTGTTATGTTTTTAGGATTAGTGTCTAATTGGTTAGCCGCTTTTCTTTTAGCATTAACAATATTTTTCTATCTTGTAATTTATTCGATGTTTTTGAAAAAAGCTACGCCTCAAAATATTGTGATTGGAGGAGCTGCTGGAGCGATGCCCCCTTTGATAGGATGGGTAGCAACTACAGGAACAGTCTCTATTGAACCCCTTTTATTGTTTTTGTTTATATTTCTTTGGACACCCCCGCACTTTTGGTCACTAGCAATAATTACTAAAGATGACTATGCTAAAGCTAGTATTCCTATGTTCCCAGTTTTATATGGGGTGGAAAAGACTAGAAGATCGATACTTCATTATACGGTTATTTTAATAAGTTCCTCGCAAGTCATCTCTTTCTCAGAGATTGGTGGCCCCGTGTTTTTTTTGTTAAGTAACGTTTTGAACGCCTTGTTGCTGCTTTCTGCCGTAAATCTTGTTAGGTTTAACGAAAATAATGGATATGAGAGAGAAAGACGATTTTTTAAGTTCACAATCCTATATTTGTTTTTATATTTTGGTTTTTTAGTGGTAAGTAGAGCTTTTGAATCTTTGGAGCATGGTGTGTCGTTAGCTTGGCCAGTTCTACTCTAAAAGATTTGGTGTGAGAAGAGAGTTGAAACAATCAGAGTTAAATAAGGGCACCGGCAACACCAAAATAGGAATACTACTTTTTGTAGTTGTGGCACTTATATTCTCTATAACCATAGTTAAACTAAAGCAAGGTTCGCTAATGCAGGGGTACGACCATATCATTAGACAAAATATGTTAGAAAAAGATGATAAATAATTCTGAAAGACCAAAACGTACACCAATATACTTGATCGGACTTGTATGCGTAATGCTCTCCGCATCGTTCGCAGCGGTACCTTTTTATGATTGGTTTTGCAAGGTTACAGGCTATGGCGGTACACCCGAAACATATTCCGATACGTTCGATGGCCCTATCTTAAATAAAAAAATTAAAGTTCGATTTGATGCATCAAAGGCTAAAGATATGAGGTGGAACTTCATACCAATGCAAAATGAGGTGGAGGTCAAAATTGGAGAAACAGTACTAGTTTTTTATGAAGCACACAATCCAACTAGTGAGACTATCTCTGGTCAAGCTAGCTTCAATGTTTTTCCATTTTCAGCGGGAAACTATTTTAGTAAAATTGATTGCTTTTGTTTTGTCGAGCAAACTTTGCAGCCAGGAGAGCGAGTTAAGATGCCGGTAACATTCTACATTGATCCAGAAATTGATGAGAATATTGAAACTAGGAATATAAAATCGCTGACATTGTCATATACTTTTTATAAACTGGAAGAAGAGACCAAATCATAAAATTTTAAGTGTGAGAGGAAAAAAATGGCACATGAAAAAAATCACGACTACCATATTCTTAATCCGAGTTTGTGGCCGTTTTTAAGCGCTCTTGGGGCTTTTATACTTCTCTTTGGAAGTGTACTGTTCATGCATGGAGGTAGTGTTTTTATCGCAGCATTGGGTCTTCTAGTTGTTTTATACTGTATGTTCGCCTGGTGGTCAGATGTAGTTTTTGAAAGTAAGGACGGTGACCATACACCAGTTGTTCAGATAGGTTTGAGATATGGTGTCATCATGTTTATTACATCCGAAGTTATGTTTTTTCTCGCTTGGTTCTGGACTTTTTTTAAACATGCCCTTTACCCTATGGAGGCCGTGGGTGGTGTTTGGCCGCCAACAGGAATTGAGACGTTTGATCCTTGGCATCTTCCTTTAATAAACACCTTAATTCTACTTTGCTCAGGTGCAGCGGCAACATGGGCCCACCACGCAATTGCGCATGAGAATGATAGGAAAGGTTTGGAAAATGGCTTGATTCTGGCAATTGGACTAGGAGCTCTTTTCACGGTATTTCAAATATATGAATATACGCATGCGTCTTTCTCTTTTTCAGGAAACATCTATGGGGCTAGCTTCTTCATGGCCACTGGATTTCATGGGTTTCATGTTCTTATTGGGACTATTTTCCTGCTTGTTTGTTTGATAAGAGCAAAAAAGGGCCATTTCTCGCCTGAAAAGCATATCGGTTTTGAAGCTGCAGCCTGGTATTGGCATTTCGTTGACGTTGTTTGGTTATTTCTATTTGCTGCAATTTACATTTGGGGCGCTTAAGCGGTCTCAGAATTTGCTTTTAGATGAATAGAAAGTGGCTTTTTATTGCTTTTATAGCTGTACCTGGGCTAATGCTTT
>CACELY010000018.1 GCA_902560505.1 uncultured Alphaproteobacteria bacterium
GTGTTCCAAGAAGAGAAAAAACATTCGGGAATAACACGGATGAAAAATTTATAAAAGTTTTCCCCATATCTTGCAGTGACCGCGTCTTTGCGTGTTCCAACGTGCCGATGATGGACGAGAACATGTTCTGTTCTAAAATGACCATACAACGACATCCCCATTAAAAGATCTGATAAAAATCTCTCAATCCTTGTTTTTTGATGCATAAGCTCATGTGCAAATACAATCCCGACAGCCCCTGATATTATGCCTTGAACTATCATAAGAAAAAATGCTTCAGTCACGCTGAGATGGTCAAACAAAAATATTGTAAATAAACTGCCAAAGATCAAAAAGAACTGTACGGGAACCCAACCATAAAGAACATATTTATAACGGACCTCCGATCCACCACTACTCTCGGTGGGCTTAATTAGCTTCTTTCCTATTAAAGCATCAAAAAACGTAATCACTACGTACCCAAATATAGGCACAAGGAGTATTGTCCACCCCCCGAATATCCACGAGATTATCATTAATGGTGCAAATATGTAGGGAAGACCGAACTGAAAGGCCGGTGTTATTTCGCTCGTGAAGTTTTCTTTAGTAGTTTTGTTCATCTATCCCCCTCGATAGAGATAAAAAATATTTGGTTAATTTCAAGGATCATAGTTATACTTTAGTTTTAGAATAATTTCTATTAGTTTTACATTTGAACTAAAAAAAGGAGCAAAGATGAGCACAGTAATGAAAAAATCATTTGATAATCCAGACGAAGTGAGAGCGCCTGACAAGGCAAAGGTATCTGTCTGTGATCTAGGAGGTATAGCGGCTGCAAAGCTTGTTCTTCAGCCAGGCTGGAGTTGGGAAACATGCGTCAAACCAATGGTTGGAGGAGAAAGTTGTCAAGCGAAACACGTTGGAACAGTGATTTCTGGTCAAATGGCTGCCAAGCATAACGACGGTACAGAACAGGTTTTTGGGCCTGGTGACGTTTATGTAATTGAACCTGGTCACAATGGCTGGGTAGTAGGTGACGAAGAAGTAGTAGCGTTCGAATTTAACTCAACCGCAGCACAAACATACGCTAAGACCGATTAAGCGGTTTATAGCTTTAAATAAATCAAAATGGTGTCACTTAAAAGTCATTTAGGTTGAGTTACTTATGTCTGATAATTCAATTGACTTTTACATCGACATAAAAAGTCCCTACGCTTACTTGGCGTTAGACCCTGCAATTAAAATGTTTGATCAACTGGGATTACAGTGGAGTATATTGCCATACACCCTGGATATTGCTGACTATTTAGGAAGTGCGACGGTCAATAACGAAGGGAAGATAATCTCTTCAAATAGAACAGCACATCAGTGGCGCAGAGTTAAATATTCCTACATGGATTGCAGAAGGATGGCTAATCTACAAGGGAAAACAATTTTAGGTACTCAAAAAATTTGGGATAGCTCATTATTTTCTATGGCTCATTTATGGGTCAAAGAAAAATCGGAAAAAACTTTGTTGCCTTTTTTGCGAGAGTCTTTTCAATTGTTTTGGAAGAGAGAGCTAGACATAGAAAATGAAAAGGTGCTTTTAAATCTAATCGACAAATTTCAACTTGATAGCACTGATTTCATATCTTGGAAGAGCAACAATCAAAACTGTGTGACCTCTTTAATGGATACCGCACTATCTATGGGAATATTTGGGGTGCCAACCTTTGTCTTTGAAGAAGAAATATTTTGGGGAAGTGAAAAATTAGCTCTTATTAGTGCAAAGGTTACGGGAGATTACTCAACTTTAACTTAAGTTTTTTTAAATCCTTTTTTTGTGGCCTAAGTCTCTAATTGATGCGAAGAGGACGAACCAATAAAATCTAATTTTTGCGTAGATGCCTTTTCGTGATTTGAGCAAATCGTACTTTTCTAATCCACATTTTGTTTTTATAAAATAATTCATAAAAGTTGCATCCATTATTTATTTTCGTAAAGTTCACGTTCATACATTTCTATAATGTCGTTTTCTTTTTTTATTTCACAATTTAATCCTGTCTGATCTTCAATCATTTCATAAAGCGTGGGTATGGGTCTTTTACGAGGCCAGCTTTCAGGCTTCCATAGACTTGATCGAAGTAGTGCTTTGCCACAATGTAGAAATACTTTTGTTGGTTTAATAACTGTAACTGTCTTTGGTAAATTAGATTTTAATTTATGTTTTTCGAGAACTTTTGGGTCGTTTGATATCGTGGCTTTCCCTTGAACTCTAAGTGTTTCTGTTACCTTTGGAATGAAAAATATAAGGGATACAGTTGCGTTTTTAGAAATATTTAGAAGCCCGTCAATCCTATTGTTTCCAGGTCTGTCAGCTATTTCAATGCGATCATCAGATATGACTTTAACAAAACCTTTTGGATCACCCTTGGGTGAGAGATCAATATCTTCACCGTCAAAAGTCCCCATGACCAGAAAATTTGATGCATTTATGAAACTGACACTATGTGGATCCAAGCTTTTCATTATCTTCGCAGATGCTTTCTCAGTAGCAGGACCATAAAGATTTCTTAATTGAATTTCATCCATCATGCATTTTTTGTAGTTGAAACGGTTTTATAATAAACTATTTTGAAATAAGTAATATAAAAAACAAGAGGTATGAAAAATGAGCGTCGAACTGTACTATATTTGTCTCTACGGACTTCTAATCATAGCAACTACCCTTGTCCAACAGCTTACTAGCTTAGTAAACGTTGGCATTATGCCTGTATTCAGTAGTCGAGAAGGCGTAAATTTTTCAGGCATTACCGGACGATTAGAGCGGAGTATTCTAAATTGTGTCATTGCATTAGCGATGATAGTTCCTGTGATCCTAGCGCTTGCAATGACTGAAACGAGTAGTGCGAATACCATGTTAGCCGTTCAAGTTTTCTTTTGGGCTCGTCTCGTTTATGTGATTGCGTATGGTTTGAATATTATCGGCTTGAGGTCTGCAGGTTGGGTTGCAAGTTTGTTAAGTATCCTCTATTTATATTGGTCAGCAATGTCGATTAGCTAGCTTTTTAGTAAATAAATAACCATATTATCAGAAAATTGAGAGCTTTATGGACGCTATAGATCAGCTGATCAGTTATAATAAAACTACCGGTTTGCTTCAATCCGTAGCTGGTAGAAATGCCTGGGATCAGGAGACAATGATGCCATCTAAGAGTGGTAACTCTCGGGCGTTGGAGATGGGTGCACTCGAGGAAGTCATTCACGATAGAAAGAAAAATCCGACAGTCAGAAAGTTATTGAACGAAGCCGAACCTAAAACACCCTTTCAAAAAAGAGCTTATATACTAATAAAGAGAGCCTTTGACAGAGCGGTAACTATACCAAGCAAACTCGCATCTGATTTGGCTGCAACCACATCCTTAGCTCAAATGGCCTGGCAACAAGCTAGACAAAATAATGATTTTTCTGAGTTTTCACCTCACTTAAAGAAGGTAATTGATTTAAAGAGAGAAGAGGCATCCCTTCTATCTCCCAGTGGAGACTTATACGATGGGTTAATAAATGATTACGAATTTGGAATGACAAAAAAAGAGACCTCCAGTATTTTTGAACAAATGAAGCCAAGACTTTTAGATTTGCGGCAGAGAATAAGTGAAGCGAAACTTTCCAAACCTGTATTAGAAGGTGACTTCAATACTGAAAAACAATTAAAACTCGCCCATGAAATAGCAAAGACATTTTTCTATGACTTTGATAGAGGAAGGATTGATACTGTAGCGCATCCTTTTTGTTCAGGTGGTGGGGATGATGTACGAATTACTACCCGAGTCGATAGTAAGGACCCATTTAACTGTTTATACAGTACTATTCACGAAGTGGGGCACGCTTGCTATGAGCAAAACGTGTCTTCAGACTTTTTACACTCGCCTCTCGGTTCTGGCGTATCTTTAGGCATTCATGAAAGTCAGTCTAGAATATTTGAGAACCAAATAGGAAGATCTAGGCAATTCACTCGGTGGCTGTTCAAGAAAATGAAAAGCTATTTTGGAGAATTTGGTATTAGAGATGAAGAAGAATTCTACCGTTTGGTTAATAAGGTTGAAACCGGTTTTATTAGAACTGAAGCAGACGAAGTTCACTACAATTTACATATAATGCTTCGCTTTGAGCTCGAAGTAGAGGTAATTGGAAGAAATTTGGAAGTTGTGGATTTGCCCGAGGCCTGGAATGCAAGATTCAAGGAATATTTTGACCGTGACGTTGAAAAAGCCTCTGATGGAATTCTCCAGGACGTTCATTGGTCAATCGGTGCATTTGGGTATTTCCCAACCTACACTTTAGGTAACTTAAATGCCGGTTGTTTATTTGAAAAGATGCAAAAAGATATTCCTGCACTTGCAGACGGATTTGAGAAAGGTGACGTATCATTAGCAACCACTTGGTTAGCAGAGAACATACATCAGCATGGAAGCCTATACGAACCGGCTGACCTGATCAAAAAAGCTACGGGAAAGGCTTTCACGCCTGAGCCCTTTTTGAATTATTTAGATGAAAAGTTTTCCGATATATACGAGGTCTAATCTCTAAAATTTATAAATTGTAAAGGAAGAGGTAAATCGAGCTTTTTTGCTAACGAAATAACTTCCTGAAGACTATCTTTCTTTTGCCCTGAAACCCTAAGCTCATTACCTTGTATTTTTACCTGCACTTTTAACTTACTCTGCTTGACAGAAGAAATAATTTTCTTTGATGTGTCTTGTTCAATCCCCTCCAGCAAATCATAGTTTTGCCTTACTCGATTACCTGAAGCGCTTTCCGTTGATTTAACTTTGAGGGCTTTGGGGTCTATACCTCTTTTAACAAAATGGCCTATTAAAAGTTCGTTAACTTGCTTTGCTTTCAAGTCATCTTCTGTTTCTACAGTTAATGAGTTCTCATTTCTCTCAATATCGGTCTTCGAACCTTTAAAATCATATCGCTGGTTGATCTCTTTACTAGCATTAAAAATCGCATTCTCAACTTCCTGCATATCCAATTTACTAACAATATCAAAACTAGGCATTTGCTCTGAACTCCCTTAACCATAAAAAAAATTGCTTTGTTGTCATTTTACAATAAATAAACCCTAAATTTAACTCATATTTAGTTTCAGAAAAATTACAATATTTTTAAGTCTCACAATGATGTATGATAAAAACTTCGAGTTGTGCTGGAAAATTTATAATGGAAAAGCAAAATAAACAATCAGAGCCTAGCTTTTATGTAAATTTTAAGAAAGTTTACGCACGTAATATAGACAGCAATATAAGCTTGCTAAACTTTTTGAGGCATAATTGTAAATTTACTGGGACAAAAGAGGGGTGCTCAGAGGGAGACTGTGGTGCATGCTCTGTATTGATTTTTGATGAAAAAGGATCTTTAGCACCAGTAAACTCTTGTATTTTAAAAGTGGGACAAATAATTGATAAAAATATAGTAACAATTGAAGGTGCTAGCAAATTAAGCTCTGCTAAACCTTTAATTCAAGCACTAAACTCCAAGGCGGCGTCGCAATGTGGGTTTTGCACACCTGGCTTTGTGATGGCAGCGCTTGCATTAAAAGAAAAACATAAAAGCCCTTCTGACAGCGTTATCCATGACTCTCTATCTGGAAACTTATGTCGCTGTACAGGGTATAGACCAATAGTGAACGGGATCCAATCTCTCAAAGAAAAAATAAAGTTTCCAATGCCCATAAATAGTAAAGGCTCAAAATTAAAGACCGCAATTTTTGGAAAGACAACTTACATTTACCCAGACTCCAAAAAAGAACTAATTGAATTTATATCAAAGGAAAAAAATTATACTGTTTTGTCTGGAGGTACAGACTGGAACCTTGAAGCGGAAGACTCCAATTTTAAAGAACAGAAAATATTATTTCTGAAAAATATTAAAGAAATGTCTACAATTAAGACCAAGTCTTCATCCTTTGAAATAGGAGCTAGTGTTACACTATCTAAATTCGAAGAGTTATGCCGTGAATTTTTCTCCCCCTTTCTGGATACAATTATTAGGTTTGGTTCTCCACAGATTAGAACAGCCGCAACAGTTGGAGGGAATCTTGGGACATCGAGCCCTATTGGTGACCTAGCCCCCCTATTTTTTGTATTGGAGGCTCAATTGTCTCTACTCGGTCCAAAAGGAGAAAGAACTATTCCGATTAAAGATTTTTTTAAGGGATATAGAAAAAACGCTCTGAAACGCAATGAACTTATATACAAGGTTAAGGTACCAAAAACAAAAAAGGAAGATTCAATTTTTTCTTGGAAGCTATCAAAAAGGTATGATCAAGATATATCAACTTTATCGCTGGCAGCCAAATTTAAGATGGCTAAAAACCACACTGTAGAAAATATTATTTTATCTGCTGGGGGCGTAGGACCCACGCCTTTGTTATTAGATAAAACGAGTAAGTTATTAAAGGATAGTAATCTACGCTTTAACCAAAACTCTCTAATAACTGCTTTAAGTCATGATATTTCTCCAATAAGTGATCTTAGAGGGACAGCAAAATATCGATCGGCTGCAATGGTTGGATTGATAAAAAAAATGCAAAGATCCGCCATAAGTGGTGAGAAACAACATTCGATAATGAGTATTTGATGGCGTTAGATAACAAAAATAATATTTCAGTTGGAAAGTCGCACTACCAAGACTCGTCTTTTAGACAACTTACGGGAAGAGCCGAGTACATAGACGATATTCCATTGTCAGAAAATACTTTGCATGGAGCTCTTATCCTCTCAGAAATACCCTCTGGTATGATAATTTCTATTGAGACCAAAAAAGCAAAAAAATTTGATCCAAGCATTACAGTTATTACAGCAAAAGACATACCTGGTAGGAATGATATAGCGCCTATTTTTGCAGATGAGCCAATCTTTGCAGAAAAAGAGGTGACTTATGTAGGCCAACCTATCGGGCTCATTGTTGCTTCATCAATGGAGAGAGCAAGGGCAGCCGTAAATGAAGTGAAGATTGTCTATAAAAAAGATAAAACACCGATATTAGACTTGGATTTAGCGTTCAAGAAAAAAAACTTCTTTTTAAAACCAATTCACTTTGAGAGAGGTAAGGCAAACGAACAGATTAAGCAGGCACCCCATAAACTTAAAGGTTCATTTTCTATGGGAGGTCAAGATCACTTTTATTTGGAGACACATATTGCTCTTGCCATTCCGCATGAAAACTCTGAGTTCACAATCTGGTCAAGCACACAACACCCAACTGAAGTCCAGCATGGTGTATCCAACGTTTTAAATATTCCAGCGGCCAAGATCTCTAGTAAGGTCAGGAGACTTGGCGGAGGCTTTGGAGGTAAAGAAAGCCAGTCAACAATATACGCCGCCATAGCAGCTCTGGGAGCATACGTTTTGGAAAAGCCTGTTAAGCTTCGTCTTAATCGCAAAGATGACATGGCATCATCTGGGAAACGTCATGACTTTGAAGTGAAATACTCCGTAGGTTTCAACAAAAAAGGAAAAATTAAGGGATTAGATATAACATTGCTTAGCAATGCAGGTAATGTCTGCGATCTGTCAGCTCCTGTAATGTCGAGGGCATTGACCCATTTAGATAATTGTTACTCTTTTAAAGATTTTACAGCACGAGGCTATATATGTAAAACAAACACCGTTTCTAACACGGCGTTTAGAGGCTTTGGTGGCCCTCAAGGAATGCTTGCAATTGAGACTATTCTTGAAAGAGTTTCTCGATTTCTAGGAATCGATTTAGATGCGCTTAGACGTGAAAATTATTATTCCCCTAAAAATGGAATTAAAACACCCTATGGGCAAATAGTTAAAAATATTAAAATTGAGAAAATAATAAATGAGATGGAAACTTTCGCAGGTCTAGAAAAAAGAAAGCTTCTTGTAGAAAGGTTTAACACGTCGCAAATTAATAAAAATCAGCCTTACAGAAAAGGAATTGCCTTCATGCCTGCCAAGTTTGGGATATCTTTTAATAAAGTATCCTTAAATCAAGCAGGAGCTTTAGTCCATGTATACACAGATGGTTCGGTGAGACTAAATCATGGTGGAACAGAGATGGGACAAGGCCTATTTATTAAGGTGGCTCAAGTTGTCTCAGAATGTTTCAATATTCCTATCGACTATGTACATATTTCTGGAACAAATACGGATGAGGTCCCAAACACCTCAGCTACAGCTGCATCGTCTGGCTCCGATATTAATGGTATGGCTGCGTGGAAAGCAGCTACTGTTATTAAACAAAGAATGCTTAAACACGCGAGCAAAGTTTTTCAAAAGCCACCCTCTTCTATTGAATTTAAGAACGGTCTGATACTAAGCGGAAATAAAAGTATGACCTTTAAGGAATTAGCGTTTTCCTGCTGGGAAAATCGGATATCTCTTTCATCAACAGGCTTTTATAAAACACCAAAAATCTCATGGGATCAGGAAAAATTTAAGGGAAGCCCCTATTTTTATTTCACATGGGGAGCGGCAGTATCGGAAGCAATTATAGATGTTGATACAGGAGAAAGTCGAATACTTAGGGCAGACATCATTCAAGACTGTGGGAGCTCTCTCAACCCCCTAATTGATAGAGGGCAGATAGAAGGAGGTTTCATCCAGGGTATAGGATGGCTAACGTGTGAAGAACTATATTTTAATCCAGAAGGCAAACTTTTAACTCTTGGCCCCTCAACGTATAAAATACCTGGAAGCCGAGATGTACCACCTGAATTTAATATTAAGCTATTAGAGAATACTCCTAATGAAGAGAAGACAATATTTAGATCAAAAGCTGTCGGTGAGCCCCCTTTATTACTATCGATTTCTCACTTTTTGGCTTTGAAAAATGCTGTCTCAATGGCTAGCGAAACATCAAATGCAGATTTATTAAATGCTCCCGCAACACCTTCAAAAATTTTAGCTGCGGTGCATAATGATCACTCTATATAAATCTCATTACCATTGCTTTGAAAAAAAAACTCTCTCAAATTTTCTTTGCCTGCATCCAATGCTGATGATCTATCGATAACCAAAAAATCTTGAGCTGTATTAACGAGCAGTGGAAAATGCCAAACTTTTGGATTGTAATTTATACCTACATTACCTGGCACTTGGAAATACTTGATTGAAGAAAGATCTGGGGATCCGTCATTATCATTTGCCACGACTACTTGCCAATCTATTTTTTGTATTGGCATAAATGCTTGAGATGCCAGAGGATGCATCTCCAGATAATCAATTTTTATCGGTCTTTTTCTAGGAGTAGCAGAAAATATTGAAATGATTGGATTGGCTTTTTTGTCAAGCACTTGTACCGTCGCTACCTCATCAAACCTCTCACAATATCCCTGATTTATCAGAAATTTATTATTTTCCATCCCTTTTGAAATTAAATCACCAAAAGGTTCGAACAATTTCTGGCTTACGGTCAGCTTTTCCAAATTTAAATGCATTTTAGCTTACTGGTTGACCAAAAATTCGAAATCTCGAAACTCCCCCATCAGGATAGATGTTTAATCTCACGTGGGAGACCGTTTTTTCGTGTAAGAAATCATTTTTTCCAAAGTTATGAATAAAGTCTGGTTTGCATTTTTTCTCATCTAAAAAAAATTCCCAGTTACTAGAAGCTTCAAATGCTTTTATTTTGTCTTTTTCATTTTTTAAATCAATTGTTTGAATTGAAGCTCTATCTGGAAAATTACCCTTGAAGTGACAGGTATCTATTTCTACATTCGAAATTAGCCCAGGTGTTCCTAACTCAATGATTATAAAATCATTTCCAGGGACACGCCTACGCCGAGTCTCCCACCCGTCACCCATTGTAGTTCCTCTACCTTCAGAAAGGAGAGCGTTTACGTTGCCATAGTGTGCGTTATTATACCCAACGATTTTGCCTCCATTTTTTAGAGCAGATAATTCTAAATCTTTAGATAGATACTGAGAAAAGGGAATAAGATCTCCAAAAAGTCTAAGCCGCGCTATACCTCCATCTGGGAAAATATTTAATCTTACATAGGTTACATCTTTATTTTTTAGAAGCTTAAATTCATTTATGTGATCTCCTTTCAAAATCTGTTTTTCAAGAAGTGTGTGCCAGTCCAAAGATCCTGCTTCATAACTATGGTTAGATGAGAAATCTAGCGAGGCAGCTGGCGGATAGTTCCCAGTAAAATGTCTGGTATCAATTATTACATCCTCTATAGAACATCTGCCTCCTAAGCCAATTATAGCCCAGTCGTTTCCCTCTACTCTTTTTCTACGGCTTTCCCAACCATCCATCCATTTTCCATGATCATCATATTTATCGTCAATGAAAATGGGATCAGTGTCATTTAACATTCGATCACATTTTGCAAAAAAGTCGTCAGACACATCAATGATTTTTGCCCCTGCTTTCGGTGATGCCAAATTAACCTTTTTTGATACTATTAATTTGTCTTCATTTTTCATGTGGTAGTACCTTTCTCCAATGCCTCGCAATTCCTATTCTAGTTGTAAACCAGACATCGCTGAATGACTGAATGTAATCAACAAACTTTTTTAGTGCCGGGAACCTTCCCGGTTTTCCAATTATACGACAATGAAGTCCAATGTTCATAATCTTAGAACCTTCATGCCTTTCGTCGTATAGACAGTCAAAACTATCCTTAAGATAATTAAAAAAATGCTCGCCATTATGAAATCCTTGCGGGGTTAGAAATCTCATGTCATTAGTATCAAGAGTGTAAGGTATAATTAAGTGCGGCTTTTTTGTCATTTTAGACCAAAATGGTAAGTCATCACTATAGTCGTCTGAGTCATAAAGAAAGCCCCCTTCTTCACAAACCAAATCCCTTGTATTCTCTGAGGTACGACCTGTGTACCAACCCATAGGTCTTTCTCCACAAATTCTTTTTTGAATCTCTATTGCTTTTTGCATATGCTCTTTTTCAGTGGCTCTGGGAACATCTTTGTAGTTTATCCATCTTAGTCCATGAGAACAAATCTCATGATTATCTTTCAAAATTTGATCTACAATTCTTGGATTTTCTTCCAAAGCTTGTGCTACAGCGAAAATTGTTATCGGGATTTGTCTTTCTCTGAATAGTTTTAAAATTCGCCAAACACCGGCTCTAGTACCATATTCATATAAACTTTCCATAGACATGTGTCGTTGACCAAAAAATGGCTCGGCACCTATGATCTCTGAAAGAAAAGTCTCGGAATGCTTATCTCCATAGATTATTGAATTTTCACCACCTTCTTCTAAGTTCAAAACGAATTGAACCGCCAACTTTCTACCCCCCGGCCAGCTAAAGTGAGGAATTTCGCCATGGTAACCTTCTAGATCTCTAAGTTTCGTTTCCATACTGCTCACTTCTCTTCTCTTAATATTTCCTCGATCTTATGAAAAAGGTTTGCGTACAATAACCGCTCTTCGTCTTCTAAAAAAGTAATATTGCCAGGTGGCATCGCCCTTGACGCTGCAACCTGCTTATAAATAGTTTCATAATTATTAATCAAGTGACTGAATTCGCTCAAATAAACCCCTTTAGGAGGTTTTTTCATTCCTTCCCAAGATGGCTCCATAACATGGCAAGTGGAACATTTATAAGCCGTCACCTCCATAATATTATCTTTGAATTCTTTTGAAAATGAGCTTTCGATTAGGCTTAGCTTTTCTGGCGATAGTTGGTCCAAACTAGGTTCGTCAACTTCAGACAACATTAGAGAACCCCATGATAGGATTACAATTGGAATTGCAACCCAATACGGGCTCTTGTTACCAGCGTGTCTCTCATTAAAAAAATGTCTAACAAGGCCTCCTATAATTATGGTCAATACAATTATCACCCAAGAATAGGAGGTAGCATAGGCGGTAGGATAATGATTGCCGATCATTATAAAGATTACAGGAAGGGTCAAATAGTTGTTGTGAAGAGATCTTTGTTTTGCACGGATACCATATTTAGGGCTGGGTGTCTTCTTGGCGATTAATTGTGCTACAACTTTTTTCTGACCTGGAATAATTATCATCAGAACATTTGCTACCATTATCGTACCAAGAGTTACTCCCATCTGCATAAAAGCCCCTCTCGAACTTAGTAATGAATAGGATGTCCAAGACAAAAATGCAAAAAATATTAATAGTACAATTGACAATACTAAATTAGATTTGCCAACCAGCAATCTGCATATTAGATCGTATATCACCCATCCAAATATAACACCTGCTATTGATATTAAAACAGCAGCAGTTTTAGATAATTCAATTTTTTCATAATCAATTAGATATAGTTCAGCACCAAGATAGTAGACGAGTATGAATAGCGCTGCACCGGTAATCCATGTAGCGTAAGCCTCCCACTTAAACCAAGTTAAGTGATCGGGTAGATGATTTGGAGCCACGAGATATTTTACCAAATTATAAAAACCACCTCCATGAACTTGCCAAGCCTCTCCGTGTGCCTCTTTAGGCAATGAGGATGATTTTCTTAGACTTAGGTCGAGCGCAATAAAATAAAAGCTAGATCCTATCCATGCAATTCCAGCAATTACATGAAACCATCGAACCATAAATTCTATCCACTCAAGATAATCAAAATCCATGCTTAACTGCCTCGATAGGTACTGTAGCCGAACTTAGATAGTAACAGAGGGACATGATAGTGTTGCTTTAGGTCATTAATTTGAAAGCAGATAGAAATATTATCAAAAAATAAATCCGTTTCTTTCATTTTATGTTTTGCCACCAAATATTTTCCAGCATGAAATACCATTTCATACCATCCTTCTCGAATATTTGACTGATCAAATATTGGCTTATTTAATCTTCCATCAGAATTGGTTACAAAATGAGCAATCAATTCTTTCCTGTCTGACTGCGTAGTATAAAAACTAATTTCAAGTGCATCCGCCGGTTTCCCTAGCGTCAAATCTAAAACATGTGTGGTAAGACCTGTCATTTATTAAAAGCTCTTTTTTTTTTGTAATTACATGGTAACTATAACGAGACAAAAAACAACCAAAGAAAAGGCAACCTTTGGAGCAAGAAAAATTCATTAGGCATTATGGCAGCTTGTATGAAAATTCACCTCATATAGCGCTTGCAATATACGAGCACCAGCGTTTGGATACCTTGTCACCCTTGGAAATATTGAGCTTAATGAAGGACTACGTAACCAAGATGGATCATCAATCCAAAATGAAACTAATTTTAGAACATCCAGAATTAGGTATTAAGAAGGGACAACAGAACAACCTAACAGCCCATTCAAAGAAAGAACAAAACCGAGCTGGTCTAGATAATCTTTCTGGAGCTGAATATAATCTATTGAGCATGTTAAACAAAGACTACATGAATAAATTCAAATTTCCTTTTATTATCGCTGTATCAGGCTTAAAAAAAGAAGAAGTATTTAGAAATATTGAGGTGAGGCTACAAAATACTGTTGAAACAGAGTTTGATACAGCTATAGAGGAGATACACAAAATCGCAGAAATAAGGCTGAAAAATCAGCAGTAAGGTTATTTAATTTTTTTACCAGCAATAAATACCGAGTCTATCGCTCGATCATCTCCCAAGGTCTGAAGGATGAATAGTTCTTCTCCAATCGTTTTACATTTTTCCATTCTATGTCTCATTAAAGGAGTACTTTTACTATTTAAAACTATCAAGTCAGCATAGTTTCCGGTCTTGATTGTTCCGATTTGATCCTGAAGTCCTAGACACTCTGCATTACCCATAGTTGACCAAAAGTATGAAGCTAGGGGATTAAGGCTATAGTTTCCTAATTGCTGAATTTTGTACGCTTCGTCCAGCGTTCTTAACATTGAGAAGGATGTACCGCCTCCTACATCTGTTGCTATTGCGGTTCTTACTCCTTTCTCTTCTAACTCTTTAAATTTAAATAGCCCACTTCCTAGAAATAGGTTTGATGTTGGGCAATGGACAGCAATGGACTTGGTTTCTTTCATTCTCTCAATCTCGTTCATTTCCAAGTGTATAGAATGAGCTAATAATGTTTTGTTCGAGAGCAACTTATATTTGTCATAAATAGATAGGTAATCTTTTTGATCTGGAAATAGTTCCAGTGTTGTTTTAATTTCGTCTATATTTTCAGATAGATGCGTTTGCACATAACACGATTTATTTTCAGCGCATAAGGTTTGAGAAACTTCCATCAACTCAGGAGTGGACGTTATTGCAAATCTAGGTGTTATTGCATATTTGCAACGGCTGACATTATGCCACTTACCAATTATCTTTTTGCTACTTAAATAGCTTTTATCTGCTCTCTTTAGAACTGTATCTGGCGCATTCCTATCCATCAATACGTTACCAGCAATAACACACATGTTTCTTCTAAGTGCTTCCTGAAATAGATATTCTACTGAATTAGGATGCACCGATCCAAATGAAACGGAAGTTGTAATACCATTATGATTTAATAAATCTAAAAATATTTTTGACTCTCTATCACAATGCTCATCATCAACAAATAAGCTTTCATTTGGAAAAGTATATTTATTTAGCCATTCAAGTAATTTTGTTCCATATGAAGCGATTACCTGTGTTTGGGGGAAATGATTGTGTAGATCTATGAACCCAGGAAAGATTATTTTAGATCCAAAATCTATTGTTTCAGTATTCTCGTATTTCTTACTAAGTTTGGAATAATCGTCAACTTCAATGATAATTCCCTTATCATCAAATGTTACTCCTCCTTTTTCTAGATAGATGTAGCTACCAGTATCATTAATATCTTCTGGTTTCCTTAAAAACGAAAAAATTCTTCCTTTAAATATTTTCATTTTTTACCAAATCTCCAAAAAAAAGGCCCTTGGTAGGGCCTTTTTCCACTATCAAATTTACCTTATTGCGGGATATCACCCTCAATACCTTCAACATAGAAGTTCATGCCTAGTAAAGTACCCATGTCAGCTGTTTCGCCAGCTTTTAGCCATGGCGAACCATCTTGCTTATTGATTGGACCTGTAAAGGAATGAAGTGTTCCCGAAGCAATACCATCTCTGATTTCCATTGCCTCTTTCTTTACACTATCTGGAATCTTATCGGAAAGAGGTCCAATAATGACCATGCCCGCTCCAATTCCATCGAAAGTTTGCTCAGCACCCTTCCAAGTTCCGTCCATACCCTGTTTAACCTTTTTTACATAATATGGAGCCCATCCATTGATAATAGCCGTCAGATGAGCATTAGGGCCAAAGGCACTCATATCGGATGCCTGACCAAAGGCATACACACCCGCTTCTTCAGCGACGGTCATTATAGCAGAACTATCAACGTGCTGTAATATGACGTCTGCACCCTGGGAAATTAAGGTTTTTGCGGCATCAGCCTCTTTAGCAGGGTCATACCATGTGAAAATCCAGATAACTTTGAATTCCACATTTGGATTAGCTTTCTTTGCGGCAAGATAAGCAGAATTTATCCCTCTAACAACCTCAGGAATGGGATATGATGCGACATATCCAATTGTATTGGATTTGGTCATCTTTCCTGCAATATGACCTGCCACTGTTCTGCCTTCATAGAACCTCGCACTATAAGTTGAGACATTATCGGCAGTCATATATCCAGTGGCATGTTCAAATTTTACTTTCGGGAACTTCTTTGCAACATTTAGCACGGGTTCCATGTAACCAAAAGACGTAGCAAAAATCATATCTGCCCCAGAGAGAGCCATTTGGGTCATTACGCGTTCAGCGTCAGCACTTTCTGGAACATTTTCTTGGAAGACTGTTTCTACTTTATCTCCGAAAGCCTCATCCACAGCTTTTCTCCCGACGTCATGTTGATAATTCCAACCGTGGTCCCCTGGAGGACCAATATATATAAAGCCTACTTTATAATCCGCTGCAATAGCGATACTTGAAGTAATCACCATTGATATGAATAAAAAAGAAGCTGAAAAATATTTCATAAATTGTCTCATATTCTCTCCATTTTTAAATAAGTGTTATGTTATCTTCACAAACGATCTACCTAAACATCCCGGAGCTCCCCTATTCCCGCGGAATCGACTCATTGATATTACCACTAAAGCTAATATCGTTGCAAGATATGGAGCCATAGATAATAACGCAATGTTTATATTTACCCCAATTGCTTGCAAGTTTAGCTGAAGAATTGTTATACCGCCGAAAATATAGGCTCCTATAAGTAACCGAAAGGGTCTCCATCCCGAAAATACAACGAGAGCAAGGGCAATCCAGCCTGCCCCGGCCGTCATTCCCTCTGTCCATTGTGGAACTCTCACGAGTGATAGATATCCTCCTCCAACTCCGGCCATCGCTCCACCAAAAGTAATAGCCAAAAACCGGATAGTTACTACTCTGTAACCTAATGAATGTGCTACATCATGATCTTCCCCTACTGATCTGAGGATGAGTCCTGCTCTCATACGATTAAGAAAGTACCAAATGACTAGCACAGATATTAGCGATAGATAAACTATCAAATCATGTTGGAAAAACATTGTTCCGAGTACTGGGATTTCACTTAGAATAGGAATTGAAATGGTTGAAATTTGTGGTGATTTTATACCAGTGTAAGGGTGACCCATTAGAGCTGCTATTCCCAGCCCAAAAATAGTTAAGGCTAGGCCCGACGCCACCTGATTAGCCTGCATTATCAAAATAATAAATGCGAATAGTAGAGAAAGAAGTGCTCCTGCCATTGCTGCCGCCATCATCCCAATATAGGCAGACCCAGTTTCTACTCCAACTATAAAACCGGTAACCGCACCTATTATCATCATGCCTTCAACACCAAGGTTCAAGACACCTGATTTTTCAACAATCAACTCCCCAAGAGCCGCTAGAACAAGCGGTGTTGAGGCCACGATTAGGCTAGCAACCAAGACAGCGAAATTAATTTCCGAAAGATCCATTTACTTATTTCCTTTGAGTTTTATTTTGTAATGAACAAAGAGATCAAATGAGAGCAAGAAAAATAAAAGCATTCCCTGGAAAACCTGGATTGCGGCAGCTGGTAAATTAAGCATGAATTGCGTAAGCTCTCCCCCAACATAAGTTAGTGCCATGACTATACCAGCGAAAAAAATGCCAATAGGGTTTAGCCTGCCAAGAAATGCTACTATTATAGCCGTAAATCCGTAGCCGACATTAAAGTCAATGTTGATCTGTCCCGCAGGTCCAGCTACTTCCATTATTCCAGCCAAACCAGCTAAACTTCCTGACAAAGTTAAACAAAGAAAGATGAGCTTGTTGGGGTTATCGCCAGAAAAACCTGACGCTTTTGGGGAATTTCCAAGTAGCTTTATTTTGAACCCCAGGCTGTGCCGAAATAATAGCACGTAGAAAAAAATGACCAGCAATAAAGAAAGTAGCACTCCCAGATGTATTCCAGTTCCCGCAATAATCTCAGCGTTTGAGGCTGATGTGTATTGGTTCAAATTACGAGAACCAGGAAAACCAGCACCATCCGGATTTCTTAAAAATCCCAATGATGCAAGAGCTAGAATTTGCTCCGCTACATATACTAGCATTAGAGAAACTAGTATCTCGTTGACTTGAAACTTGACTTTCAAAAAAGCTGGAATCATTGACCATAAACATCCTCCTATGACACCGATTAGTATCATTGCAGGAAAAATAACAATACTTTCCAACGGATAAAGAGAAAGTGCAAATGATGCACCAAATATGGCTCCCATAATGTACTGACCCTCTGCTCCTATATTCCAGACATTTGCTTTGAAGCCAACAGAGAGGCCGAGCGCGATCAAAATCAAAGGAGCCCCTTTTATAAAAATTTGTGGAATAGAGTATGTTGAAAATGTTTCGCTCATTAAAGGATCCCAAAATATCATTTTTATAGCGGCAAAGGGATCTACTCCTAGAAAATAAAATAGTATTCCTCCAACTATCATCGTGAGCCCAACGGAAAATAATGGGCCCAGCAAAGAAAGAACCGGAGAAACATTTTCTCTCGGAATTAGCTTAAACATAAAGCATACCTCTAATCACTTATACCACCCATTATTGCACCGATTTCGTCTGTTTTTATATCCATAGTGTTAGTCGGTATTGAAAGATTCCCATTTGTCAAAAAAGCAACCTTATTTGATATTTCAAGGATCTCATCCAAGTCTTGGCTTATTAAAATAATAGCAGCACCTGTATTTGCTATATCAACAATTGCCTGTCTTATATTTGCCGCTGAGAGAGCATCTACACCCCATGTAGGTTGGTTTACTATGAATAAGGAAGGTTTTTGCCCAATCTCTCTTCCAACAACAAACTTCTGGAGATTACCACCAGACAGTGATGAAGCAAGTGCACTTACACCAGTGGTCTTTACGTTAAATTTCTCAATTATTTCATTCGTATATTCATTTAATTCACTAAAATCGATAAAACCCATTTTCATTTGAAAGCGTTTTTTAGGGTCTGTTATAAGGCTATTCTCCAATAAATTAAGATTTCCAACGGCTGCATGTCCAAGTCTTTCTTCAGGAGCAAAAGCCAACCCAATTTCTCGCCTTTCTCGAGGATTGAGCATTTCAATATCATTATCCATATATTTGATAGAAACATTCCGATCTTTTTTCTCTCCCGTGAGAACTTGCATTAGTTCTTCTTGTCCATTACCCGCAACTCCCCCAATGCCTAGAATTTCGGACTGATAAACCGCAAGATCAATATTTTTTAATGTCACTCCAAACTGTGTATCAGGTTTAACTTCGTTTATTTTTACAGAAAGAACTTTGTTACTTTTATTTGCTGCCACTGGTCGTTTAGGTTCGAATAATGATTGGCCAACCATTATCTCTCCAAGCTCTCTTGGTGTCATTTTTTTTGGATCATACTCGCCAACTATTGCGCCTTTTCTGAGAACAGACGCCGTGTCACATAAATCGGCAATTTCCTTTAACTTGTGTGATATGTAAAGAATAGAAGTTCCTTCGCTAGCCAATTTTTTCAAAGTCTTAAATAAGCTCTCACATTCAAATGGTGTGAGAACCGATGTTGGTTCATCCATAATCAAAAGCTTTGGCTTTTGTATCAAGGCACGGATAATTTCAACTCTTTGCCGTTCTCCAGCTGATAAATCTCCTATAAAAGAAGATAAATTTACTTCTAAGCCATAACTTTCAGATAACATTATTACACTCGCATGGAGTTCCTTTTCACCAAGCTCCTTATCTAATCCCACTAAGATATTTTCAAATGCCGTCAGGGGTTCAAATAAAGAAAAGTGTTGGAATACCATACCGACGCCTAAGGCTCTTGCATCCTTGGGACTCTTTGGGGAATATTCTTCATTTAAAAATGTCATACTACCGCTGTCTGGCTGGAGCAACCCATAGATGATTTTTACAAGCGTAGATTTTCCAGCTCCGTTTTCGCCTAATAATGCATGGATTTGGGAAGATCTTACATTTATAGAAATGTCGTTATTTGCCCTAACGTTTCCAAATTCCTTATTTATTGCTCTGCACTGGAATAAAGTATTTTCAATTTTATTATTCAACTTGCGTGTCTTTTAATTAGTTGGATTTAAGTAGTGTAGGAACTTTGTCACAGTTTAACCACTGAAAAACTACCGAGGCGTTAAGATATTGCCATGGATACTTAATTAGCATATCTTGTGTCTAGTACTCTATCAACAACAATATAAGGAGAAATTGATGAGTAATTCAAATATAAATAGTCAATACGCAGATCCAAACATGACACCACCATTAGGAGAAGCTAGCGCCTTGGGACTTCAACATGTCCTTGCTATGTTTGCTTCTAATGTTACTCCATCGGTAATAGTGGCTGGTGCTGCAGGATTGGCATTTGGAGGAGCAGAGCAGATCTATTTAATTCAAATGGCTATGCTTTTTGCCGGTATAGCAACACTATTTCAAACAGTCGGTTTTGGGCCAGTGGGTGCAAGGCTACCTATCATGCAAGGAACTAGCTTTGCTTTTGTGGGCGTATTAGCAGGTATTGCCGCAACCCAAGGTCTATCCGTTGCATTAACATCCTGTATAATAGGAGGTGTAATTCACTTTCTACTTGGTGCTGTAATTAAAGACATCAGGTGGCTATTTCCACCACTGGTTACGGGGCTAGTTATCCTAGCAATTGGCCTTTATTTAATTCCAGTTGCAATCAAGTATGCCGCTGGAGGCGCTGCAAAATTCCAAATGGAAGCGGAAAGCTTTGGCTCTCTAATGCATTGGAGTGTAGCAGGTGCTGTTGTAATTGTTGCTTTGATATGTAAGTTTTTTGGGAAAGGCTTAATATCGAATGCGGCTGTATTAATTGGTATAATAGCTGGTTACATCCTTGCGTTTGCGCAAGGAATGGTCAACTTTGCACCCGTAGCTAAAGCGAGTTGGTTTTCCGGCCTCACACCATTACCTTATGGCTTTGAATTCAGTCTCGGTGCTGTAATCGCAGTTACATTGGTTTGTATCGTTTCTGCGATAGAGACAGTCGGAGACACATCAGCAACTACAAAGGCTGGGGCAGGTAGAGAAGCAACCGATGAAGAAATTTCAGGTGCAACATATGCCGATGGACTGGGTAGCGCTGTAGCGGGAGTTTTTGGAGGGTTACCAAATACCTCATTTAGCCAAAACGTCGGTATAGTAGGTATGACAGGGGTTATGTCTCGTCATGTAGTGACAATTGGAGCAATATTTTTGGTTGTCTGTGGCCTGATTCCAAAAATAGGTGCAATTATAGCCTCTATGCCACTTCCAGTATTAGGCGGCGGTGTTATAGTTATGTTCGGAATGGTGGCAGCAGCCGGCCTAAATGTATTAAGTGAAGTTAAACTTAATAGAAGAAATATGGTTATAATCGCTGTTTCATTGGCTGTAGGGTTAGGCTTGAATTTAGTACCTTCCGCGGTTCAATATCTTCCAGGTGTAGTAAAAGTGTTAGCTACTTCAGCTGTCGCACCAACAGCTATAGTCGCAGTCATACTTAATTTAGTTTTACCAGAGGAAGACTAAAATCGAAAAATAAGGGCAGTAGTAAATACTGCCCTTATTACTTAAAAAAATGCGTTAGATACTAGCTGATCATTGCTTCCATCGAGCACTTTCATATCCTTTACCACTGTCAGCTATAATAGAATTTTCATGGGCCTCCAGTAAAAAATCTAAGTTTAAATCGCAGTTTTTGTAGCCTTCGCTAATCACATTGAAATACTTTCTAGATGGTGGAGCAATGCCATATTTTCCAACCATAATATAGGTCATTGCTGTCACCTGAGTGCCATCTAATATTACATTTAATTCCTTCTTATCGTATAACTGTGGATAGTCTTCATAAATATCCAGAGCTTTTTCACACTCCTCAGTGATTTGAAAAACTCCTACAGGTACATGTTTACCTAAATCTTTTTCAATAGTAGCGACCGACTTAAATATTAGTCTCCAGTCTTTCAGCATTGTATTTCCCAGATATCTTGCATTGGGGCACCTGTCCGCCATTTGTCGATGGTTTAAATTCGATCCGTATGCCAAATATATTTTTGTCAACTATTTCTCCTAATGAAGACATTTATTGGTCTATCATGAATAGGAAATTACGAGTAGTATTATTACCAACTAATAGTATTTATTGTTATAAAGGGAGTTCTCTAATGGTTGACCAGATCTGGGGTTTATTCCTATTTTCTGTAGTAAGTGGCATTGGGTTCGATGTATCGCATTCTATTAGTGATCTGAATCGATCCTATCTAACAAAAAATGCATGTGTTAAAGCTGCAAAATCACTGAATAAAAAACCGAATCGTGATAAACAAATTGGGCTTGATAACGGTGTTAGCCTCCGTTACGTCTGTCTACTAAAGCCTAGCAAGGATCCTACTACT
>CACELY010000019.1 GCA_902560505.1 uncultured Alphaproteobacteria bacterium
GGAAAAAAACTTATCAGGCACATCTTGACCTTCAAGTGCCATCATTCCATCTTTCCTGGCAATACCCGCTAATTCCACCATCTTTGTTACTAATTCATCTTGAGGTTTCACGGGCGGAAAAAAAGCTTTTGCCATTACACCGAAAGAACCAAGAAACGTTGGTAAAGGACATGTGTACATGACACAAAAGAAAGTTCCACCAAAAACGATAGCTAGTGAAGGTACATCTATAAAAGGACCAACGCCGCCGCCCGAAACCATTGCGTAAATAATAAATCCAAGAGCTCCAATTAATCCTAGAAGAGAGGCTATATCCATGGTTTCTCCTTTATCCTCAAAATATTTTGTTACCTGCAACAATAACCATTGCAATTATAGTACCAAAAAATTCAACTAATTTAAAAAATGAAAATTTTTGGCATCAAACTTGTTTATGAATATAATAATGTTATATACAAATACAAGAAAACTAATTCTATGTTAAATTTACGACTAATAGCTATATGTTGGATTTTAATATTGACTGGCGGCGTTTGCTATTCTAGTGGGAGTAGATTTATAATAAAAGACCACATAGTTATAGATCTGGAACATAAAATTGAATGGTTAAGATGTTCCGTTGGCCAGAGGTGGGATGGGAATAAGTGTTCAGGAAAAATTGTAAACCTTTCTTTAGATCTCGTACCAGAAGCGATAAATATTGCTAATGAACAACTAGGCGGAAATTGGCGATTACCTTCAAAGGCAGAGCTTACATCTATAGTTTGTAAGAGCTGCCCTTCTCCTAAGATAAACGAAAAAATCTTTCCCAACACAGACAATGCGCCTTACTGGACAAGTAACCGCAGTATTTTCAACAGTAAATTCTACGTTAGCGTAAATTTCCACACTGGTTTCTCCTTTAATAGATTTTCTCCTATCAAAGATCTAGCGGTAAGGTTGGTAAGGGATAGATAAAAATACTAGATTTACATTTTCTTTTCGATTTTATCTGTTTTCCACTGCCAGAGCTTAAACAAAAATAAAACTAGTCCAAACACTAAAACGAGTATTGCTATTAAATCTGTAGAAATAAATGTCAACAAATGCATTTTGTCACTGGCGACTAATCCTAACACTATAAGCATTACTGTAGCCATTATAAAAGATCTAATTAACCTGCACGTAAAGCAAGGTCCCTCTGGAGTATTTTTCTGTTTTATTCTAAACATCTTTTTTCCTGAACACATTAACTTATAATTTTACTTTTTCATAGTAATTTTTTGACACAATTGTTTTCTATTTTCTTGAGAAGAAAATACAAATCATTGATTTTGTTGCATAAATTTTTCAAAAAGCCGACGTTAAAGCTCGTCAAATTGATTTTTTTGAGTTTTAAGCGAATTCTGCTTTCATGATTTTATAAGGAGATTTGAAATGCAATTATCCCAATCTTTAAACATCAAACAAAAACAGTCATTAGTAATGACCCCACAGCTCCAACAAGCTATAAAATTGCTTCAGTTGACTAACCTGGAACTGAAGCAGTTTTTGGAGGAACAAACCTTTGACAATCCATTTATAAATGTAGAAGAAGAAACCCAGGCATCAGAAAATAATGAGCCTGCGGTCGACTTGTCGAACAAAAATGACTCTAATAGTGAGCAGGTAACAGCAAAAGAACAAACTGATTTTGGAGATGATCCCACTAATAATGAGGATTATGATAACCGCTTCGACAATGCGAACATCGATTATGGAGTTGTTGGAAATAATAAATCAAATAATGGCGAAGATTGGGACTTAATAGCATCCATCGTACCTAACCATGAAAAATCGTTGATTGCGCACATTGAGGATCAGTTACCTTTTTTGTTAAATTCTCCAAAGGAACATTTCATCGCAAGACATTTTTTGGAAGCAATAGAGCCATCAGGCTGGTTGGGAAAATCACTTGACGAAATTCATATCGACACAAAGGTGCCTTACATCGATCTTGAGAGCGTTTTAAAAAAGCTACAGAGTTCAGAACCGACAGGGCTATTTGCTAGAAACTTATCAGAATGCTTAAGGCTTCAGATATTAGAGAAAGGCTTAATGTGTGATGAGCTCTCAGTTCTCTTAGATAATCTTTCTCTACTTGGCAAAGGTGATTTGAATGGTTTGATGCGAAAAATTGGCTGTGACGAACGAAAAATAAAGGACTTTATAGCGATAATTAGAAGCGTTAACCCCAAGCCAGGATCTATATTTTTGGCAGAAACGTCAAATATGCACAAACCAGATCTGCTGGTAAGGAAAGTAGGTAGGGATTGGATAGTTGATCTTAATCGGTCTACGCTACCGTCAATAAATATAAATGAAGACTATGCCAAAAAGTTATTGCCAGTAGGTCATAAAGATTCAAAGATTGACAGCTATGCAAACCAAGCACTTTCATCTGCTAGATGGCTAAAAAGGGCTTTGGAGCAAAGAAACATTACAACGCTAAGAATTACAGCAGAGATAATTAAGAGGCAAAAGAACTTTCTAGAAAGAGGGTTGGACTTTCTTGAACCCCTATCACTTAAAGATATCGCGATTGCAGTAGAAATGCATGAGAGCACAGTAAGTAGAGTAACAAACGGATTGATGGTCTCCACCCCCAAGGGAACGTTTCCATTAAAATCATTTTTTAGTGTTACTATTGAAACTAATGATAAGGATAATAGTAAGTCAGCTGCAGCGGTGAGAAATATGATAAAGAAAATTTTAAGTGAAGAAAAAGGCGAAAGACCTCTTAGTGACGATATTATAGCGAAATTGGTGAGTAAGAACGGTGTAAAGCTCGCTAGGAGAACAGTAGCTAAATATCGGGAAATGTTGAATATCCCTTCTTCTTCAGAAAGAAAAAGGAGAGCTAAATTGGATGCAATGGCTGCAAGCTAACCTATCAGATACCAATTCCTTTCCCAGCTTAAAAAACTATTCCTGTATAGGCATGTCTCGTTCAATACTAAAAGTACTAAGAGCTTTATATTGAGCTGGTTCTAATTCTTCATTATTTTCATCAAAGAAAACTAGTTTAAAAGCCAAATTAAAATCGTTATCTAAGATCACCTTGTCTGAAACTTTTTCAAGTGTTTTGCTAGCCATATCCTTCTCCTTTAAATGAAGAAACTGCATAATATGTGCCAACGCAATCATGGATCAATTATTTTTTTGTATCCTTGAAAACCTCTATAATTGCATCAACATGATCTTCGCTCAAATCAAATCTTTTTCTCAGCGAGTCAATCTTCTCTTGCTCTTGATCGGAAATTTCACCATCCAAAAGAGCATTAGCTACCTCTGCCTCTAATATCGCTTTTCTTCTTGCCACTTGATTGGCAAATGCGTTTGCTACGATACCTGTTAAAAGAGCAACCACGCAAACACCCATTATAGCTGTCACAGCACCGATGATCTTTCCCAAAGGTGTGAGAGGAGACACATCTCCATAACCAACTGTTGTTAACGTAATCAAAGACCACCACATTGTTTCAGGAATTGATTTAAATTTATCCGGTTGAGCGGTATTCTCAGCAACATACATCATTGCAGATGAAAAAAATAATGCAATAGCGAAAAGATATAGAGCGGCTACGAATGAGCTTCTTTCATGCTTTATTGCTGACCAAAGGTCTTCAAGGGCTGTGGAATAGTGTGAGATCTTTAGTAATCGAAGTAATCTTAGAACCCTTAACCACCTCAAGTCTACACTGGTTATAAATATTGCAAGAATACTTGGCACGATCGCTAAAAAATCGATGATCCCAGTAAAACTAAAAATATAGCTTAACCTCCTCCCAAGGCTCGAACTATACTTTGTATCTTTTTTCTCAGAGCTAGCCCATATACGCGCTATGTATTCCAAACCAAAAATTACCACCGAAAAAATCTCAAAGTAAAGAAAAGAGCTTGAATATTTTTCACTCAAACTGGGCACAGACTCCAATGAGACGGCTATGAGATTCATTATAATCAAAGAGGACAGTGCGATCTCAGTGTAAAAGCTTATTTTGTCTTCAGGCTTACTTTTTTCTAATATCTCGAGAAGACGTTCTTTTGTAATCATAGCTGAAACCGCGATTAATTTTAAACCCAAGCCTTATTTTTCTTTCTCTTGCTTGAATCACTTTTCATCATCTGACTAAATGCATTTGCAAACCTTCTATGGGCTTCTCTATTTTTTTTTAGTGCACTATTTAGAGGTATAACGAGGTCTCCATCCGTTCTGAAAAAAGGAGGATCGAAATCTGGATGATTTTTCAATATTGTTACTATTTCATCCAATAGCTTTTTTTCTGTCTCATTCATACAATACATTTAATTGTTGTTTTCAAGTTGATTCCTAATAGATAACACAATTGTCCAATTATCACGAATATATTTAGGTAATGCTGCATTTTTACGACTTACTTTTTTCACAAAACTCGTAAAATCGAATTCAGCATCAGTGTTTACCATCGTATGAAAATTTACCGCACTAACGACTACAGACTTATTTTCCTCGATATCTTGCTTATAACCCTCAGACTCTTTGCCTTGTAAATATCGATCTTTTTGATCCAATTTAATCAAAGGCACAGTTTCTTCTTTCTTAATAAAAATGTTAGCTTTTTTAGGTTTAGGTGAAACGACAGCCGCTACTAGTTTCGGTGCCAACGAGCTCTCGTTATTCTCTTTTTTCCAGACCGCTTTAACCTTTCTGTAGTATTTTACGTTAAATTTACTCTTTGAAGAATGGTAGTATTTCACCGCCTTTTCCCATGACCGATGTCTTTGGTGCAGTTTGTTCAGAAATCTTGCTGCGTAATCAACGTTTTCTATTGGGTTTATCATATCACTTAAGTTATTAAAAAAATCTTTGTGCCATCGAAAATTAAGTTGCATACAGCCAATATCTATATTTGTAACACCATTTTTAATTCTATCTTCCAGAGAGCGCAAAGCATCTTCTTTCGTTTGAAAATACGCGCTATCACCCCCTGCATTCAATGTCCACGGCCAAGCTCTTACAACCCCATCTACTTTTTGATAACCTGATTCAACTCTCGATATACTCAGTAGGATATTTTCTGGTAATCCATATTTTTTTTCCGCATCTTTTGCAAGATACTCGCACCGTAATGCATCTTGGTGACTATTCATTGACTGAGAATGAACCCCACTAAAGTTTATTAGTAAGGTGAATAGTAAAATAAAAAACGAGATTTTATACTCAAGAAACCGTAAATTCATTATGATCATGCAGCGTGACTGCAATGAACATGCCAAGGTGGATTAATCTATTTTTTTCTTACCTCAACAATTTCTAATCCTTTCATTATTGGACCATTCTTATGAAAAAGTAGCCGAGCTATTATTGTTGCTGCACACCTAGTTTCATTATCACTGGAGATAACCGGCAACCCACATTCCCCAACTAAAGTGCCAGTAAAATTGTCTTGCACCATCATTATTTTTTGACCTTCCCTAGTCATAAAAATGATCTCTTTACGTTCTAAATCATAGCCCATAAAACCGGAAAAGACGACTTTAATACCATTCAATTCGTCAAAGTTTACTCTATATTTTTCTGACCGTGCTATCTCACTTTTTAATCTTCCAACCTCATTTCTATGTTCTTTCTTTAAATCTAGTATAAGCTTCTTGTAATTGTCATTGCTATCAGTCTTAGGGCTGCTTATGCTATTCAATTGAATTTGTTGATTTGACTCATAGCCTTCGATCAGCATTTTTTGAGTAATAAGTTGTTCATTGAGTGAAACTATTTTCTGCTTAAGTTCTTCCGACCTTTCTAATAATTTTTCCTTATCAGGGACACTCTTTACTTGTGCTATTAAACTTCTATTTTCTTTCTTTAAATTATTTAATGCGCTTTCCAGTTTATTTTTTTCCAGAGCCAGTTCATCCAAAGCGCTAATTTTTTCTTTCAATTGCTCGTTTTCGTTTTTAAGTAGTTCCAGCTCACTTTTAGTTTTTCCTTTTTTATTTTCGGCTAATTTTTTTTTGTTTTGTTGGTCTACGAGTTCGAATTTAAGCTTTTCAATACTTTGCTTGAGTTTCTCCTTTTCCGATTGCAGACCCTTTCTAGCCATTTCTAATTTAGATAATTCTTGACTGCTATCGAGCAACGCTTTTTCTGTATTCAGTAGTTTAGAGGTCACCTCTTCAAGCTGTCGATTTGCAAGCATCTTTCTGTTTTTGCTTTCACCATCATCACTTATTTCTTCAAGATTAATCGTTAGTAGATTTGATTTCACTAACGCAGCTATTATTTCGCCGGAATAGAGTGTCAAAGTAAAAAACATAGCTCCTAAGATCAACAGCATAGTCCGACTTCTTCTAGAATTTTTTGAGACCATTTTTCTCTCGTAATGAAATAAGTTTGATGCTACAACGACTATTGACGATCCAATTAGCCTTTTTTATATCCTAACGAAGCGGAAAATTAAAGCCAAAAAAATTAATGGTAAGCAAATGCGAACTTCTACAATAGAGAGAATTACTAATGAAACTAATGTTAAATTGGTTTTAGACCTAGACGGTGTCGGGAGAGGTAAAATTAAAACCGATATTCCCTTCTTTGATCATATGCTTGAACAACTTACTTTCCATTCTTCAGTTGACCTCGAATTAAATGCACAAGGAGATATCGATATTGATTTCCATCACTCTGTTGAGGACTGTGGGATTTGTTTGGGAAAGGCTTTTTTCGATGCTCTTGGGGATAAAAAAGGAATCAATAGATACGGCTTTTTTTTACTTCCTATGGATGATGCCTTGATAAGGGTTGCTCTAGATTTTTCAGGACGGTCGTTTCTCAGTTGGAAAGTAAACTTTCCAACTAACAGAGTTGGTAATTTTGATTTAGAGCTTGTGCGTGAGTTTTTCAATGCGTTCAGCACAAACTCAGGTACTACACTCCATGTGGAAATGCTTGATGGTTTCAATTCACATCACATCTCAGAGGCCATTTTTAAGGCTATGGGTAAATCTATTAAAATGGCCATCGAAAAAAATAAAAGTGGTGAGATGATACCGTCGACGAAAGGAAGTTTATAAAAAATGAACATTGCCATTGTCGATTATAGAAGTGGCAATCTGCATTCTGCTCTGAAAAGCTTCCAAGCTGCTGCATCGAATTTCAAGAATGTGAATGTTAAGATAACTTCTTGCTACAAAGATGTTCGAGTAGCAGATAAAGTAGTTTTACCAGGAGTTGGATCATTTTCTTTTTGTAAGTCAAAATTGCACGAAAACACCGATGTTTATAACTCCCTAATTGATATGGTAATAGAAAAGAAAAAGCCATTTCTTGGAATATGTGTTGGAATGCAACTTCTTGCAACAACAGGTCATGAGGGACAAAGTAATAATCCAGGTTTAAATTGGATCCGTGGTGAAGTGAAAAAAATTGATGTAGGGCAGAATTTAAAAATACCACATATGGGTTGGAACAACCTTTCTTTTAAAAATTACCATCCGATATTCGATGGCATTAACACAAATGATCATTTCTATTTTGTTCATTCTTATGAATTTATTGCCCGTTTAGACAATGATATTGTGGCTACTACAAATCATGGCAAGAACATAGCAGCAGCCATAGCTAAAGAAAATATTATTGGTCTACAATTTCATCCTGAAAAAAGCCAAATTCCGGGACTAAAGATTATAAGCAATTTTATCGAATGGGATCCTCTACGTTAACGAACCTATTTTACTTTGCTCCATTCCTGTGCTTTACAAATAAACAAAACACATCCCGACACGCCGATTTTTTTCTTTGTCAGTATTTCCATTTTTGAATTATAAACTTTGCCGTCACTATAATCTTTTATTTTACCCCCTGAAAAGTTATTGTCTCCGTCTTTTTTCATATCCCAAACAACATACTTACCCTTGTGTTCATAATTTTTTATCACTTTTCCATCTTTAGAAAAAGCCTTTATCAAAGTACCACATATTAAGTATTTATTCTCTTTACATGCTCCAAATTTCACATAAGCCCAGCCCCCAGACTTTTTACTTGGCATAGTTTTGTATGTACCTGAAAACGCCCCCGCAAAAACAGGAGTGCTAATCATGAGATAAGCTACTATCGCTATAAGTGTTTTCATCATTATTATCTCCACTAGAAAGTCTTTAAATCTTGTTAATAAATTAATTACATTGTATTAAACTCACGATGTCATTTTACTAGAAAAACTTAGATAAGGAAAATTAAGTTGAATTTTTATCCAGCTATTGATCTTAAAGAAGGTCAATGCGTAAGACTGCAGCGGGGAGATCTAGACACTGCGGTCGTTTACAATGATAATCCTATTGCTCAAGCAAAGATATTTCAAGAGGCAGGATGTCATTGGTTACACGTGGTAGACCTAGATGGTGCCGTTTCTAGGAGTAAGAAGAATGTAAAAACTATTGAAGAGATAAGAAGTTCTACCTCCCTAAAAATTCAAGTTGGTGGGGGAATAAGAAGTCTGAAGGAAATAGAATTCTGGAAGTCGAAGGGTGTAGATCGTGTTATTTTAGGGACTTTAGCCGTTTCTAACCCTTCTGTAGTTCAAGAGGCATGTAGACTATTTGATGGCATCTTAATTGCGCTTGACTCAAGGTCAAATAAGGTCGCTACTGCAGGCTGGAAAAGTACATCAAATAAAAATACTTTAGACCTGGCAAAAAGTTTCGAAGATTGTGGTGTCGATGCAATTATTTTCACTGATATAGAGAGAGATGGCTTAATGAAGGGATTGAATTCTGATGCTACAAAGAGACTGTCGGATAATGTAAGTATACCCGTAATTGGGTCAGGAGGTATAAATGGCCCCGAGAATCTTGAAAACGTAAAAAAAAATATTCCAAACTTAGAGGGAGTTATCGCTGGAAAAGCTATATATACTGGAGCTTTAAAAATTAAAGAGGCATTGAGAATTTTGAAAGATTAAAATGTTAAAAACACGTATAATACCCTGCTTAGATGTTAAAGATGGTAGAGTTGTCAAAGGAACAAATTTTATAAACCTACGTGACGCTGGTGATCCTGTCGAAATAGCAAAAATCTATAATGATAAAGGTGCGGATGAACTTTGTTTTTTAGACATTTCAGCTTCCCAAGAGAATAGGAATACAACATACGAAATTGTAAAAAAAACAGCCGAACAATGCTTCATGCCTTTAACGGTTGGAGGAGGAGTACGACAAGACTCTGAAGTTGAAAAGTTACTTAATTATGGTGCAGATAAAGTAAGTTTTAACAGCGCTGCTGTATCTAATCCTCAGTTGATATCTTTAGCTGCTAATAAATTTGGTAGTCAATGCATCGTTGTAGCAATAGACGCCAAATTTAGTGCGAGCATAAACGATTGGGAAGTTTTTACACATGGAGGGACTAGGTCCACTGGTATAAAAGTTACTGAGTTTGCAAAATATATGGAAGAAAATGGTGCTGGAGAGATTTTATTAACCTCGATGGATAAAGACGGTGTACAAGATGGATATGATATAAAGCTCCTAAAAACCATAACAGATCTTGTAAGAATACCTGTAATAGCATCGGGAGGTGCTGGCAAGGTAGAACATTTCCTCGAGGCTGTTAAAGACGGTGGAGCATCAGCTTTGCTTGCTGCATCCGTTTTTCATTTTAACGAAATTTCCATATCGGAAGTAAAAGAGTTTCTTAATAAATTTAACGTACCCATGAGGATGACATGACCACAATACTTGAAAGATTGGATTTAACAATTCAAGGAAAAACAACTGAATCTCCAAACAAATCACATACCGCAAAGCTGTTAAAGAAAGGAACAGAAAAATGCGCAGAAAAATTTGGTGAGGAGGCAATAGAACTCATCGTTGCCAGTGTAAAAAAGAAAAAAAAAGAGATTATTGGAGAGGCTGCTGATACTTTGTACCATATGTTGGTTTTGTTGAGATCAAAAAATATATCTATAAACGAAGTATTGACAGAGTTAGCTTCTAGAGAAGGAATATCGGGTATTGAAGAGAAAAGAAAAAGGAATTTAGAATGATAGAGGAAACTATAAAAATTACAGAAAAAGTACTTTTAACTTTAATCGGCATAGCAACTGTCTTTGCTACCGGTCAAGAAATTTACTATCTGATATTACAACAAAAGGTTCAATTAGCAGATCTCTTACTCCTTTTTATTTATACCGAGGTTCTGGGGATGGTAGCAATTTTTTACAAAAGTCGACGAATACCGATACTTCTCCCTTTATTCATTGCCATTACCGCTCTTAGTCGTATGATAATCTTGCAGGGAAAAGGCTCTGATCCACAAAACCTCATTTACGAGGCTGGCGCAGTTCTTCTTCTTGCTATTGCTTGTTTCATTGTAACACATAAAAATGTTTCTAGAGCAGAAGATTTCGATTTTAATAGTAAAAAAAGTAATTAATAATATAAAAAAGTTTCAAATTTAAGAGGTATAAAAATGGAAGGTAGTCTTGGCGCAATGTTTGTTTTTGTCTTTATTATTTGTATAGCTATTATTGCGTTGATTTTGGCTTTGGAATCTCACAGGAAAAACAACGAATAATTTTCTCTTTACTTTTTAAAAATTAAATCTATTTGTAGCTTCTCAGGTTACAAAGATGAAACTATTTCTGCAGGTTATTATATTGTTTTTTTCGAGCGTCGTCCCGGCACTTACAGATGCAACTGATTTCTCGTTTAAAAGTATAGATGGGGGCTTCTTAGATATAGGGGCGTATGAAGGTAAGGCAGTATTGGTTACCAACACTGCTTCAAGATGCGGATTTACAAACCAATATTCACATTTAGAGAAATTACACAGAAGTTACAAAGACAAAGGGCTAGTAGTTATTGCTGTACCATCTAACGATTTCAATCAGGAACTTTCAAGTAATTCTAGAGTTAAAGAGTTTTGTAATATATCATTTGATCTTACTCTACCCATGACAGAAATCACTTCGGTACGAGGCAAAAGTGCCCACCCATTTTACCGTTGGTTAAAAAAAGAACACAACTTTCAACCAAAATGGAATTTTTATAAAGTTTTATTAGACAAAAATGGACACTTCCACAGTAGTTTCAACTCGCTAACAAAACCTAATTCAACCAGTATACTGAAAGTGGTTGACGAAATATTAAAACAACCTTAATCATCTTAAATACAATTGGGAGATGTTAAGATGAAGAAAATTATTTTACTAAGTTCGTTGATGTTATTGTCCGCATGCTCATCTTTTGATGTGCCATTGATACCATTTATCTAAACTCAAACAGCCCTTCTTCTGAAAGAACAAGGGCTCTTTGAACCCATAAAACTTTTTTATTACATTTTATAGTTATTTGATAAACTATACCTTTTAAAGACACTATCGGAGGATTAAATGAAAGCAATAGGCCATTTTATTAACGGCAAAGAAGTACCTGGAAAATCAAAAAAAAGCGGGCAAGTGTTTAATCCTGCCACTGGCGAGGTGCAAGCCGAGGTGGCTTATGCAACACGCGACGAGCTCAACGAAGCCGTCGAATTAGCTAGCGTAGCGCAGCCAAAATGGGCAGAGGTCAACCCTCAAAAGCGTGCAAGAGTTATAATGAAGTTTGTTGAATTACTTCATAGAGACATGGATAAATTGTCGGCACTATTGTCATCAGAACATGGTAAGACCTTACCGGATGCTGAAGGTGACATAATCAGAGGACTAGAAGTAGCTGAGTTCTGTATAGGAGCGCCACACCTTCTTAAGGGAGAATTCACAGATAGTGCGGGACCGGGAATTGATATGTATTCAATGCGACAGCCACTTGGCGTCGTCGCTGGCATTACTCCATTTAACTTCCCAGCCATGATACCTATGTGGAAGTTTTGTCCTGCAATCGTCGCGGGCAACGCATTTATTCTTAAGCCATCCGAAAGAGACCCATCAGTGCCTATGGCTTTAGCCGAATTACTATTAGAAGCAGGTTTGCCAGAGGGCATTTTGCAAGTCGTAAATGGGGATAAAGAGGTCGTGGATGCTATTTTGGACAATGAAACGATCCAAGCTGTTGGCTTTGTTGGGAGTACACCGATTGCAGAATATATATATACAAGAGGTTGCACCAATGGAAAGAGAGTACAATGTTTTGCTGGAGCAAAAAATCATATGCTGATCATGCCAGATGCAGATATGGATCAAGCAGCTGATGCACTGGTAGGAGCTGGATATGGAGCTGCTGGAGAGAGATGTATGGCCATCTCCGTAGCGGTACCAGTTGGAGAAAAAACAGCTGATAAATTAGTTGAAAAACTTATACCTAAAATAGAGTCTTTAAAAATCGGCCCCTACACGGCTGGCAAAGATATTGATTTTGGTCCTGTAGTCACAAAAGAAGCGCAAAATAAAATTTTGGGCCTTGTTGATAAAGGAGTAGAACAAGGAGCATCTCTCAAAGTTGATGGAAGAAATTTCAAAATGCAGGGTTATGAAAATGGATTTTTTGTGGGTGCGTGTCTTTTTGATAATGTCACAAAAGAAATGGAAATATATAAGCAAGAGATTTTTGGACCTGTTCTGTCTACGGTACGAACTAAAAACTATGAGGAAGCTCTTGATCTTGTAAAAACGAACCAATACGGAAACGGGACTGCTATATTTACTCGAGATGGAGACACCGCTCGTGATTTCGCTAATAAAGTTAATGTGGGAATGGTGGGGGTGAATGTACCTATACCCGTTCCGCTGGCTTACCACACTTTCGGCGGCTGGAAAAAATCTGCTTTTGGAGATCTTAACCAACACGGACCAGATGCCTTTCGTTTTTATACAAAAACAAAAACTGTCACGTCCCGATGGCCTACCGGCATCAAGGAGGGGGCGAGTTTTTCAATTCCGACAATGGAGTAACTAGTGTATTTTTCTTTATCAGAAGAACAAAACATTCTCTATAATACTGCTAGGGAATTTGGTGAGGAAACTATTGCGCCAAATGCGATAGACTGGGAAAAGAAAGAAGAAATTCCTAGAAAACTTCTGAAGGAGGCTGGAACTCTGGGACTTGGAGGGATTATCGTCTCTGAGGAAGATGGCGGCTCTGGAATGTCGCGCTTAGACGGAACGCTCGTATTTGAAGCTCTAGCAATGTCCTGCCCTTCCGTGTCTTCTTTTATTTCAATTCACAATATGTCTGCATGGGTAATCTCAAAGAGAGGGGACCAAGCTTTAAAAGATAGATTTTTAAAGAACATTGTAAGCTTTGATGACGTTTGTTCATATTGTTTAACAGAACCTGGATCAGGATCAGATGCCGCTGCACTAAAAACAAAGGCAGCGATAACAAATGAGGGATATACCCTTAATGGATCAAAGTCATTTATATCCGGTGGGGGTTTTTCCGATTTATACGTTGTCCTGTGCAGGACTGGAGATCAAACACCGAACGGTATATCGATGGTCTTGGTTGAAAATGGACAAAAAGGTCTTAGTTTCGGAAAAAAAGAGCAAAAAATGGGATGGAAAGCACAACCAACTGCAATCGTGCAATTTGACAACTGCTCAATTCCTGCTGCAAACCTTGTAGGTGAAGAAGGTGATGGTTTTAAATACGCTATGGAGGGTTTAGATGGGGGAAGGCTTAATATTGCCGCTGCCTCATTAGGCGGCGCGCAAAAGGCCTATGAAATTGCAAAATCATATTCAAAGGAAAGGTCAGCGTTTGGTAAACCTATCAGTAAATTTCAGTCTATAGAATTTAAATTGGCAGACATGGCAACACAACTCGAGGCGGCAAGACTTTTTTTGAGGAGCGCTGCTTGGAAGTTAGATAATTCAAAACCGGATGCAACTGTCTCTGTCGCAATGGCAAAGCGATTAGTTACCGATGTATCATTTGAAGTATCCAATACCGCCCTACAAATACTAGGTGGTTATGGCTATCTCGAGGAGTATGGAATAGAGAAAATAGTACGTGATCTTCGTGTTCATCAAATTTTAGAGGGAACAAATGAGATTATGAGAGTAATTATAGCAAGAGCCATTTTATCTGAGTAAAAATGTCGGAGGATATTTTTATACGAAAATCAGGCTATGTAGGCCATATAACTTTAAATCGACCCGACGTGTTAAACTCACTAACCTATTCGATGATACTTTCTATTGAGAACGCGCTGATTGAATGGGAAACTGATGAAGGCATAGCCCTTGTAATTATCGACGCTAAAGGTGATAGAGCCTTTTGTGCTGGTGGTGACATCCAGATCCTATACGAAAATGGATTTAATAAAAACTTTGCTTACGGTCAAAAGTTCTGGGCTGACGAGTATCGTCTAAATGAGAAAATCGCTAATTATAGGAAACCTTTTGTAGCTTTCATGCAAGGTTTTACGATGGGTGGAGGTGTCGGTGTTTCATGCCACGGTAGTCATAGGATTGTGGGGGAAACAAGCAAAATAGCTATGCCGGAATGTAGTATTGGTCTAGTTCCAGACGTTGGAGGCTCTTTTCTTCTTGCAAAACTACCTGGAAATATAGGTACCTTTTTGGGCGTAACTGGGAAAAGAATGAAAGCAAGTGATGCTATCTATTGTGGGTTCGCTGATTACTTTATACCAGAAACAAAGTGGGAGGACCTAAAAGAAAAACTTTGTGATACTGGAAATATTGATTGGATAAAGAAATTTCAGGGAAGTACAGAGGCCTCAGAAATAGAAAACTCTTTTTCACAAATTTCAGAAGCTATGGTTGACGTCTCAACTAAGAATATAGAGTCCAGATTACAGCACCCATTTTTTGAAAAGGACTTGAGTGCATTAAGATTTAATTCGCCAATTTCAGTAGCTTACACAATATCAATGCTAAAGATGGAAAAGGTTCGGAATAATATTTCAGACGCCCTAGATGCAGAATATAGTTTTACTGCTCGATCACAAGAATTTGGAGATTTTCAAGAGGGAATAAGAGCAGCTGTTATCGATAAAGACCGAACTCCGCTATGGAAAAATAGAAATCTAAGTGAAGTTTCAGATGAAGACCTCAAACCGTTTTTTCAGACTATTCACCGTTAAACTAAGGAGTACACTGACATGAAAATAGGATTTATTGGGCTTGGGAACATGGGTGCACCCATGGCAAGAAATTTAATTAAAGCTGGTCATGAGTTGATAGGTTTTGACGTTGCTCCAACCAATGTCGGAGATATTACTCAAGACCCCATTACTGAAATAGCAAAGAAATGCAGTATTATTTTTTCTATGTTGCCTGATGGAAATGTGTTGAGAAATGTATATGAGGAACTCATACCCTTGTGTACCCCTAGAACAATACTTGTTGATTGTTCAACAGTGGATGTGGAAAGTGCTTTGCATGTATCAAAAGAGGCTGAAAAAAAATCAATCGCGATAATAGATGCTCCAGTATCTGGCGGTGTTGTAGGTGCAGAGAATGGCACTCTGACATTTATGGTTGGAGGAGAAGAAGATGCTTATGACCAAATAGAACCATATTTTGCAATAATGGGTCAGAAATCTGTGCTATGCGGTGGGCCAGGAGCTGGTCAGTCGGCAAAGATTTGTAATAATATGATTTTGGGAATTTCAATGATTGGAGTGTGCGAAGCATTTAATTTGGCCCAAAAACTAAATCTAAATTGGAATAGGTTATTTGATGTTGTATCAACATCATCGGGGTCTTGCTGGTCTGTGAATACATATTGCCCTGCTCCTGCTGTAGGGCCAGAAAGTCCTGCGGACAGGGACTATAAACCTGGTTTTGCAGCTGATTTGATGTTAAAAGACTTAAAGCTTTCTCAAGAAGCTGCGGAATCAGTGTCAGCCCCTACCGAATTGGGTAAGCACGCAACTGAAATATATGAAACTTTCATTTCTGAGGGTGGCAAGGGTATGGATTTTTCTGCTATTTTACCTTATCTAGCAAAGAAATAGTTTTATATTTGAACTTAAATGGCATAGCATTAGAGAAAAATAGGAATAGAAAATGAAAACCCGGATAACAGAATTATTCAACATTCAACACCCAATAATTCAGGGTGGTATGCACTATGTGGGATTTGCCGAGCTAGCCTCTGCTGTTTCAAATGCTGGTGGCTTGGGCATAATAACTGGACTTACCCAGAAGACCCCAAACGATCTTGCAAAAGAGATAGCGAGATGCCACGAAATGACAGACAATCCGTTTGGAGTGAATTTAACATTTCTTCCAACGGTAGCTGCGCCTGACTATCCTGGATACATTGATGCAATTATCGATGGGGGAATTAAGATTGTAGAGACCGCAGGAAGAAATCCCCAACCTTATATGGAACAATTAAAAAAAGCCGATATAAAAGTTATTCACAAATGTACCTCTGTTAGACACTCACTCAAAGCTGAAGCTATAGGATGTGATGCTGTGTCCGTAGATGGATTTGAATGCGGAGGGCATCCCGGTGAGGACGATATGCCAAATATGATTTTACTTCCCAGAGCAGCTGAGGAATTGAAAATTCCATTTGTCGCTTCAGGGGGAATGGCAGACGCGCGAAGCTTGGTTGCTTCGCTTGCGATGGGAGCGGATGGAATGAATATGGGGACAAGATTTATGGCTACTAAGGAAGCTCCATGTCACGAAAGAGTCAAAGAGGCGATAATTAATGCCACAGAATTAGATACGAGACTTGTTATGCGTCCACTGAGAAATACAGAAAGAGTATTAAATAATTCTGCAGTAGAAAAATTATTAGAAAAAGAAAAAGAGCTAGGCTCTAATATTAAATTTGAAGACATTATGGATGAAGTGGCAGGTGTATATCCTAAAGTAATGCTTGATGGAGAAATGGAAGCAGGAGCATGGTCATGCGGAATGGTAGTTGGTCTTATTAATGACATACCCAGCTGTAAAGAACTGATAGATGGAATAATGAGTGAAGCTGACAGCCTAATAACAAAAAGACTTGAAGGTATGCTTTCTGCATAAGAACTTTTTATTTATCTACTTAGAGTTTTTTTCTTTGATCGATTTCAGCTGGCGTTCTAAGTACTGAGACTCAAGCGTATGCTTAATACGTGAATTGAGACTTTGGGTGTTCACACTATCCATTACCATGTCATTTATAGAGAGTTTCATGCCTCTTACAGCTTCAGGCGATAACTCTTTGCATAGCTTAATAAAATCGTGTGCTCTTTCAATGACATTCTCACCTTCATTTATTATCTCATCAAAAAAACCCACATTTTTGAGTTCCTTTTCTGACAATTTTGTTGCTGTGAGTAATAATCTTTTGGTAGCACTTGCTCCGAAAATATTTAAAAATCGTTTTATTCCAGCTGGGTGATAATGTATTCCAATCTTTGCTGGAGGCACCATAATTTCAATATTTGATACAGCAATTCTAAAATCGCAGGCACAAGCTATTTCTACACCTCCACCATATGCACTCCCATTTAAAGCACACACTGTTGGGAAAGGAAAGCTTTGAATAGCATCACATAATTTTGACATATCGTTTGTTTGTAACTCTTGATCTTTTTTATTTTTTCCAATTATCGAAGTTATCTCTGTGAAATCAGCTCCTGAGCTAAAAACGTTACCCCTACCAGAAATTATTAGAGCATAAATATCTGATTTAGCCTCTTTATCAAGAATTTCTCTTATCAATCTCATATCTTCTGATTTTAGAGCATTCTTAGTTTTAGGAGAGTTTAAATACAAGAAACCGATATGCTCTTTTTTTATAAATTGTACAGATTTCATTTTTTCTCTCTCAATAGCTCCATCAATTCAAAAATCATTTCTGCTTACATGCAAACCTTATATTAATTGGCAATTTTGGGTGAGTCTCATTAGGAATGTAATTTATAAGAAAATTTTGACCAAAAACTTTTATTTTTATAAAAATCAGTTTGCCCATTTTCACTAAACAAAACTACATCACCTCCTAGGTATTGAACGTCCCTCGGATCATGGCTCACAAGTATTATTGAAAGATTATTTTTTCTTGTTACGCGCAATAACAACGCAAGTATCTCATTCTTTAATTCAAAATCAAGTGCTGCGAATGGTTCGTCAAGAAGTAAGATGGGCTTTTTCCTTATTAAAGAACGCGCAATAGCTGCACGACTTCTTTGGCCTCCGGAAATGTCTTGAGGAAGTCTATTCCTCTCTTTGTATAACCCAACAAGATCTAAGATCTCATTCACTATACGAGAATTTTGCAAGTCCATTTTCGCCTTTGCTCCCAATCCTAAAAGTATATTTCTGGACACAGTAAGATGTGGAAAAAGATTATTTTCCTGAAAGATTAAATCAAAAGGCCTGTCCTTTGGTTCTATTTTTGAAATTGATTTATCGTCATAAACCAAATCTCCATTTATGATTGGTAAAAACCCAGCAAGTCCTAATAGAACGGAGCTCTTTCCGCTTCCAGAAGGGCCAAAAAGGCTAAGATGATTACCGATCTCGACACTAAAGTCACATTGAACAGAAAATCCTCCGTTCTTAATCTGACATTTGCTTGCGCTTAAAAACATTTAAATTACCATTTTCTATCAGCCAAAAAGAGATGAAGGCCAATAGCAAAAGTATCATTGAAACAAAGTAGGCTTCATCCATCCTGTAACTACCGATCAACCTATATAGGTACATTGGTAAAGTACCTATATCATCGCCGGAAAAAAGTACTATAACACCCAAATCCCCAATTGATAGAGCAAACACCAAAGCACAAGAAAACTTAATATTTTTTTTGAGTAATGGAACATAAAACTTTGCTAATTCGCTCGTTCTTGGCACACCAAGTATGTTCATAAGCTTTCCGTATCTAGCTTTAATTTTTTTGAACCCAGGCAATAGAATTGCAAGAGATATCGGAATCATTAGGACACCGTTAGTGAGTCCAGTCAATAGTAAGGCGTTTGCAGAAAGATCAATATGTTCAAATAAGATTAGGAAAAGCGCTGTTCCAAAAACAAGTGGCGAAACACATATAATACTGAAGGAGCCTACCTCAATAAATATTTTCAAGAACTTTCGTTTTTCATCGACAATAAGTAAACAGAGAGCTAATGAAAAAATTAAGTTTATAAAGGTAGCTAACAAAGCAACTAAAATTGAGTTCATTGCAGACAAAACAAGCTTATCTGTAGCTATGGCGATATTTGCTAGTCCTTTAGAAATTATTATAAGAATTGGTAAAAAAATGAATAAACAAAAAAGAATAATAAAAAAGCAATCTATCCAATGAGTAAGTAAGGTTTTAGGTCCGCGTATTTCATTTTTCAATATAATGGTCTGTTCAATAAACATGTTGCCTGTAAACCTGGTCGCTAAAATCAATAAAAAAGTTAGTAATATCAATTGCAGAGTTGACAGCCTAGCAGCTGTAGATAAATCACCTTCGAATATAATTGTCTGATATATTGCCAGTTCCATTGTTGTGGCACTCGGACCTCCCCCCAACACTAAAGCAATTGAGAAGGTCAATGAACAATATAAGAAAATGATTGTAAAAATGCTTGGGGCTATTTTTACTAACATCGGGAGTTCTATATGTTTGAAAAACGCTTGTGTGTTGAAACCGAGTTGTTTAGCCAGCCTAACCTGCTCGGTGGGAATCATTGACCAACCAGAAATTAATAATCGCACAGCGAACGGCAGATTTATGAGAATGTGGCCAGTTAATATCCCAACTAGCCCATAAATAGAAAATTTTTCAAACGCTAAAAAACTCACAAACTGGTTTATAATTCCGTTGATACCAAAAACATTAATTACAGCTAAAATTACGACTAATATTGGCAGAACAAAGAGTATACCGATAACAGATATAATTTGATTTTTGCAAAAGAACTCATTTCTATAAATCGCTCTAGATATCGGAATTGCAAGCAAAAGGGATAAAGTGGCAGACAGAAACGCTTGGCTCAAAGTAAAAATTATGACTTGTGCCTCATAAGCAGTAATAAATGTATTATGCCTGGAATTAAATGTGAGGACCAGTATTGACCCGATCCCAACACACAGAACTCCTAAGACGCATATAAACCCAAACAGCTTTATTTTCGTAATTCCCTCTTCCAGACTTCAATAGCTGAATCTTTTAAAGTTCTGGCTGTATTTGGATCCAAATAAATTGGTTCTATTTCGCTTAAACCTTCCTTGAATGCTGCAGGAAGCTCTATATCTGGTTGCTTTGCAGGGTACATCCAATTTGTAGTCGGTATTATTGATTGCGCTTGACTTGAAGTCATAAATGCGAGGAAGTCAGCTGCTAACTGCTTTTTTTCTGAATTCTCTAAAATGGCACCCACTTCAATTTGTATCAAGTGACCTTCATCAAATATTGCTGCTACTTTAGAATTATCATTCTCGGCAACTTTGTGATACGCAGGTGAAGTTGTATATGAAAGTACACCATCCACCTCTCCTTCAATAAATAGGCCATAGGCTTCTGACCACCCTGGGGTCACGGTAACTACGTTATCGGCTAATTGCCGCCAAAAAGTTTTACTCTCATTATTATACAACTTCTCAATCCATAGAACCAACCCTAACCCAGGTGTTGAACTTCGAGGATCTTGAATGGCGATTTTGAGATCTGATTTTGCAAGCTCCTCAAATGACTTTGGAATATTTGTTGTTTTACGTTTATCAAAAACAAAAGAAAAATATCCCCAATCAAAAGGCATGAATGTCTCATCTCTCCAAGCAATGGGAAGATCTAAGCTTATGTTCAAATTATGAGGGCTGAATAGTCCAGAGTCCTTTGCAGATTTCAGTAAATTAGTGTCTAAGCCAACCACTACGTCAGCTTTCGTTTTATTTCCTTCCAACCTTAGTTTTGCTAGCAGAGCTGCTCCATCTCCAGCAGTCACAAACTTTAAGTCGCAATCACAAATATTTTCAAAAGCTTTTTCTAGCTGAGGCCCTGGCCCCCAATCCGAATTAAAACTATCATAAGTGTAAACGACCAAATTTTGCC
>CACELY010000020.1 GCA_902560505.1 uncultured Alphaproteobacteria bacterium
AATTCATGCTCTTCTAAAACTTCTTTAAGGCTAGAAGGGGTCTTTGGAAATTTTCCACCCAGCTCAGTACCTGAAAATCCAGCCAATCGTGTTTCTTTTAAGCATGTTTCTAAACTCGTATCACCTCCAAGTTCAGGTAAATCATCATTAGTCCATGAGATTGGTGACATACCAAGCTTTACCTCCATATACAACTCACTTTCTTTAAAACAATCTATTTATTCACTATCCAATCATGATTTGGATCGTTTTTAAACTTCCAAACTCTCTTGGGACCTGCCATTACATTTAAATAATAACTTTTATACCCATGTGGGACACCAACTGGATGATAGCCAGCCGGAACTAGTACGACACTTTTATCAGAGGGCGACATGGATTCATTAATACTCAAATCGTCCGTGTATACGCGTTGGGTTACGTATCCTTGCGAAGGATCTATTCTATGATAGTACGTTTCTTCAAGATAGGACTCTGTTGGTAAATTGTCCTGATCATGTTTGTGAGGCGGATAGGAGGACCAGTTTCCTGATGGAGTAATAACCTCAACTACTAATAAGCTATCAGCTGGCTCAGTTTCTGGAAGTATGTTGCAAACATATCTAGTGTTGGAACCTTCCCCCCTTTTTTCTTTTTCCATTTTCTCTGGTATAATTATGCGAAATTCCTGATCCTGAGTTAAGCCGGGTGCGGTGCAATAAGCAAACTCACAATCTGTAAGTGTATTTATTTCAAAGCTTTGATTGGCTGGACAGTAAAACGCAAAAGGTGCCTCGTTATCAAAAACTGAACTTCTGCCTTTAAAGTTCCCAACTTCTTCTCCATTTAAAAAAAAGTTTATTTCTCCACTTAATAACACAACGCAGACCTCTCGTGAGTCACCATTTCTAGAGAACTTATTACCTTTAAAAGCTTTATAAACCTCTAATCCAACATATTTCCAGCCAGCACTCGAAGGAGTGATGTTATGTAATCTCATAGATTTCAAATCTGGATTAATTAGGAGCTTGCTCACTATTTGGATCCTTTGTCTTGTATTGCTCTAGCCACTAAATACTTCTTTGAAAGATCTGACTTGCTATTATCGATGAAGGTTTCTGGAATCGCCACATCCCACCAAGCACCTCCTTCCTCAGTACTTATATTTGGATCTGTATCTATCACTATAACATTAACGCCCTTTTTTGAAATTGCGCTTTTAACCTCTCTCTCCAATTCAGTTATGTCGGAAACATGGGTGGCTTCAGCTCCCATAGATTTTGCATGAGAAACGTAATCAATTTCTATCTGATTCTCGAATTTAGAGTCTGAAAACAGGTTGTTAAACTCAGTCCCCCCAGAAGCTTTTTGTAAGCGATTAATACAACCATAACCTCTATTATTTGTAAGGATGAGAGTCATTGAAACGCCCATCATTGCGGCGGTAGCGAGTTCCGAATTCATCATTAGGTAAGAGCCATCGCCTGCAAAAATTACATTTGGTCTATTAGGTGCAGCGAGATTTACTCCAATACCAGCTGAAACCTCATATCCCATACAAGAATACCCATATTCCATATGATACGTATCTTGATCTAAAACTCTCCAGAGTTTATGTAGTTCTCCCGGCATTGACCCTGCTGCGCCTATTACGACTGTGTTTTCTGGCACACTTCGGTTTACTGCTCCGATTACTTGACTGTCGGCAGGTAGACTATTCATTAAACTAGTAGAAGTTACTTTGTCTACGTCTTTTGTCCAATTTGACTTTGCTTGGGAATAATGCGCGATATAGTCTGCACTAACCTTATAATTTATGCTTAGCTCTCTCAGCAATTGGAGTGTCTCCTTAGCATCCCCCAGAACAGGTATGGACTTGTGTTTAGTTAGATCATGTGCCTGAACATTTATGGAATATACCGGAGCTTTTATTAGTCCGTTGGAGCCTGTAGTAAAATCTTGCAAGCGACTTCCTACGGAAATAACGAGATCTGCACCTGATATAATTGCATTGGCTGAACTAGAACCTGTCACTCCGATAGATCCAAGGTTCTGCTCATCTTTTTCTACTAAGACTGATTTTCCAGCTTGTGTTGCCACTAGTGGTATTTTAGTTAAATCTAAAAATTTCTTTAGTTCGTTTTGCGCATCGCTATATTTTACTCCTCCACCAGCGATTACTACAGGTTTTTTTGACTTTTTTAGTGAGTTAGCCAACCTCTCTATCTCTCTTCGGTCTGGTTGAATTCTTCTGACATTCCAGTGAACAATTTCAAAAAAAGATTCTGGATAATTATAGGCTTCGGCTTGGACATCTTGACAAAACGCAAGAGTAACAGGGCCAGCCATAGCTGGGTCAGTAAGAATAGACATGGCTTTGGGTAACGCATTGAGTAATTGTTCGGGCCTAGTTATTCGATCAAAATATCTGCTGACCGGTCTGAAGCAATCATTGGCAGATACAGTTCCGTCTTCAAAATCTTCAACCTGTTGAAGTACTGGGTCAGGGCGTCTGTCAGCAAAGATATCACCTGGTAGTAAAAGAATTGGTAGCCTATTAACGTGAGCTAATGCCGCTGCTGTTACTAGGTTGGTTGCTCCAGGACCAATAGATGATGTGACGGCCATAAACCTTCTCCTTCGCATCTCTTTTGTATATGCTAATGCCGCATGGGCCATGCCTTGCTCGTTATGCCCTCTATAAGTCGGAAGTTCGGATTTATGCTTTTCTAAAGCCTCACCTATGCCAGCAACGTTACCGTGACCAAATATTCCCCACACACCTTTGAAAGCCATTTCAAACGATCCATCAAATTGTTCAATCTTCTGGGCAATCATCCACTTTACCAGAGCCTGCGCTGCAGTTAATTTAACTGTTTTCATTTTTAATTTTTCCTCTTCCATAACTTGATAAGCGTAGTAAATTTATTAAACATCTCATCCTTTGCTTGTTGATTAGTTATTTTATTTCCAAACCACTTTCTGGCTGTTTCAAAAAATATCGACCGTCCCACTGCAAACCCCTTTACGTGTTTATAATTTTTACATAGATCAAAAACTGAAGCCAATTTATCTGAGGGCGCATCCATGCCCAAAACGATTATTCCTTGGGCATATGGATCAAACTGCTGTACGATATCATTGGCTTTTGACCAAAACTCGACATTTTCAATAGGCTCTAGTTTCCACCAATCGGGATAAATATTATCTTCATACAATTTCTGCATAAGAGATAGGATCTGCTCAGGAGAGCAAGCTTTGTCATTTCTTTTTGTAATAATCTCCAATAATAGTTCATGGTTAGTAAGCCTACACGCTTGCGCTAATTGACTTAAAAGTTTTACTTGATGTTCATAGATGTCTTTTGGATCATCATTTCTTAAGGGTGCCAAGACTTTCACACAATGATTAACTGGCCAGTTTGCCAGTCGTGATCCTATATCAGGCTCCTCAGTTAATTCTAAAGGAAATACACCTGCCTTTTCAATTGGTCTACCAATCCATATGTCATGATCAGACGCGGCATGCAAAGAGCTTTCTGCATATTCTTCATCTAAAAGGATACCTACATTTTCTTGCTCAGTTTTTTGCGCCTCCAAGCAGGCCTCTAATGCCATTGATTTGAAAACAGCGATATCCTCTTTTTGTTTTTCATTTTCCTCTGCTAGCTTTTTAAATTGCACTCTGTGATCTATTGCCAAAGTAAAAAGGTTATCAAAACTCTTTCTTCGATTTGTACTCCAATGCAGTTGTTCAAGAAATGTATCTTGTCTTAAAGAAAAGTGCTGGCTACCATTTTTGAGGTAGTGTTCTAACTCTATTTTAGATGGATAAGCTGGTGCACATCCATGTCGAGAGACTGTTAAAGCACCACATGCATTGGCATACTTCGCGCATAATTCCAACGACTGATCATTTAACCAACCATATAAAAAACCTGCCATAAAGCCATCACCAGCACCCAGGACATTAAATATCTCAATTTTATTAACTTTTACAGAAATACCTGAATCCCAGTTAATTATAGCATCGGGGAAAACGGTGCACCCCATGGCGCCCCTTTTACAGACTATTATAGCTTGCGTTAGTTCACGACAGATTCGAAGCGCCTTTAATGTGTCTTGAGTTCCTCCAGCTATATGCCATTCTTCTTCCGTTCCTACAATAAGATCACAGTGGCTTATGATTTTTTGAACATGACTTGTTACGACTTTACTTTCTTCGAACCTGCTCTCACCATCACCATGACCGCCTAGGGACCAGAGGTTCGGACGATAATCAATATCAAACCCAACAAGCACATTATTATTTTTTGCATAGTTAATTGCTTGGAGCGAAGCTTCTGATACTTGCTTCGAGCTAAAGTGGGTACCGGTTACAACAACACATTTTGAGCGTTTAATAAAATCTGGATCAATTTCATTCTTTGTGAGGCCCATATCAGCACAATTCTCACGGTAAAATAATAGAGGGAATTGTTCCTTATCGCGAATTCCTAAAATAGCGAGAGCGGACAAACGTTCCTTATCAATAATAATTCCCTCTGTGTTTACACCCTCTCTAGTTAATTGCTCAGTAATAAATCGCCCGAAATGCTCATCACCTACTCTTGTAATGACTGCAGATCTCAAACCTAATCTTGACGCTCCGATGCTAATGTTAGTAGGACTACCCCCAATGTATTTTTGGAACGACGTCATGTCTTCCAGTCGTCCTCCAACTTGTCCTCCATATAAATCTACTGAAGATCGTCCAATTGTTATTACATCAAGATCATTTTTTTGATTAACCATTTTACTTTTAAGCCTTTCAAAAAGCTGATGTTTTCTCCTTTTAAATCACTGCTATCTTCCGGAGAATTCTGTTTCAAGTTTCTCTAACTCTGCACCACCTGCCATCAAGGGTCTAAGGTTATTCATATCAATTTCGTCTCTTGATCCCTCGGCCAAAACTTTTCCTCTGTTCAGAAAAGCAAAACGATCTCCCAAAAGCTTAGCATGCATATCATTATGGGTTATGAATATTATGGCTATGTCACCTAACTCTTTTACTTTTTTTATAGTTCTTAAAACTTCTAACTGCTGTTTTTGTCCGAGGGCCGAAGTTGGCTCATCCAGAATAAGAACATTGGCTCCAAAATAAATAGCTCTAGCGATCGCTAGTGTCTGTCTTTGACCGCCTGACATAGTTCCTATCGGTTGTGTTGGGTCCGCTACATCAATACCCAGTTTCGCCATTTCCTTTTTTGTGATGGTATTCATCAGAGGCATATTTAAAAATAAGCCTTTGGTAATCTCTCTACCTAGAAAGAAATTTCTAGTCACACTCATCAAAGGTTGTAACGCCAAGTCCTGATACACTGTACCAATACCAGCAGACACAGCCTGTCTTGGTGACTTAAAATTCACTGGCTCACCGCTCAGCAGTATTTCGCCCTCACTAGGCATGTGGACCCCAGATAACAGTTTTATTAGTGTTGATTTACCTGCACCATTATCACCCAATAAAGCCGTTATCTCACCCTTAAAAACCTTAAATGATATATCCTTCAGCGCTATTATGTTACCAAAAAACTTCGATACACCTCTAAATTCAATTGATGGGATCATAGTCTCTTTAGCCTTTCACTATCCTGTCTCTCAAAAATTGGTTTAAAAGAGCAGATCCTAAAATTAGCATTCCTAGCATCACCCTAAAAAGGTTATTGTCGATAAAAGGTACAAAGTTTATGCCTCGGCTTGCGATTGCAAAAATTAATGCCCCAAGAACTGCTCCAACGACAGAGCCGTAACCGCCTGTTAATGCACAACCGCCAATAACCGCCGCTGCAATTGCATGCAGCTCGCGAAAATCTCCTGCTTTGGGATCTGATGCACCAGATGTCATTACGGTTAAAATTCCTAAAAGACAGGCAAGAGAGGTCGAGATCATAAATAAGCTAATTTTCACCCTTGCTACTGGAACACCAACAGCTCTTGCAGCCACCGGGTCACCTCCAGACGCATATATCCAATTTCCATATGGTGTTCGATTGGTAATGAAAGCAACTATGAACACAAGAATGATAAAGTAATAAACTTCGGCATCGAAGGGAACCCCAAAAGCCTTGTCGAATGCGAAAATATTATCAATCAGCGTAGGATCCTCTCCACCTCCCGGGGGTGGTTTTAGATTTGCCTTCACAGATAATCTAGATTGATTGAAAAACGTTTGGCTAAGAAATACTGCAAACCCTCTACTAGCAAACCAAAATGCCAGAGTTACGATAAAGCTGGGAAGTCCCGTTCTGACAACAATTACTCCAATGATAAATCCTAAAAAAGCGAGCTCTATAAAGGTTAAAATGATCGCCAACTCAATAGGCACTCCAAATAAAAGAAAAATGGCAAAGCTATGTCCAGCTAAAGCAATATTTGCTCCCATGCTGAGATCAAACTCTCCTGCTATCATCAAAAGAGAGGCACCGATAGCTAAGATGCCCACAAACGCTGCTAGCTCAACCCATGCCTGGATTCCAATTGGATTTAGCCACATTGCTCCAAAGGTGCCACTGATTGAGGTAAGCGTCATAAAAGTAATGACAATTATTATTAAACCAAAAACAGACCCTAACTCTGGTCTAGATATAGATCTTCTGATTAATCCGATATCTCGTATGCGTTCATCAGATGCCATTTGTCCCCCAAAATAAATCTGGCAAATCGCTATGATTTGCCAGACCGTTATTAATAAGAAAGAGGTATACTTCTTATCTTTCTTTTCCTGCTAGTTTCTTCACTAATTCAACATTTCCCTTTGTCACAAAACCTGGACCTGAGTTAATTGAATTACCTGGAAGAGTACCATTTCTATGATTTAGATGTAGTACTACCACTGGTACATAGCCTTGCAAAAATTGCTGCTGGTCGATGGCGTAGTTAACTGTACCGTCAATTATTCCATCCACAATTGCTGGTCCGAGGTCAAAACAACCTAAAACGACTTTTCCAGCTTTACCCATTTCCTTAAGAGCAGCTATAGTTGGATCACAACCAGTAGGACCAACGGCCATTATAGCTCCTGTATCTGGATTGGAAGACATATGTGCGATAACGGTGTTTTTGATATCATCGAAATCTGATGAAACCTCAACCATATTTAGCTTCTCACCCATACCGTCAGCAAAACCTTGGCATCTATCTTTAAGAGCTGTATTCATTGGCTCGTGGTTAAAGCAAACTGAGTTCTTTCCACCCAACCCTTTGCTTTTTTCGCCGCCACCTAGACCAGCTTCATATTCAGGTTGTCCAACGTGCATTACAGCACCTAAGCTTTTTGAAACGCCGGCTCCAGAATTCATTGATATAACTGGAATTCCTGCTGCAACAGCCGCCTTAATTGGTCCACCTAAAATATCTGGTGCAGGTATTGACACGACAATACCATCTGGCTTCTGAGCAATAGCAGCTTCAATCAAAGATGCCATTTCGTTTAAGTCTCCAGTTGGTGGGTTTCTGTATTGAACATCTGCACCGGTGTCTGCCTTTGCAGCCTCAACTCCATTTCTAACAACTCCCCAAAAGGCGTCTGTATCAGATCCGTGAGTTACCACGATTATGTTTGCTTTATGATCTGCACCAAAAGAAACACCAGTTGATAGAACTAGCGCTATCAATGTAACTAATAATTTTTTCATGAATAATTTTCCTCCATTTATATTTAAAAAGACAAGAATCTTGGAGAATCCACTCCCTTGAACAGTTAAGTATTAAATTAACGCAAAATCAATATCAAAAGTGGTGCTTATAAAAGAAATGTAATAAAATTTTGACACAAGATTGGAAACAAATGTTTTTGGAGCGCACTAAAAAATATTAATAAATCATTTGCTTAGGAGAGTCATATGAAAGGTATTGGTGTAGGAGTTATCGGTACGGGGTTTATGGGGAAAGCCCATTCAGTTGCCTACAGTGGATCTGCTTCAGTTTTTGGAACAGGATTGAGGCCAAGACTAGAGATAGTTTGTGATTTAAGCCCCAAGAGAGCCAGCCAAAGAGCAACAGACCTTGGCTTTTCACGGTATACAAGTAGCTGGCAAGACGTCGTTAACGATCCAGAAGTAAAACTAGTTTCTGTTTGCACACCGAACGACACGCATGCCGAGATTGCAATTGCAGCTTTAAAGTTGGGAAAAAGTGTGTGGTGTGAAAAACCTATGTCTAGTAATCTCCCCGATAGCAAGAAAATGCTTGCAGCATCTAAGAAAAGCAAAGGCAAAACAATTATTGGTTACAACTATACAAAAAATCCAGCAGTATTACATGCACGAGAGTTAATAGAAACCGGTGTCATTGGCGACGTTGCCGGCTTTTTCTGTCGTTATGATGTTGATAATGAGGCCGATAAAAAAAGACCATGGTCTTGGCGTATGTCGAGAAAAGCGTCTGGTACTGGTGCAAATGGAGATATATTGAGTCACGTTATAAGCGTGGCGCACTTTTTAGTTGGATCGACAATATCTAAAGTAGTAGGGGATATAAATATTGTGCACCCAAAAAGAAAGGATCCAACTAATAGAAAACAGACTAAGACCGTTGATAACGATGACATGATCTCTGCTCTTATTCATTTCCAAAATGGGGTACATGGGCATATCGGTGCCAGTCGCGTTACTTGGGGTAAAAAATGTGGACTTACATGGGAATTACATGGAACCGAGGGCACCATAATATTTGATCAGGAAAGACTAAACGAAATCAAACTATTTACACGACAAAAAAAGAAAAGCACCGATGGCTTTAGAACAATTTTAACGGGTCCTGATCATCCTTTTTATAAATCCTTTCTGCCTAATGGAGGTCACAGTTTAGGATTTATGGATGTCAAGATGTGTGAATTACAGATGCTCCTGTTCGCAATAGAGCACAATACTGAGACTTGGCCCAATTTTGAATCAGGATATGAAATAGAAAAAGTAATGGACGCTGTAGATAGATCAGCACTTAGTGGAAAGTGGATTAAGATTTAGTTAACATCAGCTCAGATATACTGTTCTACCTGTTTTAGCAGATCTAAGAGCATTTTCGGCTAAGTACAGTGCGTAATAACCGTCAGAGCCATCAGGTTTAGGCATTGACCGTTTTTTTATACAGTCAACAAAGTAGTCGATTTGATTTTTGTAAGCGTCTATGTACCTTGTCATAAAAAAGTGGTGCAACCTATCTTTAGTTGTTCCAGCTTTCTTTGCTAGTTCTATCTCCGAGAGAGTGGGATTGTTAACTTTTAAACTTCCTTTCGACCCATGAACCTCGACTCTTTGATCATAACCATATGTCGCCCTTCGTGAGTTAATTATTGAAATCTGCTTTCCAGAAATGGTTCTCATTAAAATAGTAGCAGTATCGTAATCACCGGCTTGCTCAATTTTTTTGCTTACAAAATTGGATCCTAAAGCGGTGATAGAATGTATTTTCTCATCAGCTAAGAAGACAGCCATATCGAGATCATGGATAGCCATATCTTTAAATATACCACCAGATTGTTTAATATATTCAATTGTTGGTGGATTTGGGTCTCTTGATGTTATGGTGATTTGCTCAATAACCCCAATCTCTTTTTTGGTTAAATGTGCTTTCAATTTTGCGAAATGAGGGTCAAATCTTCTATTAAACCCGAGCATTACTTGAGATTTGGATTCGCTAACTAATTGAACGAGTTTCTTAACTTTTCTTAAATTTAGATCAAGAGGTTTTTCGCAGAACACAGCTTTTTTAGTATAAAGAAATCTTTTTATAAGATCGACATGTGTATCAGTGGGAGTGCAGATAAGAATACCCTTAATTTGAACATTATTAGTAATGTCATCAAGTGACATTTGTTGACACGAATACCTTTTTTGAAGTCTATCAATTTCATTATTTATTGGATCGTGTATAGCAGCAAGCTCAGCATTGGAGTTTGCTTGAATTGTATCAGCGTGAACTTTACCAATTCTGCCCATTCCTAAAATTGCAAATTTTATTCGCTTCATATTATCAAAATCTCTTTACGAAGATTGTCGAATATCAAGTGAATTCAATTCTTCAAAGACAAAAGTTGGTTCTTTTTCAGCTTTTAATGATTCAATGATAATCATAGCTTGGGTTTTTGGCGCCATTCCGTCTATGGGAGGATCCAGATCTAAATTCGTTGGAAATGAATAGCCCTCCGAACTTGCCGCCACAACATTTTCGATTAGCCTGAAAGGCATCTTTTTTTTCATAACTAATTCTAATAACCGAGGGTATAGTGTCTTAGCCATAATTTTCCTATCAATGGTTTCCATTGCTCTTCCAAATGCTGATGATATTTGGAGTAGATTGGCCATTCTTTTTAATGATTTAGTTTTATTATTTCCTGCTCCATGCATAACAGCAGGATTAAAGAAAACAGCATCTCCTTTTGTCATTTCAATCTGAACAGCATTTTTATCAAAGAATTTTTGATACTTCTCATTAGAAAAGTCAATATAGCCCCTTCTATATAATTGGGAGTACGGTAGTAAGAGCGTAGGCCCACTTTCAATACTCATGTCGCAGTGCGCAATTGCGCCTTGAAGTGTAAGGTAAGGTGACATTGCATGTACATGTAGAGGCCAACTGGCAGATTGTTCACCTGACATAAAGCCCAAGTGATAGTCTCTATGAGCCTTTTGAGCTTCTCCTCCAGGATTCACTCTATTTACTTGTGCCGTTACTTGGTAATTGGGGCCAAGCCAAGCTTCTGAAGCTAACGCGATGGCTTCTGAGCAATAGTAATCTATGAAATTTTGTGGGTCCTTCATACAGTGCTTTTGGAGTGAATTCCATATTCTATCGTTCGCTCCTGGTTTGGCAAAGTGATCGCCTACATTCCCATTTAATTTTTCAGAGTTTATTATTTCTTCAAAATTAGTCGTTGCTATGTCGACCACAGAAGTATTTTCAATAGCATTTGAAATCGCAATTATTCCCGCACCGCTTTCGAATACGCTAGACCACTCAGTTAGTAATTCCTGTTTTCTCTCAGATAAATTTGCACAGTCTCTGACTAATTGCCCAGAATAAATTGGAATATTATTCTTAATTTCTATAGCAAGCGGTGCATCAGCTTTTGTTGTTTCTCGGTAAACAATTTTTTCAAAAGTTTGAAAATTCTCATGTTCCTCATTGGAAGGAATTTTTTTTTCTAAATCAGTAATTCCATCTTTCATGTCTTAATCTCCAAGTGCTAATGTATCCAATTTTAATCTTTTTTTTGAGAACGAAAACTAAATTTTTAATCAGATAGGAAGATTTATAAGTCTCAAAACATTTAATAGTAAAGTCGTTTTCAAATCGCGCCGGAGTCCCTAAGTGCCTCTATTTGTTCATTATTCAATCCAAGCATTTCTTTTAAAATTGCTATATTATCTTCTCCAAGCTTTGGTGCTCTTCTAATTTCGGTTTCGGCCATATTCGAAAGCTTTATTGGATTGCCAAAGACTTTAACAACCTCGTTTAGTACAGGCATATCAAGAATCATTTTGCGGTCTATTAATTGAGGATCAGAAACAACTTCACCAATTCCCTTGATTGGGCTTAACGGAACTTTGTCCGATAACATAGCTTCGAGCTCGGCCTTTGTATATCTAGAAAACCATCCATTAATAAGAGGCTTTATGCGTCTGTCATACACTTCCTTATTGAAACGCTTGTGCATTGTATCAATTTCAGGGTCTGATGCTAAATCATCGCAATTAAAAATTTTTAGCGTTTCTCGCCACTGTTTATCATTATATCCCCCAAAAAATACGAACCCATCCTTACAGGAAAATTGTTCGTATGGTCGAACAAAGGCATGATCATTTCCTGTAGGGGTGGCCTCTACACCATCGACAGAATAACGAAGAAGTGCGCTTTCTGTGAGGCATAGTGTGGAGTCAACCTGAGCAACATCAACCAATTGGCCAATGCCAGTTTTTTCTGCCTCTCTAAGCGCAACAATAGTCCCTATTGTACCGAAAAAACAGGCTGCCAAATCTCCGATGATGGTGCCTACTCTTACCGGCGGCCTGTCAGGATAACCATTCATAGACCAAAGCCCACTTTCAGCCTGTCCAGTGTTATCAAAACTTGGTCTTGACGACTTTGGCCCCGTCTGACCAAAACCACTTATTGAAGTATATACAAGTGCGGGGTTTTCTTTTTTAAGATCTTCATACCCCAACCCTAGACCATTCATTGCTCCGGGTCGGAAATTCTCAATCAAAATATGTGCTTTTTTTACTAATTGCTTTAAAGTTTTTTTACCTTCTGCATTTTTTAGATTGAGAGTCATGCCTAGCTTATTTCTATTATACTGTGCAAAGAAGGCACTTTCCTTATCTGTTTTTGTGAAAGGCGGAAAGTTTCTTGTGTAATCAGGATCTCCGGGATTTTCAATTTTTATAACTCTAGCTCCCAAATCTGCAAGTATCATGGCGCTGTAGGGGCCTGCGACTACTCGGGTTACATCGAGTACGACCACACCCTCGAGAGGTAGATTCTTATTTTCAGATTTTTTGTTTTTGGTTGAAGTCATATAAAAAAAGCCCAAAGGTATCTCAAAATTTTAATGTACCGCCGCGTAAATAATTTTCTCTTCAGATGCATCTTCTATTTCAAACTCCTCAACAATTTGGCCAAGTCTGGCAACTAAAATTCTATCGGAAATCGACATAACCTCAGGCAAATAAGATGAAACAACTATAACAGTGATACCTTCATCAGCTAAAGACTTTATAAAGTCATGTATCTCCTTGATGGCCCCTACATCAACGCCACGTGTAGGCTCATCAAAAATTACAACTTTAGGTTTTTGAACTAATCCTTTTGCAATCACTACTTTTTGTTGGTTGCCCCCTGACAATTCAACCACAGGTGAATTAATATCTTTTGTTTTAATGTTTAATCGCTCTATCCAGTGGTCTGCCAGACTCTTAGCTTCAGACAAGCTTACAGTATTCCAAAGCTTATCTTCCGCTACCATTTTGCCTAATTGTATATTCTGACTGATACCAAAATTTTCAAAAAAACCTTCACTTTTTCTATCTTCAGTTACATAAATGATGCCATCATTAACCGCTGTTCTGGGAACAAGATATCTAACATACTTACCATCCAGAAGTATATTTCCTCCATGAAAAATGTTTCTTTTATATACTCCAGATACTACCTTCATCATTTCGGTTCGCCCTGAACCAACTAAGCCAAAGACACCAGTAATTTGACCTGAGTAGGCTGAAAAAGTCGAGTTTTTAACCATCGATCCCATAGATAAATTTTCAACCTCAAGTGTTTTCTTTCCTCTTTTACGTGGCTTTTTAGTTGCAGTTTTTTTTGAGGCATAGGCCGAGTCTGTTAAATCTCTACCTATCATTGCCTTAACAATTCTTTCTCTGTTAAATTTTCTTGCTGTGTCTGTCTCTATAAGTTCACCGTCACGTAAAACTGTTATTCTGTCGGAATGTTCCAAAGCTTCCTCTAACGCATGTGAAATAAAAACTATAGACACTCCCTCTTTTTTTAGCCTCTGCATTAAACCAAAAAAATGGTGCTTCTCTTCTGGAGTCAAGGTGGCCGTTGGCTCATCAAAAATAATTACTTTAGCATTATGGTGAACCGCTCTTGCGATTTCGACCATCTGTTTCTGCGCTGCGCCTAATTGTGATACTAATAGGTTTGGGTCAACGTTGAAATTTAGCGACTGCAGAAATCTACTTGCTTTGATGTTTAATTTTGCCAAGCTGTTAAAAAAGTTTTCTGCGCCTAAATAAATATTCTGAGAAACGGTCATGTTTGGTACTAAGCTATTTTCTTGAAACACCATTACAACACCATTTTTTAAGGCCTCCGAGGGAGTTAGAAATGTTGTTTCTTTTCCTTCATAGATAAATGATCCAGAAGATAGCTGGTAAACTCCGGCCGCTATCTTTGTCATTGTCGATTTGCCAGCCCCATTTTCTCCAAGAAGAGAATGTATCTCACCTTTAAGAAGAGTGAAGTTGACATTTTTTATTGCCTTTACCCCATGAAACTCTTTTGTTCCATCAATGATTTGAAAAACGTCCTTCACTTATTTCCATCCTCCTAATTTTCCATCCCCTCTTGAAGTCACCAATATGTTCTGCCGCTCATCGACAACGACACTGGTCGTACCATGAAAATTTCCGTTAGTACGACTGTGGTAACTTGCAAGTGGAATTAGATCTTTATCAAATCGTACTACTAACCCATATGAAAATGCCGGAGCCCAAGGCTTGAGATAACCCATTGTTTTTATTCCTGATTGTTGAAGAGGCTCTCTAATATGTTTTCCACTTCTATAGGTGGGAGAGACCCAAAGACTTGGATCAATTTCTGCCATCATTCGACTCTTGTATTCTTCCTCAGTTAAGATGAATTCAACCAACTGATTTCTAGGAGCAAAAAAGCAAACTAGAAGCTCTTTATTTTTGGTATTGAAGAAGCTCTTACCGGGATAAGCGGGAAGCTTGTTTATTTCTTTGTCAAGTTTTGTTGCTACAGAAATGCCATTATTAAGTTGATGAAAAGTAATACGGTGCTTCCACGACTCTGAAATGCAAAAAGTTGAGTCCCCTGTAAATGTAAGACCTGTCGGCCAAGCAAGTTCAGTCAAAATTACCTTTGAATCGGACCCATCTAATTGATTTGCTGAAACCGTCCCACTGGAACCGTTCGATAGTAGATCATGTTGCCATTGAGTTGCAGAAAAATTTTGTGATCCTGTGGTGTAAACGAGAGTATCCTGTTGAAAGCACATAGAAGTTACACACTTCTCTTTGAATGTGAATACCTCTTTAAGTGTTTTAGCGTTTAAAATGACGACCGTTTCATTTGAAAGAGCTATGGCAAGCTTAGAACCAGGAGAGTTGAGAGCTATCGCTGTAATATCGCTAGAAAACGATTTAATCTTTTTTGGCTTGTTCATTGATGCCATTGAAAAGAGAGTTGATTTTCCAGAAAATAAAATTGTCGATCCATTTATTATTAGGTTATCAATATCCTCCTCTTTATGTTTAACTTTAACGTTATCTAAAAACTCGTTTGGTTTAAAAGCTCCGTCCATAACGGGCACGAATATGCTGTGCTTCCCCCTGCCAAAAAAATAATCTATACGATCTTTTACAAAATTTAACACTTTATTTGCCACCCCAATAATCTTGAAAACCACTCCAGTTTTTATTAGCGTCAGGTATTTTGTATTTGCCAATTCTATTATTCTGTATTCCACCTAAATAAAGATGGCCTTTATGCTCTTTCATGGACGTTACCATTGGATGATTTCTTGCTTTTAGATCCCAAAGAGATTCTAATACTTCTCCGTTCTCTGTAATCTTTATAACGCAACCCGTATTTATATTGGGAAACAACCAGTTGGATGTATTAATACGCCTTGACATTCTCTTCCTAAAGTCAGGAAGGGTTAGCGCTAAATCTAATGCGGGCCCTCTCATCCCAACTAGGGCAAGCCAATAATTACCGTCTGAGGCTCGATTAATATTATCTGGATAGCCTGGAATATTATCCATAATAACCTCGGTAGTTCCTTTTTTAGGCCCTTCAAACCAATATCTGCTCACTTTCATTCCAAAGGTTTCGGCAAACAAAATTGATTGACAGTCTTTGGTGACGCAGACACCGTTAGCAAACTTTAGGTTGCGAATGATAGTTTTTGTCTTATTTGTTTTTGGGTCATAACAAATAATACGACCGTTTCCTCTGCTCTCCACACAGTCCATCGGCCAATCTTTTAGACGATACCTAATTGTTGCCTCTGAGAAAAATATTCTTCCATCTGGGGCTATATCTAAGTCATCTGCCAGACTAAGCCTCCTATCATCAATTACCGATGTGAGACTTCGATTGGTTTCATCGGTAATCTTGGATACTTTTCTGTCTTGCGAAATTGAAATGACACCCATATCAGGGATACATGCTACAAGATTGTAATCTTTGTCCCATGCAAGTCCTAAAGGGTGGCCACCAACATGTGCAAAAACCTCCATTTTCTCGTGGTTTTTTCCATAAAATCGAACTATGTCGCCATGTCTACTACCAGCATATAAATTATCATCATCATCTAATATCACGTCCTCGGGTCCCTCAACCTTACCAAGTCCTATAACACTCACGTCTTTCAATTTGTCATTTACTGCATATGCTGAGTCACTTTTCGCTTCAATGGAAGCTGGGGCAGGCAATTTAAAGTAAGTGGGAGAAACATAAACTTTATTCAATAATCGAAAGCGATTCTTTACCCATCGAACATCTATCAATATTGTAAGTAATAAGATGATCCCAAATATTAATTGAATAGCGCCACCTTGAATTCCAAATTGTAACAATCCATTTAGTAGTAACAATACAATTAGTGATCCAAAAATAGCCTTTGGGACTGAACCTCGTCCCCCTCCTAAACTTACGCCACCTAAAACAGCTGCAGTAAGTATTGTAAGTTCTAATCCTTTACCGGTTTCTGCTCCAGTGCTTGCCATTCGAGCTGCATACATAAAGCCAGCAGCAGAGCATAAAATACCGCACGTAACGTAGGAAAAAAATATTGTCTGCTTTACTTTAATGCCAGCATTATAGGCGGATCGTCGCGAACCACCGACAGCTGTTAAATGCCAACCAGGCTTCATTCGGCTTATTAGCAAGTGACCTACTATAAAAACAATCGCCGTAGCAACCAAAACAAAAGGTATGCCATATGTATCTCCATCCCCTATATATTCCCACAACTCAGAGTCTGGAAAAACCGAAGAAATATCCAAGGCATATTCAAGTAGAAGAAGATCAACGATAGATCTATATATTATAAGCGTGACAAGTGTTGTTAGAAATGCGCGCATTCCAATTATGCCAATGAAAAACCCATTAAATGCACCACAAGCAGCACCCACACCCATCGTAATTAGTAAAGTGAGAATGGGATCTAAACTTAAAACATGTACACAGTAAAGAGCTACCAAGTTAGCGATAGCAAATATTGATCCAACTGAGAGGTCTAAGCCGCCGCCCATCATCACAATAGTCATCCCAAGTACAATTAAGCCTAGTTCAGCATATTGTCTGCCATATTCCGTGAGATTATAACCAGTGTAGAACCCTGGTAAAATAAAGAGAAGGCCAACCCCAACAAAAAGAAGTGTCAAAAATGGTATAGCATTATCTGCCCAACGTTTGGCGAGTATTTCTCCAAATACATGATCAGGGAAAATATTATATCTCGCAGTCAAAAACCTTTGTCGTAAAGTACTCATGATTACCTATCTAAAAGTGTAGTTCTCGAGCCAAATGTTTTGGCTCGAGAAAGTATTTAAGCATTAATTGGAAGCCAAACTCTCCACTGTCCAACATGCGCCTGACCCCATGTAAGAAGCCATATTATCCTTGGTCAATGTCTGGAGTTGGGTGAATAAAGATACCTTTCCAGCTTTTCCTGGTTTGTTTCCAGACTGAAGCAAGCTCTTTACAACATTCGACAAATCTCTAGCTTGTCCGGGAACATCATAGCTTACAAAAACATCGAAGATATCGTTCTTCAAGTTATCGCAGCCAGTTTTTCCTCCACCACCAGAAGTTGCAAGAAATACCTTTTCATGCATTCCGGCTTCCTTCACTGCTGCACCAGTTCCAATATCCATTCCATCCCAAAACCCTACAATTCCACATAGGTCTGGATGTTGTTGAAGTGTTGTTTCCGTAATTGCGCGTGCTTTTGTGGAGTCCCAGTCAGCTGCTTGGTTTGACACAACTTTAATATTTGGGTTTTTTTCAAGTATATTTGAGACTCCCCTAAGTTGGTAAGCACTTGCTGCAGCTGTTAAAACTCCCTGTACAATAGCGATTTTTTGTGAAGTACCAGCACCACATTGATCGATAACTTTTTGAGTTACTAACTCCCCAATTTCAATCCAGTCGGCACCAACAAAAGCATCCGTTGGGAAGGCGGATTTCATATTAACCTGGACGACGTGTATTCCAGCCTTCTCAGCTTTTCTGAGGAGTTTTGCATATGTTTGAACGTCTGGGTTGTGAACAACAATTGCATCTGGCTTCTCTGAAATTAATGAAGAAATAGCTTTTGAACCTGCATCAGCGCTCCAGTTGGGGTCTCTTAAAATCATCTCCACGCCCAAAGGCTCAAGTGCCTTCTTCATACCTGCATACCAACCTTCTGTTAAATCAAAGCCCATAGCTAGTGGTACGAAAGCTACTTTTTTTCCTTCTAGAGCAGAATAGTATTTATCTCTTGCGGGGTCTGCAATGCCCATCTTTTCTGCCTGAGCATTTAGAGGTAGCAACATCGCTACCACTGCAATGATCAGTTTTAAAGCTTTAAATTTCATATTTTCCTCCTTTGTTTAAAACTTTTTTCTATTCTCAAATATCACCTTGTTGGGTCGTTTGTTCGTCTCTTGGATTTAATAGTGTATCGGTCATTATAGCTAGCAGTAGAATTATTCCCTTAATCAAGTTTTGAACGATAAAAGATATATCCATAATTACCATTCCGTTAAGTAGTGTTCCAATTAAAAGAGTTCCTAAGATAACATTATGCATTCCACCCTTTCCACCCGAAAGTCCGATGCCGCCAACTACAACAACCAAGAGCACATCGTAAATCATTGAGCCTGCTACCATTCTTGTGTTAATTGAACTTATAGCTCCCGCTGTAAGCAACCCTGCAAAATACGCCACTGTGCCTGCTAAGATAAAAATCATTACAAGTATTGGTCTAACGGGAACTCCTGCTGTTCTTGCAGCAAGCCCACTATCACCGATCGAATAAACGAATTTACCGAAAGTTGTTTTAGTGAGAAGAAGGTGCATTATGATTGCCAACATTAGGAAACAAATTATGGGCATAGGTACTCCAAATAATTGACCTCTTCCCAAATATTCCAACCAAGCAGCGTCTTCTGGTAAATAGTTCAGTTCATCTCTTATGAAGAGCGTTCTACCAAGACCATAAATCACGCCAGCCATAGCCAATGTTACAAATACTGAAGCCATATCCCAATAAGCAACCAAAATACCAGTCATCGCACATAAAATCGCTGTAAAGATAAAACCAAGTATTACAGCATATATAAATGGTAGATCGATCGAGGGTAAAACGTCTCCTGAACTTAAGACGGATGCTAAGGCTGTGCCTACAGCGAGCGTTGCAATTAATGAAAGGTCTATTCCTTTAGAAATTACTACTACAGCCATTGCTATGCTGAGTATCCCTAAAATCGATACACTTCTCATTAAGGTTAAAAGATTCCCAGTAGAAAAAAACTTATCTAGAAACACTGAAAATCCAGCAAATATAACAACGGTGACGATCAAAATGATCAATTCTTGGTTACGTAACTTAAACAAATGCGTTTTCCGATATTAGGTTTCCAACTGTCTTAGCGTAACACGTGGTTAACCCTTGTAAAGCCCATAAGTTTTAATATTAAACTTGAATTGGGCCACTTTGTATGGTAGCGCCAAGATTTGAAAACGTGAGTAGTAGGCCTTTAAGTCAAACTAGATTTCTCATCAATAACCTAAGATAATCTCTAAGAATATATTTTGTCACTCAATCCATAGATTAGAACTGCGTTCAATATTGTGAAACCAGCCGGAGCGATATATCCTTCAGCCGTATATTTAACGCCATCCATTTTAGCAGCTTCAGAAAATTTTACGGTCACATAACCAAAGTATGTAAAAATCAAACTTTGTAAAAAACCAAAGACAAAGATGGGCCATGTTCCCTGAGGTCCATTTTCCCGAAATAATATATAAACAGAAACAAGAACTAGGGCAGCTATTAAAGAGCCTGCCAGCCTAAGTGGTAATATTGCGGAGTGGTGTATACCATATTGGTCGCAAAACTTTTCTGATGTAAACAGAGCCTGGTATGCGTAATATGCTCCCCCTAATAAGTTGATAATAAAAAGAATTAAGAATATTGGTCCATTGAATGCATCTATCATTTTTTCCTCCAAATTTACTGATAAGAGCGTAACATGATTAGTTCAAAAATGCTACGACAGTAGCAAAAGATTGAGCCTAGAATGCGTAAAAATTAATTCTATTAACTTTAAAATAAAGTATACTTCGATTACTAGATATAAACAATGAGCCTAACGGGCTTAATCAAATTTACAGTGGAGCAACCAAAAGTGTTTGATACAAAAATAGCCATAGTGCTTTTATCATCTCTTAAGACTTGGCAAAAACTTAATGTTACGTCATTCTTGACAAGCGGTATCATCGGTCAAACGAGCTCTTTGATTGGTGAAAAGTATATTGATAAATCAAACTATGAATATCTTGCATTGAATATACAACCAGTGGTTGTTTTGGAAGCTGATTTATTAGTTTTAAAAAAAATCCATAACAGAATATTGGGACGATCTCTTAGCTGTTCCATCTATATAGAGGACATGTTTTCGACAGGGCATGATGA
>CACELY010000021.1 GCA_902560505.1 uncultured Alphaproteobacteria bacterium
TGGAATCCCCAACTCGAATAGCTCCAACTCACTTTTAACCCTGTAAAGGTCAATGTGTGAGATTTTACGGCACTTTAATTCATAGCTTTGAACCAACGAAAATGTTGGTGACGAAATTTCTTCAAAATCTATATTTTCCTTTTTTGCGTTCGCTTTAATAAATAGTCTAGCAAACTCTGTCTTTCCAGCACCAACCTTGCCGGAAAGAAGTAATAAGTCACTATTTTCTGTGTTTTCTGCAAAAATTTTTGCTATTTCACCTAAATCAAGGAGTTCCAAATCAAATGCATGTAACATAATAAAGGGCTCAGCTAACATTTCTTGGGTTCTCCTTCATTTTAGCTTTCTTGTCCCATTGCAAGACTTCAATAGATGACCTTTCCCAAGAAATCTCAACTTTTGCCCCTGTTATTCGTTTTTTACCATCACTTTTGATTTGTTTCATATTTGAAAATTTCAACCGCCCATTTGTTTTCTCCAATAAAATATTTGCTATGAATAAACCAAGACCCATTCCTTCTTCGGATGTTCTATTTTTTATCTCCATTAAATAAACATTACTTTTCTTTAGAAATGGTTCTCCGATCATATTTGTAATATCATTAGGAAACCCTTTGCCGTCATCGGTTATCTCTAAATTTATTTTTCTAGAGTTAAGTATTAAATTTATATCCACATGGGATTTAGAGAATTTCAGTGCATTGTGGACAATATTTCTTATACCATGTATCAGTTCAGGCTCTCTTTTAACCAAAGGTATCATTTTTTCTTTTATTGAAATACCCTCATGACTTTGACTCACTCCGTTAAGTCTGAAAATTATTTGCTTATCAAAGGATTTATAAGGCTGGCTAGCTTCAAAAAGAAGTGTGAAAAAATCAACAATTTTTACATACTGATCATCTTTTCCAAGTGACCCCATATCCGAAATAATTGTCTTACATCTATCAATTTGTTCGTATATTAATTTTATATCTTGATAGATGGGGCTGTCGCTATCAATTTCACTAAGAATCTCCGATGAGGCCAATTTAATCGTTGCGAGCGGAGAACCTAATTCGTGGCCTAAAGCGGCAACTACACCTGTCAAGGCCGTAAGTTTTCTTTCTTTCTCTAAAGCAACTTGAGCAGCCTGAAGGGCTTTATTCATATGTGAATTATCCAAAAATATTCTTCTCACATAACTGCCTAAAAATGTCACGGTAATTATTAACGAAGCTGAGAAACCAACTAACAAAATCTCTGGAGGCGTTAATACATGTCCTGAACTGTCAAGAATAGAGAAATTTTTTAAGCTCAATAGCAATATGCATAAAAATGTCATTATACCAAGAGCAATAAGATAAATTATTGGTAGTGAAGATGCAGATACAATAGCTGGTACAATTATAAGCATTGAAAAGGGATTGCTTATTCCACCGGAAAAATAAAGTAATAACGAAATTTGAGTCAAATCATAAGAGAGAAATAAAAATGTCTTCAAAGCTGATAATCGCTTTTCTGTTCTGAAGTAAATGCTACAAGTAAGATTAACTATACAAGAAAATAAAATTATCGTGAGACATGCCTCAACATTAAAGGTTAGGCCTAGTACCAGATCAGTAACTGCTATTGCAACTCCTTGTCCAACTATCGCTAGCCAGCGTAAATTTACTAGAGTTTTAGGCTTAATCCAACTTGCATCTAAATGGATTTGCCTTTTAATTAAATTTATCATTTTCAAAGTTTAAGTATTGAATACTAAATAATATCTAACATACTCTTTCTAAAATTCTTGTAAAATTAATTGGTTTAATTAAGTGCTTGATAGTAACACTGAGGAAAATGTTTGACGGAGAGTAATTTTGGAACATATTATCCACTAAGAGGGGCATACGTAGATGTTGGATCAAAGTAATTACAAAATCGATGAGAATAATTCTCTACTCATCTTGGACGACGATCAACCGTTCTTAAAGAGATTGAGTGTGGCAATGGAAAAGCGAGGTTTTAATGTTTTTCCCGCCAGTTCTATGGCAGAATTTAGTAGAATTATAGAAAGTGACTGTCCAAACTACGCAATAATTGACCTCAGGCTGAGCGATGGAACTGGATTAGATGCTGTCGAAAGTATAAGAAACATAAACCCAAAATCGAAAATCGTAGTGCTTACCGGCTATGGTGCAATAGCCACAGCTGTTGCTGCTGTCAAAATAGGTGCAATTGATTACCTGTCAAAGCCAGCAGACGCAAATGATATTTTGAACGCTCTTGTTTTTAGTGACCAGAGTAAACCCCCTCCACCAGTCAACCCGATGTCAGCAGATAGAGTAAAGTGGGAGCATATTCAAAGGATATTTGAATTGTGCAATAGAAATGTCTCTGAGACTGCTAGGAGATTGAACATGCATAGACGAACACTACAAAGAATTCTAGCAAAGAGAAGTCCTAGATAGCACCTTTATTGTTTAATGTTTAAGAAGCGCAGGAAGATTTCCATACTCACCTGCTGCCTCCTTCACAAAAAAACTCTTTAACAGATCAGATTTATCTACAGCGCTCATACCTAGCTCTCTTAGAGTTTTAAGATAAAAATTGTCATTCGAGAAAAGTGTGTTTATAAAATCCGTATAGGTTGCTAGAGATATCCTATCGAACGATCTCCATGATTCATATTGTTTTAAAAGATCATTGCTACCAAGATCTAAACCTAATTTTTTACCTTTCAAAAGGATATCAACCAAAGAGGCAACATCTCTTAAACCTAGATTCAGACCCTGTCCAGCGAGTGGGTGGATTGCTTGAGCTGAGTCTCCAATAAAAACTTTTCTATTATCAATAGTGTCTCTCAGAAACCTCAGATAAAGAGGGAATATTTTTTTTTCACCTATCAATTCAAGGTTCGTTAAAATATCTCCAATGTTATCCTTTAAATGGTTTATAAATTTTTCATCATTAGATTTGCTTATTTTATCTGCAAGTTCTACTGGCAGACTCCAAACAAAAGTTGCCCGTTTCCCTTTGAGAGGAAGTATAGCTAATGGGCCACCCGACAAAAATAATTGATGGGCAACAAAATTATGTTTATTTTCATGGGACAGGTTCCCAACTATCGCTAATTGGTTATAATTTTTTTTGAAAAAAGTTTTGTTTAGGCGTTTCGCAAAGCCCGACTCTCGACCATCACTGATAATAAATATTTCAGTGCTAATCAACGATTTGTCAGATAGCATGATTTTAGTTTCGAAACTATTTGTCTGATCCTCAATTACGTCTGTGGAGTTGATCAATTGAATTTTTGTATTTCTATTAATCTCTGAATCAAGCACTTTTCTCAAGTAAAAGTCTTCTATCATGTAGCTCGAAGGGCCAACCTCTTGGGGTTCTTTATTAAACTTTACCAAATGCCGTTTCGTGTCACCAGAATTCTTTCTTGTCGAAAGCATGATATTTTCTATGGGACTTACCTTCAATCTTTTTGGATCCCATAGACCGAGATTAATTAATAAATTCTTTGAGGTTCTTGATAGAGCATAGGTTCGTCCCTTATTTCTCCTTATTCGATCCTCCTCTGAAGTTCCATCAACAATTGTTACATCCAATCCCTTTGATGCAAGCGCTATCGCCGTTGTACTTCCGATTAAACCGGCACCTGCTATAACAATTTGTCTTTTTGTTGAAATTTTCATAAGCAGATCAGGCACCAATGTGATTCAGAAAATAATGTGTTTAGTAAACAATTTAACTAGTTTATTATATCAAAAAGTAAATAAAACCAACCGACAAAAAAATGGACTTTGAGAATTTAAAAAATAAAAAAATTAACGATGTCAGCAAATTAATTGGGAACGGGCAGGTATGCCCAGAGGAACTCACTCGTTTTTATTTGCAAAAAATATCAAGTGACCCTAGGTCAGAAGAGATATTTACTGAAGTCTATAAAAAATCTGCTCTAGCCTCAGCTAAAGAGTCAAAAAAAAGAGCTAAAATCGGGTTAAGAAAAGGGATCCTTGATGGAATTCCAATATCAGTAAAGGACTTAGCCGATATAAAAGGAAAACTTACAGGCGGTGGGTCGTCTCTAACTAAAAAAGAAAAAGCGAGGAATAACGCTACTTTTGTAGATAATTTACAATACCAGGGAGCAATCATTTTGGGTAAGACTCATATGACTGAGCTTGCTTTTTCAGGCCTTGGTCTAAATCCCATCACCGCGACCCCTACTAACCCATTTAATGAGGAACTTGTTTCTGGAGGATCTTCATCGGGGTCGGCAGTATCTGTTTCTAGAAATTATTGTTTTGCATCAATTGGTTCGGATACTGGGGGGTCTGTAAGAATTCCTGCAGCCTGGAATAATTTAGTAGGATTGAAAACAACTCATAATCTAATTGACTTAACTGGTGTTTTAAAACTTTGTCCTAGCTTTGATACTCTGGGGCCCATTTGTAGAAATGTTAATGACACCAATTTGCTTTTTAACGGAATGATTAATGGAAAGCCTCAAAAACTAAGAAAATATAGGCCTGAAAATTTTAAGTTTTTAATTATAGAAAATATGTTTTTTGAAGGTATAGATGGTGACATAAATGATAGCTTTAATATTACTATTGAAAAGATAATTAAAAGCGGTGCCCGTGTAGAACACAAGAACATCTCAGAGATTGATAGCGCATTTGAAATCAGCAAGACTGTTTTTCCGGCTGAGGCTTATGGAATGTGGCAACGCGAAATTGAAAAAAACCCAGAAAAAATGTTTGCCCCTATTCGGGAAAGATTTCGTAGTGGAAAAAAGATCTTAGCGCATGATTATGTGTATTCCCTACAAAGATTATTTGAATTGAGGATGAGCTTTCTAAAGAAAGTCATTGGTTTTGACGCTATATTAGCACCAACCTCACCCATAAAACCCCCAAGCATTACACAATTATTAGATAATCATAAATTCTTTACTGAAAGGAATTTATTAGCTTTGAGAAATACTAGAATGGCAAACTCATTAAATTTATGTGCTTTAACATTGCCAACTGATACAGATTTTTCTGGTTTGATGCTTATGGGAAGTCCTAACAATGAATTTGATCTAATGAATATCGGATTGGCGATCGAGAAAATAAAATAATCAAATAAAAAGTCTAATCTTTACCTAGATGACAAAAAAAAGTATTATATACAGAAAATATATCTTGAAGTAACCAAGAATAAACGAGCAGAAAAAATGTCTTTTTTAGAAAAAGTTGACTATCCAGACTCAGCTGTAAAAGAGTATTCAAAAAAGTTTTTACTATTCATTTTTGTAAAAACTCTTGGAATTTTTTTATTTTTTTCGTCAGTCTTTATATTGCTATCCGTTATCACTTACTCCAAAAATGATCCTAGCTTCCGAAATGCCAACGATGGAGAAATTGCAAATCTATTTGGTAAATTTGGCTCTTATTTAGCAGACTCTCTTCATGTAGCGATTGGAGTTACTATGCTTACATTACCTATATTCCTATTTGCATGGTCGAGTAGATTTCTCTTTAGTAACGGTCCAATTTATCTTCTAAAAAGAATAGTTTTGCTACCTTTGTTTATTGGCTTTTTCTCAGTATTTTTATCAACAAATACTCCCCCAAACTCCTGGTCTTTTGAGTATGGTCTAGGTGGAATATTTGGCGATACGTTTTTAAAGAAAATACTAGTTTATCAACCCATCGAAATAAATCAATGGCTTCAATCGATTGCAATAATCTGTTTAGCCTTTTCTATTTTTTTGTTTTTTCTTGTTGCTGGTTTTAAAAAGCATGAGATTTACTCTTTGACAAGAAATAGAGTTCGACATCTAAAGATTTTTTTGCTGGGATCATTTAAAGTTTTTAAGATTCTTTTCAATACCATATTTCAATCGGGAAAGAAGAGTTTAGAGGCAGATGACCATAAAAATGCCTCCATAAAGCTATACAACCCTGTTATAAAAAATAAAGACTATCAAGATACAAATAACGATTTTACTGCCTCTACGGAAAATGAAAAAGATCTTTTAAATGGAATTTATAGTAGGCCTCCTATTAGTATTTTTGGTAATGGAAGGATAAAAACAAGATCTAACAAAATTAAGACTAGTAGCAGAGCTACTTCCGAAGCGCAGCCATCACTTGATTTAACTCAAAATAAAGAAAAATACTGTTATCCTCCTCTAGCTCTGCTTAGTGATTACACATATCAATCAATAAGTTCTGTGAGCTCTGTTTCATTAAATGAGAATGCCAAAATGCTTGAAGCCGTATTAGAGGATTATGGCGTAAAAGGGAATATTATTTCTGTCAAGCCCGGTCCTGTAGTAACTCTATACGAGCTAGAGCCAGCTGCGGGTTTGAAAGCTAGCCGAGTAATTTCATTATCTGAAGATATAGCGAGGTCAATGTCTGCTTTGGCAACCAGAGTCTCTACAATACCAGGTCGATCCGTGATAGGAATTGAGTTACCAAATTCAAGCAGAGAAAAAGTTTTTTTAAAAGAGCTATTGTCGTCAAAAAGTTATGAAGATTGCCGTTTTCAATTACCACTGGCCTTGGGTAAAGATATAGGTGGAGAGCCTGTGATAGCAAATCTGGCAAAAATGCCCCATCTCTTGATTGCAGGAACAACAGGGTCAGGAAAATCAGTTGGGATCAATACAATGATACTATCCCTTTTGTACAGGCTTACTCCAGATCAATGTAGACTGATAATGATTGACCCTAAAATGTTAGAATTATCTGTTTATGATGGCATACCTCACCTGCTTAGTCCGGTGGTCACTGACCCCAAGAAAGCGGTTGTAGCTCTGAAGTGGGCGGTATTAGAAATGGAAGATAGATATAAAAAGATGTCACGGATGGGTGTTCGAAATATAGAAAGCTTTAATTCAAAGGTGAGCGAAGCAATTAAGAACGGAGAAACATTTTCAAGAACTGTTCAAGTAGGATTTGATCAAAATACAGGTGAACCGCTTTTTGAAGAACAGAGCGAAGAACCCAAAGCATTACCATTTATAGTAATTATAGTTGATGAAATGGCTGACTTGATGATGGTTGCGGGAAAAGAGATAGAAGGGTGCATCCAGAGATTGGCACAAATGGCAAGAGCGGCGGGTATACATCTTATTATGGCTACTCAAAGGCCCTCGGTAGATGTTATTACTGGAACTATAAAGGCAAACTTTCCCACAAGAATTTCTTTCCAGGTAACCTCAAAAATAGATAGTAGAACAATTTTGGGAGAGATGGGCGCTGAACAACTCCTTGGAATGGGTGATATGCTTTATATGGCTAATGGGGGTAAAGTTACTCGCGTTCACGGCCCTTTCGTGTCCGACGCAGAGGTTGAAGAAATTGTATCTCATTTAAAGGAACAAGGCGTGCCTGAGTACCGAGAAGAAATATTGAACCCAAAAAATATTGAAAATAACGATAACTTTTTTGATCCATCATCAATGAATGGTAACAGCGATGAGGAAGATCTTCTTGAAAACGCATTGGAAATCGTGAGAAGAGATAGGAAGTGCTCAACATCATATATTCAAAGAAAATTATCCATTGGATATAACAGAGCAGCAAAAATAGTGGAAGCATTGGAAGAGAAAGGTTTCGTGTCCCCTGCAAACCATGTTGGGAAGCGTGATGTATTAATTCCTGAAAACAACATCTGATGCAAATGCGGGACTTTAGGAAAAAGTTTTTCAGAACAATTTTCTGTATTTCTATTATTTTTATATTTTCAAATAAAGTCGTACTTCCCAAAAATAATACCATAAAACTAATTAAAGACTATCTTGCAGACATTAGGACACTTCAAGCAAGATTCTCTCAAACTGATTATATGGGAGAAATTATGACAGGTGACCTTTTCTTAAAAAAACCAGGAAAAATTCGTTTTTCTTATGATCCTCCTAATTACTTACAAATTGTTTCAAAACAACAAGCAATATTGATATTTGATCCCAAAAACAGCGGTACCGGTCCTCTAACATACCCCCTTTCTTATACTCCTCTGGGCTTCTTAATCAAAAATGATTTGAGCTCATTAATAGGTGAAAATGATAAGAGTTTTGAGCTCAATAATGTGATCTTCTTGAAAATTCGAAACCCACAATACCAACTAAGCATTGAATTTAATAAAAATCCTGTATCGATAATTGGTTGGGAATTCAAAAATCAAATGGGAGAAATGATAAAAATCAGGCTTAAGGATATACGAAAAAATAATTACATATCAGACGAAATTTTTAAAACTGAAAAAGATTATGAACTATTCAAAAAATAGAAAGTATAGGAACGTGATCAGAGGGTCTTTCCCAGTCTCTAGCTTCTGAAAAAATTTGGACTTTGCTTAATTTAGATTTTAGATCTTGGCTTGCCCATATATGATCCAGGCGTCTTCCGCGATTTGAAATCTTCCAGTCTCGTGCTCTATATGACCACCAACTATATAATTTTCCAGAAGGTGTCATTTCTCTAAATGTGTCAATCCAGTTTCCACTTTTTTTTATATCCGATAAAAGGTCTGTTTCTATTTTTGTATGCGAAACAACGTTTAAAAGAGCTTTATGGCTCCAAACGTCATCTGGTAAAGGGGCTATATTGAAGTCTCCAACGAGTATAGTTTTCTTTTTCTTGCCTTTAAAAAATTTATTCTTAATTTCCGAAAGGAAATTGATTTTATGCTCAAATTTAGCATTTAATTTCGTATCGGGCAAATCCCCGCCCGCCGGAATATAAAGATTGTGGACCTTTACACCCTCTTCAAGCTCAATTCCAATGTGTCGAGCGTCGTTTTTACCACAAAAATTAAATTTCTCTATTTTCACTATTTTACGTTTCGATAAAATTAAGACACCATTATACGACTTTTCCCCCCTAAACGCTGCGAATTTATAACCCAACTTTTCAAAGTTTTCTAAGGGGAGCTTTTCGTCAATACATTTTGTTTCTTGGAGACACATAATGTCTGGGCGAGCCAGCTTTAAAAATCTCAACACTAGTTGTTCTCTGATTCTTACAGAGTTTATATTCCATGATGCTACTGCAAGTGATTTCAATTTTTCTCGCCCGTAATATCGTGATTCAAATAAAACCTACCCCCTTTATTAATTATAAAATCGTTGCGAATTAGGCCCTCTTTGATTTTTTTTCTTAATCTGTAAAGGTGTGTTTCGAAAGTATGTGTTTCAATATTGGGATTTAACATCCAGACTTTTGACATTACTTCCTCTTTCGTTATTCCTCTATCCTCAGAATTCAGCAAAGATACAAATATGTCACTTTCTTTTTCCGTTAACAAAACGGCCTGTTTATCTTTATAGATTAACTTTCTATCAGAAATTATGAAACTTATATATCCAAGAACTCTATTATTCTCTCTTTTACTTTTCATTCTTTCAAATATTGGTTGCAATACTTCGACCAGCTCAACAATCCTAAATGGCCGTTTTAGGTAAATATTACCCTTTGGCAATAATTCGAACCTCTTTTGAGTAATTAATATTTTTTCTATCTCCTTAAGTTTATTTTTTTTCATCTTTGTATTCGATAGAAACTCTTTGAATTTAGTGGAATCATAATCACTTACTAAAACATCAAGGTCTTTGATGTTTTCCAAAGTAAAATTTTTCACAACAACAGACCTCCCATTTCTGAATTTGTAATTTTCCAATAAAGTCTTTAAGTTTTCTTCAAATAAAATATTTGAAGTTATAATTGCTAAGTTCACGTTTTTTACCTTAAGTGAATAAAAATTATAAGATATACATCTATTAAAAATTTCCTTAGCATCAACTTAACATAAAAATTGAAATTCTAAACCAATTGACACAATAAAATGTTTTTAAGCTCATCTGAAATATCTTCGAGGTTGGTATCAGATTTACGATTAGGACTGCCAATCATCTTATATGATGCAAAAAAATATTTTTTAACCGCAGCAATAGAAACATTGTATCCAGAGAAACTAGATAAAATAATGGAGATTGCGAAAAATCGAAATTTTGAGATAGCTATAACTAATAGAAGAGCAAAGGTATTAAACGTTAGACTATATAATGATTCAGTTACTAGAATTTCCATAAGAGAAAAAGTAAGCTTACAACTCCTTCAAGCTATCGCAGATCCTTCAAAGGACCTAGATTATCCACTTAAGGGCCCATTCCACAGCGAAAGAAATGGTAAATTCAACGTTGCCAGTGTATCACTATCACTTTGTAAGAAAGCAAGACTTTTGCCAGCATCAATACTTGTAAATATACCAAAAAGCATGCGGGACGAATTGGTATCTTCCCAAATATCTGAGTCTGATATAGGTGATTTGAAGATAAAACATGAGGAGACCAAGTTTTTGCCGAATTTGAGCTCGGCCCAACTACCCATCAGTGGACAACGAAATATAAGCCTGTCTGTTTTCAGAGAAGTAACAGATCTAACTGAACATTATGCGATAGTATTTGGCAATCCAAAAATTAATCAACCTGCTTTAACACGCGTACATTCTGCTTGTTTTACAGGTGATTTACTTGGCTCAGAAAAATGTGATTGTGGGGAGCAATTTAGTGTCTCAATGTCAAAAATGAAAGATGAGGGAAATGGGGTTTTGTTATATTTAAACCAAGAAGGTAGAGGAATTGGCTTGGCTAACAAAATGCGAGCATATCATCTCCAAAATATTGGTTTTGATACAGTTGATGCTAATCATAGACTCGGTTTTGAAGATGACGAAAGAGACCTAGAGATTGCTGCAAAGATTTTAAAATCTTTAGGTGTAAGCAACATAAAGCTAATGACTAATAACCCAAAAAAAATCGAACTTTTAACCGATAATGGGATCACCGTCAAAGAAAGAGTGCCTTTGATAGTAAGCATGAATCCTAATAATGAAAATTACTTGAAAACAAAAGCTAAAAAAAGTGGGCACCTTTTCTAACCTTACTGCCTTAAACCAAAAATAGCCGTGCCGACTCGTACAAATGTTGCACCACAATTTATTGCCGCCATGTAATCTGAACTCATACCCATTGATAATTCTAGAAGACCATTTTCATCAGCTAACTTTTTCAGAAGACTAAAATGTGTTTCAGGTGCTTCGTTAATGGGTGGGATGCACATTAAACCTATAATATTTAGATCCATAAACTTCTGGATTTTATCCATAAACCCACTTAGCTTTTCAGGCTCAATCCCGGATTTTTGTTGCTCTAAACCTGTATTAACTTGAATAAAAATTTTTGGACAGAAGCCTTTTTTTTGAGCTTCGTCTGACATCTTCTCGGCTAATGAGTTTCTATCTAAGCTGTGTATATAATCAAATAAGCCGAACACCTTTTTCACTTTATTTGACTGTAATGGGCCTAAGAGGTGTAAATTTATAACTTTATTTTCTTTCTTTAATTCCTGCCACTTCATCACTGCTTCTTGAACTTTATTTTCACCAAAGTGAGAATGGCCCTCATCTATAACAGGTTTTATTTGACCCATGGACTTTGTTTTGGATACAGCAATTAGGTTAACAGAACCTTTTTTTCGACCCGCTTCGATTTCCTGTGATGCGATTTGGTTGTTGATTGTTTCTAATTTACTTAATTGTGTCACTGAATTCATCCCTGTATATATCTCTCAGCACATTTTTCTGTACTTTTCCCATTGAGTTTCTTGGCAATTCTTTAATAACATGTATTTTTTTCGGTAATTTAAAAGCCGCAAGATTTTTTCGAAGATTTTCATTAAGTACATCGATGTTAATTCTATGTCCTTTTTTCTCAACTATTATTGCTAAAATACCCTCACCAAAGTCTGGATGTGACACCCCAACAACCGCAGACTCGTCAACGTTACTATCCTCGTCGATGACTGTCTCGATTTCTTTTGGATAAACATTTAAACCCCCCGTTATTATGAGGTCCTTATTTCGTCCCACTATTGTAAGATAGTTGTCTTGATCTAGGAACCCCATATCACCAGTAATAAAATAACCATCGTCTCTAAATTCGCTTTTTGTTTTCTCTGGTTGTTTCCAGTACCCCTTACATACATTAGGGCCTTTTACCTCCACAACGCCTATATCCCCATTTTTTTTAACTTCGTCTCCAATCTCCAAGTCTGTTATTCTTATCTCAACATCTTCAAGAACCCTACCGACAGTCCCTGCTTTCCTTTCGCCAAGATATGGATTTGAAGTTATCATGTTCGTTTCTGTCATTCCGTACCGTTCTAAAATTTTATGCCCAGTAAGATACTCAAATTCTCTGTGTGTTTCTATCAATAAAGGTGCACTTCCCGAAATAAAAAGGCGCATGTTTTTAGTTATTTCCTTATTAAATTTATCATTTGTTAATAATCGGGTGTAGAAGGTCGGAACTCCCATCATTACCGTTGTTGAGGGAAGATTTAATATAATGTCATCTACATTAAACTTTTTAAGAAATCGAATTTGACTGCCTGAAACTAAGGCAATATTTGTTGCTACAAATAGACCATGTGTATGGTAAATGGGCAGAGCATGTAACAATATATCGGAAGCAGTAAACTCCCACGCCTTTGAAAGGGTCAGAGCGTTTGAAAGCAAGTTTTTTTGAGAAAGCATAGCACCCTTCGATTGACCAGTCGTCCCTGAAGTGTAAAGAATTGCTGCTGTATTGTCTTCATCTAGTCCTTCAATAAAATCTAGAGGTTCATTTTCATTAAAATTTGAAAAAAAACTTCCTTTGTAATCGCCATCTATTGTTTCTATATCGTAACTTCCTTTTTTTTCTAATGAATCCAATTCCTTCAACATTTTTGAAGTGGTTATAAAAATTTTACACTCGCTATCATTTAGGAAATATTCAACTTCAAACCCCGTATAGCTCGTATTTAAAGGTATAAATATTATTCCTAGTTGAACGCAGGCTCCATAAATTGTAAAAACGTGATGAGATTTTTCTATTTGAAGAACTAAACAGTCTCCCTTTTCCAAACCAAATTTCTTTAGACAATTTGCCGTACATTTTATTTCATTTAGAAATTTATCGTATGTAAGCGTCTTATTCAGGCCAGTAAAACTTAGAAAAATTTTTGAACCTTGGTTCTTCGTAAACAACTGATCGAATAGCGGATTCATAGATTAGGGCTTCTCATTGATGTCGCTCAATGCTGACTTCCACTTACTTAGCCACCAGCGATACTGCTGTGGCCATTCCTTGAAGTCCTTATTTTGATTTGCGATTTCTCTTGCCTGATTTGTCCAAAACGGATTAAAAAGATGCTGTCTTCCCAAAGCGATCAAATCTGCTTTTTCTTCTTGTAAGATGGTATTTGCAAAATCAAAGGTTCTAATCAACCCCACAGCTTGTGTCTTAATACCTACCTCTTTCTTAATTTTTGCTGCAAAGGGAACTTGAAAACCAGACTTTCTTTTTTGCCCAGAAGCGGTTGCCCCTTTTGAGGAATTGCCACCTGAAGAGCAGTCGACAACATCTACTCCCTGTTCCTTTAAAATATGGCAAAAATTAATGCTATCTTCTATAGTCCATCCTCCATCTAATCCATCTTCAGCAGATATACGAACAAAAAGAGGAACGTTTTCTCCTATTGCTTCTCTAACTTTTTGAACCACTTCCAAAGGAAAACGCATTCTGTTCTCTATTGACCCACCATACTCATCATTTCTTAAATTAGATAACGGAGACAGAAAGCTATGAAGAAGATATCCATGTGCCATGTGAATTTCTATAACCTCAAACCCTGCCTCTATCGACCTCTCAGATGCCTTTACAAATGCATCTCTAACTTCACCCAACTCTTTTCTTTCCATTTTTCTTGGCTTTAACCATCCCTCATCTAAAGGCCGATCCATAGGCGCAATTGGTTCCCATATAACATCACCTCTATCAGTGTCGGTCGTTGTTTGCGGACCGTTACCGTGCCACGGTCTTTGCATGCTCGCTTTTTGTCCTGCATGACCTAATTGGATGGCTGGAATTGACCCTAATACCTTAATCGATTGAGTAATTTCTTTTAATCCTTTTATTTGCTTGTCATCCCAAATGCCTAAGCACCCATTTGTTATTCGTCCTTGAGCAGTAACTCCTGTAGCTTCAAGAAAAATGAGACCTGCTCCACCCATAGCGAGTTGGCCGTAATGTGTTTTATGGTGCGTTTGAATGTAACCGTCCTTAGCCGAATATTGGCACATTGGAGACACGACCACACGATTTTTAAGGTTTACATCACGTATCTTTAAATTTTCAAAAAGCATTTGCTCTCCTTATCTTTGTATCAATTAATTTATTCTCTTTTTAAGACAATTAATAGTATTCCAGGTGTGATCATAAATAAGCTCAACCATCCAGAAAGTCCTAAAAGTTCGCCGAGTATCAGCACCCCTAAAACTGACCCAATTGGTGGAACAGAGGATAATATAGCTGATATTGAAGCAGATCCGATTTTTTGTGAGGCATAGGTTATAAAAAATATTCCTATAAGATTAGGAACAAAACCTTGATATATCATTTGTAGCACTAAAACTTTGTTTGGCACTTCCACCAAACCCTTAGGAAGAAATATGAAGTAAATGGGGAGATACAAGATTGCATTTATCACCGATCCACAAAAGAGCAATTGGGTCATTGTAACATTCCACAACCTACTTAAAACAACGTAAATAGAAAAAAATATCGCTCCTATAATAAAAAATATATCTCCAATCCAGGTGTTTGAAAAATTCAGTTCCAGTCCATCGTAAACAGCTAGACAAGCTCCGAACAAAATTGTTGCCGCTCCAAACATTTGCTGAATGAATATTTTTTGTTTCAGAAGAAAAAATCCAAATATCAAGGTAAAGAACGGCATGAGTCCGTTCATAAATATGCCTCCGTGAGAAGCTGGTGCGTAAATAAACCCACTAAAAACGCAAAGAATGTAAATTGGTCCAAGTAAAAAAGTAATTACTATTACTCTGAGAAAACTCATGGTTTGCCAGGGTTTAAAATATAATACAACGGGTAATGCTATTAATGAGGACAACCCATAGCGAAATGCAGCGAAATCGTAAATAGTTAAAGTGGAACTAACGCCAGATCTTGTAACTACCAACCAAAATGACCAGATAAAAACAACTGAGATACCAGCAATTAACCCTAACAAATATTCGCCTTTGATGTTGATCGAAGGTTTAACTATCAATATTAACTCTTTCTTAAACAAACTTGACTGCAGTTACTTGACTGTCTTAATTTTCACTGAAAAGCAACTAAAAATTATTATTTTAAAAGCATATCATTTTGCCTATACTCATTTTTTGAAAAGAGATTCTTTTTTTTGCAAAAAAGAACAAACTTGGGAGAAAGAAATGAAAAAAATTTTTGCAACACTCCTGGCTTTATGTCTTTTAAATACAGCGTCTTTCTCTGACGTCAAATTGGGCATAATACTAGGTTTCACTGGACCTATTGAAAGTCTCACACCAGACATGGCAGCTGGTGCTGAGCTAGCAATAGATGAAGTCAACAAAGCCGGAAATTTCTCTATGGGGAAAGTTTCTGGGGTAAGAGCCGACTCTACCTGCATAGATTCTTCAGCTGCCACGGCTGCTGCAGAAAGATTAATTACTTCAGATAAAGTTAATGGGATAATGGGAGCTGACTGCTCCGGCGTTACAACTGCTATTCTTCAGCAAGTAGCGATGGCCAATGGTGTTGTTATGATATCACCATCAGCGACGTCTCCTGCTCTTTCAACTGTCGAAGATAATAATCTTTTCTTCAGAACTGCTCCTTCTGATGCTAGACAAGGTCAAGTTGTCGCCGACATATTGAAGGAAAAAGGCTTGAAAAAAGTAGCTATTTCTTATGTAAATAACGATTATGGAAAAGGTTTGGCGGCAAGTATTGAAGAAAATCACAAGGCTGCTGGGGGGACAGTAACAATCAGTGCTCCACATGAGGATGATAAAGGTGATTATAGTGCTGAAGTTGGCGCCCTTGCCCAGGCAGGTGGAGATATTTTAATCGTCGCTGGTTATTTAAACTCTGGAGGAAAAGGTATTATTCAGGCCTCTCTTGACTCTGGAGCTTTTGATCTATTCTTTCTACCAGATGGTATGATTGGAGAGTCATTACCTAAAGATATCGGTTCTGGTTTAAACGGATCTATCGGCACAGTCCCTGGAACAGATAGCCCAGGCGCTGCAAAATTTGGTGACATGGCAACCGCTGCCGGTTTCAAGAGTGGCCCATTTGCAATGGAGTCATATGATGCCGCTGCATTGATGCTACTAGCAATGGAGGCTGCTAAGTCTTCAGACAGCCAAGCCTACAAGGGAAAAATTATGGATATTGCCAACGCTCCAGGCGAAAAAATATTTCCTGGCGATTTGAAAAAAGCTCTTAAACTAATTAGTGAAGGAAAGGACGTCGATTACGTCGGAGCCTCTGCTGTTGAGTTAATTGGCGGCGGTGAAAGCGCCGGAAACTATGCTCAAATCGAAGTTAAGAGTGGAGCAAACGAAACTGTAGCTTACAGATAAGTTGATATCAACGAGCAATGCCCTAGCCTTTTGAAAAGCTGGGGCATTGTTTTTAGAAATATGATTGAGCTTAAAAACGTTTCTAAATATTTTGGTGGCATAAAAGCTGTCGAAGACGTTTCGCTAAATATACGAGAAGGGTCTATCACTGGTTTAATTGGCCCTAATGGTGCAGGAAAAACAACGCTTTTCAACATTATTGCTGGATTTTATACTCCTGATTTTGGTGAGATAAAGTTTGAAGGAAGTAATATTAGTGGTCTGCGATCAGATGAGCTTTTTCAAAAAGGTATCCTTAGAACCTTTCAAATTGCTCACGAATTTGAAAATTTAACCGTTAGAGAAAACCTGATGATGGTACCAGGCAGCCAAATTGGAGAAAGTATTCTACATACTTGGATCTCTAGAAATAGAATAAAGATTCAAGAAAAAGAAAATCATACAAAAGCCACTAAGGTTATGAAATTTCTTAATCTCGACCATTTAGAAAGTGAAAAGGCGGGAAGTTTATCAGGTGGTCAAAAGAAACTATTGGAATTGGGTCGAACTATGATGGTTGATGCAAAAATAGTACTTCTGGATGAGGTCGGAGCGGGAGTTAATAAAACACTTCTCAAGAAAATTGGAGAATCAATAAAGAAACTCAATAAGGAATTAGGCTACACGTTTTTTATGATTGAACATGACATTGATTTTATCTCATCGCTCTGTGATCCTGTTATCGTTATGACTGACGGATCAGTATTGACGCAAGGTACCGTTAACGAAATAAAAAACGATGATAGAGTTATTGAAGCTTATTTAGGAAATTAAGAGAATTAAATGTTCCTTTGTGCAGAAAACATGTTGGGTGGATACGGCGAGACAACGATTCTCAACGATTGCTCGATAAGCGTTAAGAAAGGTGAAATTGCTGTTATTGTTGGCCCCAATGGGGCTGGAAAATCAACGGCCATGAAAGCTATATTTGGAATGCTTGATTTAAGAGCAGGAAATATAATTTTTGATGGCAGAGATATTACCGATCTAAAACCGCAAGAAAGAGTGAAAAGCGGAATGGGCTTCGTTCCTCAGACACATAATGTTTTCAC
>CACELY010000022.1 GCA_902560505.1 uncultured Alphaproteobacteria bacterium
GCATTTTTTTTGTTCATAATTACAGAGCGATGATTTTTCTCAAGGTGTTCTGTTTTTCTCATCGTTGCGGCACATCGGTAAATATGGCATATTTTATGGGCCCAAATTTTATATTCCGGCATGTACGTAAAACGTTGGAATATCCCTTCTTTTTTGAGAACTTTAATGCCCCAACCTGTCTCCTCTATTACCTCTCGATAAAGAGCACGAATCAGGGACTCATTCTCATTCGAGCCTCCTCCAGGTAATTGAAGCTCTATACCATTCTCTTTAGTTATTTGCTCCGTTAAAATTAAGTCATTCTTTTGCAAAATAATACCATAAGCACCAACTCTTCTCTGGTATTTAATTTTGTAATTAACTCTTTCACCAAACAGCTTCAATGCTTACTACCGAATTGTTGTTGTTTTCGCATTTAATATTAAATAAACATCAATAAACGCCAAATAAAAACGAAGTACATGAAAAATAATTTTTTAGACTCAATTTTACCCTTTCAGATTCATGATAAAAATCTAAGAGGTCGCTTTGCACGCATAGAGAGGTTAGCTTCTGATATAATAAAACATCATGGCTTACCTGATAAAGTTTGCAAACTTCTATTTGAAGCACTACTACTTACTATTTTAATAGGAGAGATGATTAAAATAAGATGGAGACTTTCATTACAGATAAGAGGTAATGAGAGTATCAAGTTGTTGGCAACAGATTACTATGCCCCAAAGGATCAGGGAAAGCCTGCAAATTTAAGAGCATATGCAGATTATGATAAGGAAGCTACGCATTTAAATCTCGATACAGGATTATTCGCAATTACTATTGATCAAGGGAAAAACATGGAGCCATATCAGGGCATAACCCCAATTATTGAGGGCAGCCTTAGAAAATCAGCCGAAAATTATTTTTTTCAGTCAGAACAAATTAAAACTTTTTTCGACTTAAATATAACTAAGAAGCACAGTGAAAAAAGTGGAAGAAATTGGATTGCCTCAGGGTTTATGTTGCAAGCATTGCCAGACGAGCATGATAAAAAATATATTGATGACAAAAGCTGGAATATTTTAAAGGAAAGAATAACTGAACAAACAAAAGACTCAATGAGTGAAGAGTTCGATCAATACCGATTTTTGGATAATATTTTTCAAAACAGTGCGTTAACAGTATTTAAAGAGACAAAAGTAAAATTTGGATGTTCTTGCAAACGAAAAACACTACTCCATACTTTATCTAAATATCCAAAAGCGCAGTTAGAAGATATGTGTGATAAGAAGGAAAAAATTTCTGCTAACTGTCAATTCTGTGGACGAAAATTCCAGTTTTCACTAAAACAAATTTCTGATTATTATGAAGGTTGATTTTTCAAAAAAAGAAGAATTAATAGAAAAAATAAGAGGTGTTATCAATCCTACTGACTATCATAATGATTTTACGAGAAAAGCGGATACCACTTTTGATGTACACCTTAAGCAAAACAGAACAAATATAAATTTACACCCCGCTTCAGTCCTTCTTCCTTTACAATTTGAAAATTCTATGTGGCAAGTTATTCTCACTCGCCGTTCAATGAATATGAAAAAGCATTCGGGACAAATTTCTTTTCCGGGAGGCAAGTTTGAGGATGAAGATAAAAGTCTCGACGTTACAGCGATAAGAGAAGCTTTTGAAGAAATCGGTTTAAGCTCGCCAAATGTATCTCTAATAGGTTCTTTACCATCACATGAAACAGTTACTGGTTTCAGGATATTTCCGTTTATTGGAATTGTAAGTGGATATGAAATTCAAATAAATAGCTCAGAGGAGGTGTCCGAAGTATTTAAAGTACCACTTGAGTTTTTATTGGATAGTAAAAGGTATTCGGAGCATTCTTTTACTTGGAATGGAGATTTAAGATCATTTTTGGCGGTTCCTTATGGGCCGTATTATATTTGGGGTGCGACAGCAAGAATTCTTTATAATTTCTCAAAAATTTTCTCAAGTTAGAGTTATAATATGAAAAGAGTGAATGTAGAAAAGGTTTTCGGTTCAGAGCTAAAGGAACTTATGCATCTACTTAGTTCATCAGGAAAGGAATGCTATATTGTTGGAGGAGCAGTTAGGGATTTATTACTCGGGCATAGAAAATTTAAAGATATAGACCTCACTACTTCTTTGAGCGTTGAGCAACTAAAACAAATTTTTGATCAAAACCAAATAAGGTTTGATGACAGAGCACTAAAGTACGGTTGCTTGACAGTTAGAAATAAAAAAAGAAACTTCCAAATAACATCTTTTAGGAAAGACATCCGAACTTTCGGTAGGGCGGCTGATATTGAGCTTGTTGAAAATATTGAAGAGGATGCAAAACGACGTGACTTTACTATTAACGCTATTTATTGTTCCTATAGTGGGCAAATAATCGATCCATTAGGAAATTTAGAAGATTTAAATAAAATAAAGTTAGACTTTATAGGTGATCCTGAGTTTAGAATAAAAGAAGATTATTTAAGGATATTAAGATTCTTTCGGTTTGTTGCAGTCTTAGACTTAAAAGGTGAAAATGTCGCTTCAAAAAATTTACCTATTATCAAGAAGCATATAAATGGAATAAGTGACCTGAGTTATGAAAGGGTGGCTTCAGAGATTAGAAAAATACTTCTTGCTAGGTCTCCATCTTTTTCTTTGAAGCTCATGAATAAAGTGGACCTTTATAAAAAATTGTTCGGAAATTACTCTCAATCCGCACTCCTCAAATTAGAAAAATTGGAGAAAAGGTTTAACTTGACACCATCTTTGGTAAGGAGATTATTAGCTCTCGAGATAAAAACCTCTATCCCTCTTATGAATAAAAAAGAAAAAAAATATTTCAATCAATTAAATAATCTATTGGGTTTGGACCATAATCTTGATTATTTGGGGTACAAATTGGGTGAAAAAGCCAGCATAGATTTTCTCATAATAAGAGAAGTTAAAGAAGAGTTTATCATAACGACCAAAGATATAGAGAAAATAAAAAAAGCATCTAGAAAAATTTTTCCTATAAAATTTTCAGATGTTCATCCTTTGACGAAAAACTTAAATACAACTAAAGAAAAAGTAGATCTAATGGAAACATTTTGGATAGGTTCTGGGTTCAAAGCATCCAAGGAAAAGTTACTAAGTTTGCTTAGCTAAACCCACTCTGCTGTCGGAGGTAAGCTCATTAATACCGCATCTATATTGTGTCCTGTCTGTAAGCCAAACTTTGTGCCTCTGTCGTAAACTAAGTTAAATTCAGCGTAAAGGCCCCTCTTTTGTTCTTGAATTGTCTTATCCTGTGGTGTCCAGTCTTTCAAATAGTGTTTTTTTACTATTGGTATATAAGCTTCAAGAAATGCTTCTCCAACATCTCTAGTGAAAGAAAAATCCTTTTCCCAGTCACCAGTGCAGAGATCATCAAAAAATATTCCGCCTACTCCTCTTGCAACTTTTCTATGTGGTATGAAAAAATATTCATCAGCCCATTTCTTAAACTTTTTGTAGTAACTTTGATTATGCTTATCACATTTCTTTTTCAGAGTTTGATGAAAGAAATTTGTGTCATCGTCATTTTCTATCGACGGATTTAAGTCGGTACCTCCTCCAAACCACCACGCATGAGGTGTCCAAAACATTCTTGTATTAAGGTGTATGGCAGGTGTATGAGGATTTCGCATATGCGCTACTAGGCTGATTCCTGAGGCCCAAAATCTGGGGTCATCTTTGAGCTCGGGGATAGCTTTTCTAGCTGTTATACTCTTTTGTGCTTCTGGTGCTAGGTTTCCATATACTGCAGAAACATTTACGCCTACTTTCTCAAATATTCTACCACACTTAAGCGTTGCCATGACGCCCCCACCGCCATCTTCTTTGTCGTCTGTTTCTCTTATTGTACTCTTTCTCTCAAATTTTTTTGCTGCCACATCACTCTTGGGAGCCAACTTTAAGTGATCTTCTTCTAATATTTCAAACTCTTCGCAAATTTTATCTCTTAAATTTTTGAACCAATTTTCTGCCTGATCTTTTTGTTGCTGACCTATCATCATATTCCCAAATTTTTTAATCTTTAAAAGACAATGCTATTAATATGATAGCATACGAAGTACTTTTAGATAAATGAAAATAAGATTAGATCAACATATTATGGAATTGGGTCTGGCAGGGTCAAGAAACAGGGCCCAGGAGCTGATAAAGGAAGGATTTGTTTTACTAAATGGAAAAATATGTAACAAACCTGCAAAAGAAATAACAACAGGATCAAGTGTTTCTATAGTTGAACAACAGCAGTGGGTAAGTCGAGCAGGAAAAAAATTGTTTGAAGCTCTAAAAAGTTTTGAGGTGAAGGTTGATGGGAAAACGGCCTTGGATATAGGCTCGTCCACGGGAGGCTTTACACAAGTTCTGCTTTATGAGGGAGCAGAAAAAATTACATCAGTTGACGTTGGAACAGATCAGCTTCATTCAAGTCTAAGAAGTGATGCACGGATTTCTTTATTAGAGCAAACGGATATAAGAGACATTTCATCAAGACTAAAAGACTCCTTTGACCTAGTTGTTGTAGATGTTGCCTTTATTTCATTATCAAAAATTATTAAAGATATAGAATTTGTCGTAAAAAAAGAGGGGAATATTATTTTATTATATAAACCTCAATTCGAAGTTGGAAAACAGAATATTTCAAAAAATGGTGTAGTAAAAAAGGAGACAGATACTCAGAAAATACTTGGTCATTTCCTTAAATCCTTGGAAAAGAGTAGCTTATATTTTGTAAAGTGTAGAAAAGCGTATATCACTGGAAAAAAAGGCAATCAGGAAATTTTCCTACATCTAAAAAAGTGCTGATTGCTATAATATAGTGCCAGAATTGGGCCCAATTTGGCCCCTATGTAGTAAAAAATGATCCAAAATAATACAAGCTACCATAGCTTCTCCTACTGGCACTGCTCTTATTCCTACACACGGGTCATGTCTTCCCCTTGTCGAAACTGTGGTTGAAGATCCTGATTTTGTAATTGACTTTCTCTCGCTTAAAATTGATGACGTCGGCTTGACAGCAAATCTTGTAACAATATCCTGACCCGAAGTTATACCACCCAAAACACCTCCGGCATTATTGGATGTAAAAGAGATTTTTTCGTCCTCCAGAAAGATTTCATCAGCATTCTCTACTCCTTCAATCTCAGCAGCTTGCATACCAATGCCTATCTCAACACCTTTCACAGCATTTATGGACATCAGACCACTTGCTAGATCTGAATCCATCTTTGCGTATAAGGGCGCTCCCAGCCCTGCGGGTACACCCTTAGCAATAATTTCAATCATTGCACCAACAGAATTACCACTTTTACGAAGTTCTTTTATATATTTCTCCCAATTTGGAACCATAGTTTTGTCAGGACACCAAAAGTCATTTTCTTGAATTGTAGTTTCAGAAAAATTTTCTCTATCAATTTCCAATTTTCCAATTCGGATTAGATAGCCTGTTATCTCTATGTCTGGAGCGATATCTGCTAGTATCTTTCTAGCTATTCCTCCAGCCGCTACTCTGGATGCTGTTTCTCTTGCTGAAGATCTTCCGCCTCCTCTATAGTCTCTTATTCCATATTTAAGGTGATATGTAAGGTCTGCGTGACCTGGTCTAAATGTATTTGCAATTTCACTATAGTCCTTTGATCTTTGATCTTGATTTTCAATGAATAGTTGAATAGGAGTGCCTGTGGTTACGCCTTCAAATGTTCCTGAGAGTATCTTAACCTTATCTAATTCTTTTCTTTGGGTCGTATATTTGCTTTGGCCCGGTCTTCTTCTGTCTAACCAAGGTTGTATATCGGCTTCACTAAGTTCTACGCCGGGCGGGCACCCATCAATTGTTGCTCCAATTGCACTCCCATGGCTTTCCCCCCATGTAGTTACTTTAAACAAGTGGCCAAACGAATTAATCGACATTTCCAACAATCTTTCTATTTAGATTTTTGTCAGTAAATAAATCAATAATAGATGAAAAAAGCTTGCTGCCTACTAAATTAAACTTTTTTGTACTTGTGTGGTGCCCAAAGCTTTTTATTTGTAAAATATAATAATACAGAAAGAAGCAATAGGAGTAGTACCGCCCTAAAGCCCGTTTCCTTTCTCACGTTCAACTTCGGCTCTGCAGCCCACATTAAAAATGCCGCTACATCTTCAGCTTCTTGCTGGAGAGTAGCCTCAGTCCCATCCATATATTCTACATCGTCACCCCAAAGAGGCTGAGACATAGCAATCCATCCACCAGGATACAATTTGTTGCCATATAAAACAGAGCCTGCTTGCTCTTTTTCTTCTTCGGTATAACTTTTCAGGAGCGAAACAATATACTCCGCCCCTCCCACGCGCGCTTTAGCCATAAGACTTAAATTGGGAGCGTTTTCTACCATTGATCCGCTAAAGTAATCAGAAGGTACCGCGCTTCTATCGTCATCAATGTCAGGGTCATAAATATCAAACTGAGCAGCATACGCTTTAACTTGCTCAGGAGGTAGTTCAGGTCCACCCTTGTCACCAAGATTACGATATGCTACGTGTGTCAGTCCATGACACCCTGCGCATACTTCAGTGAAAACTTGAAGCCCACGCTGTAATTGCTTTTTATCATATGTCCCAAACACTCCTTCAAATGAAAAATCTACGTTATCTATCTTTCCAACTGGTCCAGCGGAATAAGCCTGACCTATAAATATTAGCTGAGCTACTAGGACAAAGTTACAAATAACGCCCTTTATGAAAGTCTTATTCTGCAGGTTCATACACACCTCCGTTGGGCGAACTTTCTTTTGTCTCACTTTTCTCCAATTTCTTGTTCCAATCTTCCTCAATTGTTTTGGGTTGCTCATCTGGAGTTTCAGTGACCCCTAGTAAGGGAAGTATTATTAAAAAGTAAGCAAACCAATAACTGGACCCGATAAGTGATATTGTCGAATAGGGTTGTTCCGCGGGTTTAGCGCCTACCCAGGTCAGAACAAAAAAATCTAAAACTAATAACGCAAACCACCACTTGAATTGAGGACGATATCTTCCGGAGCGAACAGAAGATGTGTCAAGCCATGGCGCAAGCGCCATTACTGCAATTGCACCAAACATAGCGAGAACTCCAAAAAATTTTGCGTCTATTATTCCCCCTGATATGAATGAAGTGAATTGAACGATCCACACATCAGCAGTGAAAGCACGAAGAATTGCGTAGAAAGGTAAAAAGTACCATTCCGGAACAATGTGGGCTGGTGTTACAAGAGGATCAGCTTCAATGTAGTTATCTGGGTGCCCAAGATAATTTGGAATAAACCCTACTATAGCAGCAAAGATTGCCAAGATAATCGCAAGTGCAACAAGATCTTTCATCACGAAATAAGGAAAAAATGGAAGAGTGTCTTTCTCTGCTTCTTCTTTGGATCCGCGCCTAACTTCTACGCCGGTTGGGTTATTATTTCCAGTGGTATGAAAAGCCCATATGTGTGTAGCGACTAATCCAAGAATAACAAATGGTAGCAAGTAATGTAGGCTGAAAAATCGGGTTAACGTTGCATTATCTACTGCTGGGCCTCCTAATAGCCACGTTTGAAGTGACTCCCCTACGAACGGGATAGCTCCGAACAAACCGGTGATAACTGTAGCCCCCCAGAAAGACATTTGACCCCAAGGAAGTACATAGCCCATAAAGGCAGTTGCCATCATCGCCAAATAAATCAACATACCTATTATCCAAGTTACTTCCCGAGGTTCTTTGTAAGAACCATAATATAAACCCCTAAAGATATGCATGTATACAGCTATAAAAAACAGAGAAGCACCATTAGCGTGAATGTACCTAATGGCCCATCCACCATTCACATCACGCATTATATGCTCAACACTGTCAAAGGCGTGATCCACATGGGGCGTGTAGTGCATCACTAAAATAATACCGGTAATTATTTGAAGGACGAGACAAAAGGTTAGAACTATTCCCCATATCCACATCCAGTTCAAATTCTTTGGAGTTGGAATCATTAAGGTGTCGTAAACAAGTCTCCCGACAGGTAGTCTCTTATCCAACCAAGTTTCAAATCCTTTTTTTGGTTCATATTTATCGTGTGGTATTCCGCCCATTTTTCTTTCCTTTGTCTCTTAACCTAGTTTTAATATTCCGTCATCGGACAACGATGCAACAGGAATGGGTAAATTTGTGGGAGCCGGGCCTCTTCTAATTCTACCGGCTGTATCATAATGAGATCCATGACAGGGACAAAACCACCCCCCAAAATCGCCGGCATCACCAAGCGGGACGCAACCCAGATGTGTACATACTCCCATCATCACCAGCCACTCGCCGTTCTCATCAAGTGTCCTGAACTTATCCGATGCATCACCGTCTTTTAGATTAGCATTTTGTGCGCTTTTATCAGGCAAATCTTCCAAGTTTACCTCTCTTGCGGCAGAAATCTCTTCTTCTGTACGCCTTCTGATAAAAACGGGTTTCCCCAACCATTTTACTGTCAACTGTGATCCTGGCTCTAAATCATTTATATCTACTTCTATAGATGACAGGGCTGCTACATCAGCTGAAGGATTCATTTGGTTAATTAGAGGCCATGTTGCTGCTCCAACAGTTATTGCCCCAACAGCAGCGGTTGAAATATAAAGAAAATCGCGCCTATCGCTCTTTTTATTCTCTTTGTTGTCTTCCATGTAATTTCCGTTCAATTTTCGAGTATTCCATTGAGCTTATATATTGTAATTTAATATTTTTCAATAGATTGTCTATTGGACTTTAAGACGCACTATATTTTAAAAATTTATGTATAGTGTATATATGAGAATTTCTATTTTTCAACCAGATATACCTCAAAATTTAGGAGCACTTCTTAGGGTTTCTGCTTGTCTTAATGTGCCATTGGACATAATTGAGCCATGTGGATTTGCTTTTTCTGAAAAGAAATTGAAGAGGACCGCGATGGACTATATTAACCATGCGGACTTTAGGACTTTCATTGATTATCAAGCATTTAAGAAACAGCAGCAAGAGGAAAACTCGAGTTCAAGAGTGATTCTTCTGACAACGAAAAGTAAAAAAAATTATTTAGATTTTAGATTTCAGAAAAATGACAGACTAATGCTAGGTAGAGAAAGCGCCGGAGTTCCTGAATATGTTCACGAATCGGTGGATGACGCTGTTACCATAGAGATGCCAGGCAAAGGACGGTCTTTAAATGTTGTAGTCAGTTGTGTGATGGTTTTATCAGAAGCTCTAAGACAAACTAGGGGCTTGTAATGTTGTATAACTTAGTGGTTATATGACATTAAAAACAAATTGAAAGTGGAATCGTAAATATGTTAGATCAAATAAATCTCAGTGTTATGCTAAAAAACAAAAACCTTCTCAAGAATAAAGCATACATTAACGGTGCTTGGGTAGATGCAAAAAGTCGAAAAACTTTTGAAGTGGTTAACCCCTCTAATGGAAATTCAATAGTAACTGTTCCCGATTTAGATGTTAACGATGCTCGAATTGCAATTGATGCTGCATACGAAGCTTTCCCCAGTTGGAGTAAAAAGACCGCGAAAGAGAGAAGTATAATTCTAAATAAGTTCTGCAAACTAATGTTAGAAAATGCCGATGATCTAGCTGCAATCCTTACCGCTGAAATGGGAAAACCGTTGGCAGAAGCAAAGGGAGAAATTACTTATGGTGCGAGTTTTATTGAGTGGTTTGCCGAAGAAGGAAAAAGAATTTACGGAGAAACCATTCCCGGACACCAAGAAGATAAAAGAATAATAGTGCTGAAGCAGCCAGTGGGTGTTGTTGCTGCTATAACGCCTTGGAATTTTCCTAATGCGATGATTACTAGAAAATTGGGCCCAGCACTTGCAGCTGGTTGCTGTTTTGTAGCAAAAGCTCCAGAAGACACTCCATTATCCGCTTTGGCCCTTTGCGACCTTGCGGAAGAAGCAGGCATTCCGAAAGGAGTATTCTCTGTTCTGACTACTTCTGATCCAGTCGAAATAGGCAAAGAACTATGCTCAAATAATAAAATTCGAAAACTAACTTTTACTGGATCAACAGAAGTTGGAAAAAAATTGCTAAAACAAGGAGCAGACCAAGTTTTAAAGATGTCAATGGAGTTAGGTGGTAACGCACCATTTATTGTATTTGATGATGCAGATATTGAGAAGGCGGTTGAGGGGGCAATAATTTCTAAATTCAGAAATAATGGTCAAACATGCGTGTGCGCAAATCGAATTTACGTTCAGGATGGAGTGTATGATATGTTTGCGAAGAAGCTGGAAGAGGCCGTTTCGAAGATGGTGGTAGGGGATGGTTTCGCTACATCGAGCACCCTTGGTCCTTTGATCACGAACGAAGCCCTCAAAAAGGTTGAGGAGCACATTAAAGATGCCTTAGATAAAGGAGCGACAGCTCAATGCGGTGGAAAGAGACATAGCAATGGCGGCACGTTCTTTGAACCAACGGTATTAACTAATGTTGATAAGTCGATGTTAATTGCGGAAGAAGAAACTTTTGGGCCCGTTGCACCTTTATTCCGATTTAATGATGAAGAGGATGTTATAGAACAAGCTAATAATACTATATTCGGTTTGGCCTCATATTTTTATGCCTCAGATCTCAAGCGTGTTTGGAAAGTAGCGGAAGCTTTGGAATACGGTATGGTAGGCATAAATACGGGATTAATCTCTACAGAAGTGGCACCCTTTGGAGGAGTTAAGCAGTCTGGACTTGGTCGCGAGGGATCGCACCATGGGATTGAGGAGTATCTGGAGATGAAATATCTGTGTCTATCGCTCTAGTTTTTTGCGATAAGGCTGTCAGCACTATAACTATCTACCTTTAGTGCATAAATTTTGCCTGTTTTGAGAGGGGTGCTCGTAGTAATTTCAGTGAAATCTTCAGCCCGTCCTTTGAATTCAGACTCCATCAGAACCGATAGCGTCTTTTCTTTAAGTTTTGCAAAGTGCTGCATTCTTTTTTGCTGAGCTAGATCTCTTAAGGCCTTTGAACGCTTAGATATTTCATGCTTATTGACTTGTGGCATGCGACAAGCAGGAGTGTTTGGACGTCCAGAGTACGGAAAGATGTGAAGCCAGCTTATATCGCACTCTTCGACAAGTTTAATAGTATCTAAAAACATTGTATCGCTTTCTGTAGGAAAGCCTGCAATTAGGTCCGCACCGAATGTTAACTCCGGTCTGGCGGCCTTTAGGTTTCTGCATACATCAATTGCCTGCTCTCTGGAATGCCTTCTTTTCATTCGTTTTAGTATTAGGTTGTTACCTGATTGCAGAGAAAGGTGAAGATGTGGCATCATCCGTTTATTGGTTTTAAAAACATGTAGGAGATTGTCATCCATTTCACTAACATCTAAAGACGAAAGCCTCAGGCGAGGTAAGTCAGGTGTTTCATTTAAGATATTATCTACTAAATCACCAAGCCTATCATTTCCAGCGATATCTGATCCCCAACACGTAATATCGACTCCTGTTAAAACGATTTCTTTAAATCCTTTATTAACAAGATTACGTATTTTTTCTAAAATCGTATCCATGGGAACAGATTTTGAAAGACCTCTGCCTTGAGGAATAATACAAAAAGTACAAGAGTGGTTGCATCCATTTTGAATCTCCAAATAGGCTCTAGATCTTTTTGTGAAATTGGGAAGAATATTTGTCTTCTCTTTTTTAAGTGTCCTGACCGTTTCCCCCAGAAAACCTGATCTCCCACCTTTTTTAATTTCACCCCAAATTGATTCATCTAGTTTAAAGTCATTTCCAACAATCACATCGACTTCAGGCATTTTCATGTAGGTTTCTTTTTCAATATGCGCATCACATCCTGAAACAATAACGGTATTGTGCGGGGAGGATTTCTTAAGCTGGCGAACATATTTCTTACTATTCTTGGAGGCTTCTTTTGTTACTGAACAGGTATTAACGAAAGTAAGATTTTTAAAATCTAACTTTTCTGTTATTGATTTTATTGTTTCAGTCTCAAAAGTATTTAGGCGGCATCCAAGAGTTTTAAATTTCATTGCTACTCAGTTCCGAATCAAATTGTAGATGCCAGAAAATACATGCTTGGTCGGTCCAGTCAACCACACACCCGTCACTTTTTTCTCTACTTCGACGATTCCTCCATCAAGTTCTACCCTAACTCTATTGTCAAGTAGGTCTCTTCTGATGCCTGCATCAACTGCTGCACAAGAGGAAGATCCAGATGCTAATGTGATACCTGACCCACGCTCCCACACCTTTAATTTTATATGAGTTCTATCTAAGATTTTTACGAATTGAACGTTTGTTTTTTCAGGAAACAAAGCATTATTCTCAACAGCCGGAGCTTTACTTTGAACGTCTATTTTATTCAAGTCATCAACAAAAAACGTGCAATGTGGGTTGCCAAAGTTTGTTCCAGTTGGCTCTCCTTCGATTGGAAGATTTAAAGTTGAGACTTCCTTAGACAACGGTATTTCATCCCAAGCTATCTTTGGTTGACCAATATTAACCGATATCAATTCATTATTTTTTTTATGGCACTCTATAATTCCATTTTGAGTTTCAATATTAAGTGTTTCTGTTCTGGTCTCCGCAAAAAGAATGGTAGCTATACATCTTGTAGCATTTCCACAAGTAGCAGAAACAGAGCCATCCGAATTCCAAAAAAGAGCATAAGCGGAGACATTATTTTTATTGTTATCATTTATAACAACAAGCTGATCACATCCAATACCATAATGTCGGTCACAGAGCAGTTTAATTTCATCATTATTTAGTTCCAATTTTTGATCGCGATTATCAATAACTACAAAATCATTTCCACAACCGTGCATTTTGGTGAATTTTAGTTTCAATCACTTCCCCATAATGTTCTAAACTATAAGTAACCTAATTTTGTTTTAACGTCATTTAATATAATTGAAGACTTGACCAAATAGGAAGTAAATAATAAAACTCAAGTGTGGGCCCGTAGCTCAGTTGGTAGAGCAACTGACTTTTAATCAGTGGGTCACAGGTTCGAACCCTGTCGGGCTCACCATCCTAAACAAGACATTAGTTACAACGAGGTCATCATTTTTTTAATACTTTATTCACTGTCTACTTGCTTGGATTGGATCTCTAAAGTATATGGTTTTCTTTTAGTTGTTAATTTTTTTTACTTTTGTAACATTATCCCGCAATGAACCATCGAAAAAATCTTCCGACGTCTGCCTGTGTCACAAATATTGAAGGAGACGGTCGCCTTAATGCACCGTCTGCCGTTAGAAACGGTGAACATATTGTAGAATTAGTAAGAAATACTGCAATCAAATCAGGAAACGCACTGGAGATAGCAAGTGGTACTGGCCAGCATGTTGTGAAACTCGCCGCTGCTTTGCCACTTCTAGATTGGCAACCCTCTGACGTTGACGAAACTCGTATTAAAAGTATTCAATGCTGGAGCGATGGCCATCATTTAACAAACCTGAAGCCTCCATGCCTGTTAGATGCAACGGAGGAAGGTTGGGCTGCTGATCATTGCGGCCAAGATCTCATTCTCCTGGTAAATTTATTGCATTTGATTAGCTTCGAGGAAACAAAAATATTGGTTAAGGAAGTGTCTAAGGCGCTAACCCCTAAAGGACTTTCAATTATCTACGGACCCTTTATGCGTAAGGGAAAGCTAATTAGTAAAAATGATACGGAGTTTCACCATAGTTTAATTAATACTGACCCCGATTTGGGATACAAAAATGACATAGATATGTTGGATTTATTTCGTGAAGTAGGATTGGTTCATTTAAGTACTAAAAAAATGCCTGCGAACAACTTGGCTTTTATAACTCAAAAACCTTGAGCTAATTAATAAAAATTACAACAAATCAGCAATTTCCTTAGGCATGCCTTTATCTCCGACAAGCCCCATTAACGCATTAAAAAAACCCTCTATTTGTTCTTTCTTTACATTTCTTGTGATAAAAACGAGCTTTGTTTGTCTCTCTCCGTCGGGCCATTTTTCCAACCAATGAACAGGATGAAAAATATGCTGGACACCGTGAATAACTGCTGGGCGATCTCTACCCTCGATATTAATTATTCCCTTTAACCTAAGTAAGTCTGGCCCCATTTGTGCCATTAACAAGTCCTTAAACAAACCAAATGCCATCATGTTGACAGGCTTATCGCTAGTCATAGAAAACGCTTCAATATTTTCATCATGCCGATTTACATTAACATGGTGGTCATGATCGTGGTGGTGATGGGAGTCCATACTCTCTGCAGCAAGCCATTCCTTTACATCTCTAGACTTGCTAAAAGGATCGTATGCGTCCAAATTAATTAAGTCTGAAATTGAAACTTTGCCAAAGCTACTTTTGATAATTTTTGTCGAAGGATTTATTGTTCTTAAACGATTTTCCAAAGATATTTCTTTATCTTTTTCTATTAGATCAATTTTACTGATTATGATGCGTTCGGCCAGGGCTGCTTGTTTGACTGCTTCTGGTTGTAAATCTAATGTTTTTTCTCCATTTGTGGCATCGACTACTGTGATTACACCATCAAGAGTATAAATTCTTTGTAAATCTATAGAACTAATCAAAGTGTGAATAATGGGAACTGGGTCAGCTAGTCCCGTCGTTTCTATTATGACTTTATCAAAATAAGAGATGTCTCCTTTCGACATTTTATCGATTAAATCGAGCATTGTTTTCTGGAGATCGCCTTGAATAGTACAGCAAATACACCCATTTTGTAGCTCGACAATATTCTCATCGCTTCGTTCTACCAAAGCATGGTCTAGTCCAACCTCACCAAACTCATTAATGATTACCGCTACATTTTTCATTTCTTTCTTTTTAAGCAAAGCAGAGAGCAAAGTCGTTTTGCCACTTCCGAGAAAACCTGTAATTACTGTTACTGGTTTAGGTGCAAACTTATTCATACCATTTCAACTTTCTTTTTTGTTTTTTACTACGGCAGAAAATTGTTTCGCAAAAAAGCTTAAGACCAATGTGATTATAAAAATTAATGACGCTACGCATACTATAGAAGGGCCAGTTGGAGTATCAAGAACATAAGAGGCATTCAATCCTAATATTGCCGATAACATTCCTATCAAGGATGCAAATACGGCCATCTTTTCAGGAGTCGAAACAAGTGAACGAGCAGATGCGGCTGGAATAATCAACATGGAGATGATAAGTAAGACACCTACAACTTTAATTCCTACTGCAACCACTATTGCTAGTCCTATAGTAAGCGCATAGCTCTCTCTCCTGGGTTTTAGCCCACTTGAGGCAGCTAAATCTTCGTTCAACGTACATAATAAAAGTGCTGACCAACGCCAAGATAACATAACCAAGACAATTACCAAGCCTATCCATATAAGAAGTAGATCTGTTTTTGATACTGATAGAATATCCCCAATTAGGTAGGCCATAAGTTCAATGCGTACCCCAGAGATGAAGGAAACAATTACTAGCCCTGTAGCTAATGACATATGGCCCGCTACTCCCAAGAGAGTATCTAAGAAAAGGGAGCGCCCTTGAGCCAACGTTACTAGTGAGGCCATTAAAAGAGATACAAAAATTGCGCCCAAAAATACAGAAAACTCAAACATTAAAGATAATGATACGCCTAGCAGCGCAGCATGTGCGGTCGACTCACCAAAGTAAGCCATTCTGCGCCATACAACAAAACAACCCAATGGAGCAGCCGCGAGAGCAACACCTATACCAGCAAGAGCGGCTCTAACCATGAAGTCATCAAGCATTTAAGCGCCTTTTCCTTCATGGCTATGGCTATGGTGATAGAGAGCTAATGTGCCTTCAACTTTTGATCCAAACATGGATGCATATTCCGGCGAAGCAGCCACCGATTTTGGTTCACCTTGACAGCAAATATGACCATTGAGGCAAATCACTCTATTTGATGCACTCATCACCACATGCAAATCATGACTTATCATCAAGATAGCGCACCCAGTGGTTTCCCGAATTTCTTCAATTTTTTTGTAAAAAGCTGCTGAGCCTGGTTGATCCAACCCTCTAGTGGCCTCATCGAGCAATAAGACGTCTGGCTCATTCATTAAAGCGTGCCCCAATAGCACGCGTTGCAATTGTCCCGCAGACAAATTACTGATTGGGCTCGATAGTAAATCATCCGAATCCAAAATCTGTTGAGCTCTCAAAAAACCTTGGTCATTTCGATTTTTTGCAAGCTTTAAAAAGCGCTCAACGGTCAATGGAAGAGAACGATCTATATTCAATACTTGTGGTACGTAGCCTATTTTTAAATTTTGCTTAATTACCACACTGCCGGATTTAATTGGTATTGAACCGATAATAGCTTTGAAAAGGGTTGTTTTTCCTGATCCGTTTGGACCTACTATTGTAACAATTTCATTTTTTCTTAACGTAAGAGTTACATTTTCGAGTACTTTTTTTCTGCCATATGCAACGTTTAGATTTTGTATTTCAATAAGCATTATATTGTTGCCGCTCTTGAGCATGTTGTGCAAACTCCCGTCATTTCAACCGTAGTTTTTTCAACCTCAAAATTGTCTATATTGGGACTAGCGAAACTAATTCCACTTTTCTTTTCGTCGACCTCGGCTACTTTTTCACATTTTCGACATATCACAAATGCAGGAGAATGAGAGTGATTTGGATTTGAGCAGGCTATAAAAGCATTCAGACCTTGTATTTTGTGAACAAAACCATGTTCCATAAGAAAATCGAGCACTCTGTAAGCAATCGGAGGAGATGACGAGAAGCCGTCTCGCCCCAAAGCTTCTAGAATTTCGTAAGCTCCAAGAGGCTTATGATCTCTAATTAGAATTTCAAAAACTTTTCGACGTAAAGGAGTGAATTGTAGATTTTTCTTTAAAAAGTAATTCTCTATCTGTTCTATTGCGTCATCGAAGCACATTCCATGATCATGATCATCAAATATTTTTGATGTAGTTTTTCCTTCTCGTTTTTTTGTCATTGCCAGTTAATTTCTCAGATTTCAGCTTTACTTTAAATATTCGTTAAGTTATATCATAACGTGTTATAACATAACACTATCAGTTTAAGTACCTTATGGAGAGCAAAATGTCTAATAAATTTCTTTCAACAACGTCAGCATTTCTTTTAAGCACCAGCATGCTCGTTGCAGATGTACCAAAGGTAACTGTAGATATTGCACCGGTCCATTCTTTGGTTTCTAAAGTAATGAATGGTGTTGGTAAACCGGACTTGATTATTCCGGCAGGAGCGTCTCCCCATGAATACCAACTTAAACCCTCGAACGCAAAATCATTACAGAACGCAGATATTGTTTTTTGGATAGGGGAAGACCTTACACCATGGCTTGAAAAGGGATTATCGAGCCTAACACAAGATGCTTCGATAACGTCTCTTCTAGGCGTTGATGGTATAAAACTCCTA
>CACELY010000023.1 GCA_902560505.1 uncultured Alphaproteobacteria bacterium
AATCAGGTAGAAATTTGGTCTGAAGATAATTTCAAAGAGACGATGCTATCTATTCATTGTTTTCACTATTGTGGAGATCGTTTAAACGAGGAAGAGATATCGACTTTTGATATGACCATTAATGGGGAAGCTATAACCTATACCTATGTCCAGCTTAGCAGATTAACTTTTTATGCGCTAGGTTGCATGAAAATATTTAAGGACAAACACCTTGATCTAATTCCAGGGGTTGAAGTTAGTGATTTATATTCTCTTGGGAAAAAGTTTGATACATTCTGTAAAGAGTCTTTCGCCGTTATTTTGCCATCATTAAAAACAACCTACAGAAAAATTATCGAAAATAAAGAGGGCGCAGCATTTACTCTTCCAAGGGATGGGAAAATTTGGGAAACTGTCAAAGAGAACTTCGATAGTAATGTAGGTTTACTAGTAGATATGAAAAAATCCAATTCTAGAATGTTAGACTAGCAACCCTAATCATAAAATTCATAATCATAGATGACCTGGGCTTTTAAAATAACTGGTTCTTAATCTTTTTATTAATAATGGATTAACATTACTACTCTGAGAGACCTTTTTTCAATTTTAAGTGTAGGTCAGTGAGAAGTCGTTGTATTTCTTGACGAAACTCAGTATCTGATAAATTAGGATATACGCAATCGAGGTGGTTTAGATATTGAACAATTATATAAAATAAATCAGAACGTCCGTTACCCTCTCCATTTTGTTGTTTCAATAAGGCATGCGACTCTCTTAGCCTTTGATCAATAGGATATGTTCCATTGAATAGTCCTATTAGACGTAATGAAATCGATGCTCGAATAGGAAGTGTAAGAGTTTTATCATTGAGAGCTGTGAATAGGGTATCGTGTGCTAACTCGATCATCCCTGCTTGTTTCGTCAGTATTGTTTCGAGGATTTCTATATGCAAAGCATTGAGTTGATCTGTAAAAATATCGAGTTTTTTCCATCGTGATATTGTCTCTTGCCGTATGCCTATTTGATTTGCCGTTTCTTTAGCGGACAGGCCCTCTACCACACTCCTCTGTAAGCCTTTGTTATCTTGGCTCTATTTTAGCAAATAATGTCTATACCCACAAATATTTATACAAATTTTAACTTGCTCAAACTGATTGCTTATCAAAAAGCTAAATTAAGATGTTTTTAACCGCGTATTAAAGACAAAACAGATGCTTTGTTAGCATTTGCTTGGCTCAACATAGCTGTTGCTGCCTGTTGCAAGATTTGACTTTTGGCGAGATTACTTGTCTCGAGGGCGAAGTCTGCATCTTTTATGCGGCCATTTGAAGAGGCTAAATTAACTGAGATCTGGTCTAAATTAGACATTGTGCTTGCCAGTCTATTTGAAACAGCTCCAAGTTTTGCCCTTTCAGCGGAAACACTCTTGATGGCAGCATCTATAGCGGGAATTGCTAATGTTCTTGCAACAATAGCCTCACTTATTCCCAAATCATGATATGCTGGTCCAGAGAAACCAGTGCCATTTTTAATCCTATTTACACCTTGAACAGTTGCACCATTATTCCAACTAGCTTCAAAATACTCAGAGACATTTTCAGCGCTCATGTTGTTTATCTGAATATCAATTTTCTGATTAGATCCAGAGCCCACATGAAAGGAAAAAGACTTATATCCATCGCCGCTCCCTTCAGTTCCATTAAGTAAAGACATTCCTGCCCAAGTTGTATTATTTGCAATTCTGTCTATTTCTGACTTCAATTGCTGGAATTCTGCGTCAACATGTTGTCTGTCTGAATTAGTCAAAGTATCGTTTGAAGTTTGCAGAGAGAGCTCTCGCATTCTTAAAAGAATTGTGTGGGTTTCATTAAGAGCACCGTCAACAGTATCAACTAATGATTGAGCATCTGCTGCATTTCTTGAAGCCATGGCCAAACCCTCAGTTTCTGCAGTCAAACGCACGGATATAGATAGCCCAGCGGCGTCGTCTTTTGCGTAATTTAAGCGCAAACCAGTAGATAGCTTCTCCATAGCGCTATCCAAGCCCTTAGAAGCATTTTTTGCAGCATTTGCGGCAAATGAAGCAGAATAGTTTGAGTTGATATTTAACATACCCAAATCTCCCAATATAAATAACCTCCTTTAAAAACGACTTAGTGATTTGGCTTTTTAACAAAAAATATCATTTACAAAATTTAATCTAATCTAACTGCTATTGTGGATTGACCCTCTGCCACACTTGTCTGTAAGCCTTTATTATCTTGACTAAATTTTACCAGATAATCTCTCTACCCACAAATAGGCATACAAAAGATTAATTAGTATTCACTTTCACTGAGCATCGATAATGAAAGTTGTCAGTTTTTTCTCAAAAGTATATTCTTAAGACTTGTTTAAACGAATTAAGTTATTTGAATAATGGATGCATTAATCTTCACTGTAGTAGCGCTTTTATTTCTTGCAATCTACTTTCTTCCTACGTTTGTTGCGGTTGCAAGAAAAAAAGTGAATGAGGGAGCAATATTTGTACTAAATTTATTTTTAGGTTGGAGCCTAATTGGTTGGGTTGTCGCTTTAGTATGGGCCTTATCAAGTCCAGAGACATCTGAAGCCAGGCCAAGAAAAAAAACATTAAAATCTAATAATGGCAAAGAAAAATTTATTAGCTCAGAAAATAGAGTTTCTGTTGATGTCTCTTCTGAAATCAAATCATTTTATGATCTTAAAGAGCAAGGGATAATTACTGAGGAGGAATTCGATCAGAAGAAAAAAAGTTTGCTAAATCTAAAGCAGAGCGATCAGGATGATCAAAGTAAATAACTTTAGCTTATGTCAAAAAGCATTATTTTTAGAGACTACTTGGGCCGCCTATGAATAATTTCTTTAAACACTTTTTAAATATATTTGCAGTTATATTAGTGACCCAGAAAAAATAAAATGCGTGTTTTGGCGGATTGAAATGAGAATTAAAAGTATATTTTTTTTAATTATTTTTTCCTGTGCCTTAAATCCAAGTATTTCCTTAGGGGATATTAGAGTAGTGGATGGCGATACTATACATAAAGGCTCAAAAAAATTTCGATTAGAAGGAATTGATGCACCAGAAACAAGACAATCATGTCTTTTACAGGGTACAACCTGGTTTTGCGGGAGAGCGGCAGCGAGTGCTTTAGAGAAGAAAATTGAAGCTGCAAAGACGATTGAGTGTGAGGGAGATGAAAAAGACAGTTATGGACGAGTGATAGCTATCTGTTACGCAGACAATCAAGACCTAAACGCCTGGATGGTCAAAAATGGATGGGCGTTGGCATATATTAAATACTCTAAAAAATATCTCAAGGAACAACAATATGCGAAAAAGAAAGGACTTGGAATATGGAAAGGTCAATTCGTGGCACCATGGGATTGGCGGAGAGGAAAACGATTAGAATCAACTAAGAATTTCCAAAACGGTGACTGCAAAATAAAGGGGAATATTTCATCAAAAGGAGAAAAAATTTTCCACTTACCTGGGGGCATTTATTACGATCGAACAAAAATTTCTAAACAAAAAGGAGAAAGATGGTTTTGTACAGAATCTGAAGCTTTAAACGCTGGTTGGCGTCAATCAAAGCGATAGCGTGAATATCAATGCAGGGTTCATAAAACAGAACTAATTTCATACCAAAAATTATTGTTTGACTCTGATCTCGTTTTTTTTGACCATAAGATCTGGCTTTCCAAGCGAGGAAATTAAATGGAAGATAGAAATCTAATTAAAGCTGAAGCCCTCCAAAAGCTATTTGGGGAGAGTCCAAGAGATCAATTCAAAAAAGAAGAACAGTTTGGAAAAAGACTCTATATAACAGCATGGGCAGTTGAAATTTTAGCGGCTTTATTGGGTTTGTGCATAGCGTTTTTTATGGCTTATGATGCCTATTATACCAGTGAAGATAAGGATTTTAGTACGACTATAAATGCAATATTAGGTGCTCTTCCTTTTATTCTTATAGCTATTATCGAACCAACAAAAATTCCGTTGGCAGGTGGTCTTTATAGAGTAAAACAAAAGGGCTGGAGACTATTGATCCTTTTTGCTCTCCTTGCTTTAACAGCTGTTACCTTTGAAACTATTTTTACAGGATTAGAGCGTCAACTAACGAACGTAACATCGAGAATCACAAAGGGTGAGAATATAATTACAACTCTGGAACAGAAAAATTATGAGCTTGAGAAACAAATTGAGGAGATCGAAAATTTAGATAGCTCAGTGGCTACAAAGGACTTGGAAGCGAAGCGAGAAAATAATAATAAACAATTAAATATTGAACTAGAAAATCTTGAAAAAGGAAGAGCAGAGTTTGAGAATAACAAGGTTAGTGAAAAAGAAGCCTTGCTTCAACAGTTAAAGGACTTACAAAAAGCAGAAAACAATAGTATTTTGGAGGCAACGCAGACTTTTAAAGAACGAGTTGTACAAATCGATCAGGAAATCGAGAATGCAGATAAAGAAAAACAAAGTTTAAGAGCGCAATTGAATGCGTCGAGTAGTTCAAATAACCCAGAAATAGAGGCATTGAACGAAAAAATAGCCTCAATAGAGCAAGAAGTTGATCTTACCCAAAGACAATTGAATTCACGAGAGGAGGAACGCATAAGAGACGCTCAGTCTATTATAGGTGTTACGCCAGATGGAAAGACTGGTCCCAATACTATATCTACTTTCAACAAATATAAACAAGATCGCGAGCAAGAGATAAGAGGTATCCTGGAAAAGATAAGTGAGAAAAGTAGTATTTTGGAACAACAAAATACATCTCGAATTGCAACCATTAATCAAAAAATTGATGAAATTGATGAAAATATAAGAAAGTTAAAGGTTGAGAGAAGTGAACAACAAGAGAATATATCCAGAATTCGAGAAAACGAAAGAGGATCAAGAAACGAGAGTGCTAGGCAACGTATAAATGATCAAATAAATGCAAAAGATACAGATATAGAAAGAAAAAACACTGAGATTACAGAGGAAAAGAAAAAAGTTAGAGCGTATAGAGAAGGGTTGGATAAAGAATTTCAGCAACAAATCAAAATGATTACTGATGGAATAGTAGGCAAAGAGGGAGCTATCCCTGAAAAAATGACAGAAGTAGAGGCCAATAATGAGAGAATAAATGAGATAAAGGAAAAAATAAGAGTCTATGCTGAACAAAGCCAAATCTTTAGGTTTGCTCAAATGTGGAGCGGTCACGAAGATATATTGGATGTTACGGAAAAGGAATTAGCTTGGGTTGGATTTATTTGGTTTGGGTCAATAGCATTGATTTGCGCAACTGTTGGAACAATGCTTGCTTTGATTTCTTTTATTATGACTGACCAGCAGGCGTTCCTAGAGAAAGCTGAAAGAAAATTAAATACACCAATTCGACGTTCAACTAGACGTCTTCTAATTGGGCTAAGGAAGCGTATTAACAGGCAAGTAAGTACTCCCATTGGAAGGTCCTTTAGGCTAATGTTGCTCAGTCTTAGACGTAGAATTAATAAGCCTAGAAAAGTTGAAGTGCCTGTTGAAGTCGAAAAGGTCGTGGAGGTTGAAAAAATTGTTGAAAAGGAAGTTGAGGTAATCAAAGAAGTTGAGGTTCCAGTAGAAAAAATCATAGAGGTAGAAAAAGAAGTTATCAAGGAAGTCCCTGTCGATAAAGTTGCTATAAAAGAAGTGCCAGTGGAAGTCGTTAGAAAAGAACTTGTACACGTGCCCTTTTATGCAACTGAACACGGAGTAGTTGATGCAACTTCGATCTTAAATAACGACCCAAAACCTGTTTTACCATTAAGTAAAGAGAATAAAAGAGAAGAGGATGATACGATAGAAGGGGAATTTCAATCCCAGATTTCTGCGAATGGGTCAACATCCAGCACAGAAGAAAATCTTACAAAAAAAGATTCGCCAACTCCAAAAAAAACACAGACTAGAAAAAAAGTAGCTGGCACAACAACCAAAAAAGCTACTGCAAAAACCGCAAGAAACAAAAAATCTTAGAAATAAATGGAAAACAAAAGCTACGAGTATACTACTAACGATTTCTCTGCCGTGGATCAGCATGTTAAAGAGTTGGCAAAAAGAGAGCGGATCCTTACATGGAGATTGTTCATCGATAATTTAAAACGTCTAGGTATTCCACTAATATTTATTGCCTGCGCTCTTGCTATCCTTCTTATAGCATTGGGAATTTTCATTTGGCTTATAAAGAGTGAAAAAGTTAAGGAGCTCGAAAAAGTCGTAGAGATAACTAAAGAGGTCCCCGTTGAGAAAGAAAAACTAAAGATAATTGAAATCCCCAAGTATATAGCTGTCCCAATGACATCAGCGGACCTTCAGTTCGATGGTGTAAGATATAGTGATCAAATTAGTAGGGAACAGATCAAAACAGCATTAATTCAATCTGGTGTGGAGCCTAGTGAAGTCTTGATCGAAAAAATTTGGCAAAGTGTTAGGGAGGGCTCTTCTTCAAACAACTCAGTAGATCAGAATAATGCTGATGGACAAAAAATAGAGACTGGGGAAAATGTTAAACCCTCAGATATGTCTTCTTTAAAAGATGATAGAAAAGATTTTTCTGAAAGAATAGAAAGAAGCGGTGGGAGCACTGTTGGGGCCGTGAGATTCTCTCTTAAATGGAATAATACCAATGACTTAGATCTACATGTCCAGGCTCCAGGTGGAAAAAAGATTTGGTACAGAAACAAAAGAATAAGTGGCGAGGGAGGAGGAAATTTGGATATTGATACCAACTTTATGGATGCAAACGTAACATCTAGACCGATAGAGAATATAATATTTCCCAGTGGTTTAGAGGGCACCTACAAGGTATTTGTGTCTATATATAACGATCGAACGCGACAACCCAATGGCTCAACAAAATATAAACTTGAGGTTGCTGTAGATGGGCAGAAGTCACAAACCTATAATGGGCTGATACCTAATAATACTCCGAAAAACAAGGCAATATTTGCATTGAATGTACCGTTTAAAAAAACTAATTAAATTCGATCTTTGGTTTTTGGAATTCCGTACCGTAGGTTCAGCGAGGTAAATACTGACTCCACAACAGTTTTGGGAATATCCCATTTTTGTTTTAAGAGAATTAAGAAGTTTATTTCCTCATCTGAAACATTAAAATTGGAAGCACAAACCTCAGAGGCAAGAGCAAATGCAGTTAATCTTTCAGGTTTGGAAAGGTTTTTTCCAATATCCTCCACCATAAATGAATCATCAATACCATTTTGCTTTAAAACAATAACTCTCTGAATTTCAGACTTAATTGTTTTTGCTGGCACATCTTTGAGAGGCGGATACTGATTCCTGTAGGAATTTATCAATTCAACTTCTTGGTAGTCAGTTGCCTCATCCGCAACCATTGCCAAAATCATTGTTTTTAGTATTTCGACACTCATTTTTTGGTATGCCTTTTTTTTAGCAACTAAATTCTAACATACCCAAAAACATAAGAATTTTAAACTTTTAAATTTTTGGGTCGAGCATATCAACTTTCATGCTGATATGTTCTATCGTAGCAATGTGTGTTTAGAGTTTAATTAACTTTTCTTTTATTTAATTGAACAACACTTTGTCGAGAAGAGCTTTTTTGACCTTTTGGTTCTTCTTCTCTCTCTCAACTTGTTCAATAATATTGTACGCATCGATAACCATGGGACGCAGCTTATCTATGTTGTAGAGAATGTTTAGCATGTCTCTTAGCTGCTCCTTATTATTAAAGATTTTGCTTTTAAATTGTTCGTAACTTTTGATCATACAGATCATCCTTTCTTCAATTAATGGTAAAGTTCTTCACGGTCACTCGGGTTCATCATGAGGTAAGCCAGTTCGTCTAAGGAACGCCCACTGTTATAGAAGAAGCGATGAAACTTGGGATCTTGCTGTTTTATCTCAGTAATATCCTTAAGCTTCTCCTTAAAATCCATGGAAGCATCCTCACGAGTTGTTTGCATCATGTATTTCAGATACTCCATCGTATCTTCGTACACTTCTTCCCAGTAGTCGTAGGCTGTGAAGGGTTCTTGTTCCTCATCATCTTCCATTAGAACTACTCAACAATCTTTAGTAGAGGTTGCTTGTCCTTATAGGCTTTAGGAAGCCATCGCTTGAACATGTTGGGATCATCTCCCTCAGGTACGTACCACATTCGCATATCAGGGTCCCAACGCCCTCCTGCACCTTTACACAGGTCTTTTTCATCAAATGGGCAATTTAGATAAATACGTTTTTCTTTAGACATAAAAAGTCTCCTTTTATTGGTTAAGTGTTAATGAAAGGGTTTCAGTGATCTCGTTTACGATCTCACTTAAAGAACGAAAGCTATCGTCATCATCCATGATCGAGATAAACTCTTCATCACGGATTATGTCATCTTCAAGGTTTATGATCTCAGTAGGCATATACATCTCCATTGCGTTAGTTGTGTTAACGAAAGAGATGAAACGTCTTTATGTGTACCTTCACGCTCATCACTTTCCTTTCACTAACGTTTCAAGGAAAGTGTGAGCGTGAGCGTACATATACGCGTGCGCGCACGTAAAATTTTCAAAAAATAAAAAAAATTAAATTTTTTTGGAACTTTTTAAGTTGCTCTTTCTCTACTTAGCATAACAACCAAATTATGGAGAATAAAATGACAATCAATAAAACTAAAATACTATCCCTTTTAACAGCAGGCCTACTTTCAGTAACGATTCCAACAATCGCTTCTGCAGGCTGCGTTGGCACTTACTCTTTTTCAAGTTGCTATGACAATTCTGGTAACAGTTATTCTGTTACTAGAAGTGGTGGATCAACTTTTATGACTGGCTATAATTACAATACTGGGAGTAACTGGTCTCAGAGCTCAACATCCATCGGGAATACTACTTTTACTCGTGGACTATCTTCAAGAGGTAATTCCTGGAGTATGACACAAACTGGGAATTCGATCTTCGGAATTGACTCATATGGCAACTCATTTAGCTCTTACGACTAAAAAATATTTTTACGAGCGCCCTTCTTTGGGCGCTCAAAAAACTTCGATCCAATATGTTTACCTGTAATCAAAACACAAATTACTATTTTAATTTGCAAATACCTTTTTTTCCTATTTTACTAGGTATGATGAAAGAATTACTTAAAAAAATAAATTCTAGCGTCAAGCAGGTTTATCCAAAACTTCTTAAGTACGCAATCTCATTATCTGGAAATAAATATGATGCGCATGATCTGGTAATGGAAGCGATTAAAAATGTTTTAGAAAAAATAAATGAAACGAGTGAGGCACCAAATAATTTAGAGGCATACCTAATAACATCAGTTAAAAATAATTTCAAAGCTTCTACAAAATTTAAAAAAAGATTTGTCCCCACGGAAGACTTCGAACCTTTCTTAACAACAACAGATCAACAACAGCAATCAGACCCCCTACTGAGAAAGAAAATTAATGAAGTAATGTTTAAGATATCTGATATCTGCAGAGAAATCTTGACTCTATCAGCCTTTGGTTACTCATATGAGGAAATTCAAAATACTACAGGCATCAAAATAAATACAGTACGTAGCAAACTTTCACGTTGTCGAGATAGTTTTAAAGATAAGATGTCGGAGGCATTACCATGACCTCAGTCCGCCCTTCACAGATAACAAATAAAAAGTTAGATGATTACATTGATAAGATTTTGCCAGACAAAGAGATGCAGCTCATTGCGCAGTTGATCAAAAAAGATAAAAAGATAAAAAAAGAACATTCTGATAGACTAAAGTCCCGTAATCTTCTAGAAAATTACTTTTCTACAGAACACGAAAAGATATCTGAGATAGCTGAAAAGCATATTGATGAGATATTTAATACGAATGACGAAAGAGGTACCGTCATTCCTTTCCAAAAAAAAACTGAAAAAAGCACTTCTAAAGGATTAATTCAATATATTAATGTCTCCGTTGATAAACTTATACCAATGGCTGCGGCTGCATTTATTGGTTTCTTTTCTTTTCCCTACTTGATGGATCCTTTAGATAGATTTAGAACCGATACAGGACACTCTCCTCCTTTAATGCGCAGTTTAGTCGAAAAAAATAATTTTGAGAAAATTGTTGATGACTTTATTCAGTTAAAAGAAACAAATGACATTAATGATCCCTCCTACATTTCGCTGGTTCCTGAAGGAAAGCCTTTTTATGTACAAACCCAATCTCCAATAAATGGAGATATAGCTATTTACATAAACGTCTTATCAAAGGACGGCGCTCAAGCTACGGAAAAAGGAAAAGTATTTTTTCAGCAGAAAAAGGTAATGGCGGGCGAAACATTGATATTTCCTGAGAACAAGAAAAAGGGTATCTTATTAGAAGAAGAAGAAGGGATAAGGATCGACCTTGAAATTACCAGTAAATCGAAAAAAATGGCATTTACGAGGTATTTTCAAAGATAGATTTCTAGGAAGTCAAAAATGAAAATAAATAAACTTCTGGTATTATTGATATGCTTACTTGCGTTTTCAACTCAAATTATTTTTGCTTCAACGGATAAAACAAAAAAACCTAGCAGCTGCTTAAGCCTTACTAAATTCCATACGACATATGGCGAAGGAATATCAGATTCTGAAGTCGATCTTATAAACGGTAAACACATATGTTTTGAAGAATCTGTTCAAAAACCTACGAACCCAGATGCGAGCTTTGGGCTAGCAAGAGTATATCAGATAGAGGGTCTTTTTGAAAAAGCGTTTAAATCGTATTTGCAAGCTTATGAAAATGGGTCAGCGGACGCTGCTGTAAAAATTGCAAATCTATACTTTAGAAAACAAATCCCATCTAGTTCTCCTTACCAGGATGCATTTAAGTGGGCCCAAAAAGCTGCAGACGCTGGATCAGCTGAAGGGCTATGGTGGCTTGGCAGTGCATACGCAGAAGGCATTTATGTAAATAGTAACTTTACGACAGCATCAGAATATTTCAAGAAAGCATCAGAGCTAGGCCATAGCTATGCCAATATTGAATTAGGTGATTTGCACTACTTTGGCTACGGAGTTGAAGAAGACAATGAGATTGCAAAAGATTATTATTATATCGAGTATGCTCGCGGTAATCCTGATGGAATAATTAAGCTAGCCAATTTAAAGCTCTATAATCCAAATGATCAGGTTGATGTACTTAATTCAATTAAAATCATCTCTGAGTTCGCATTGAATTATCCTGAAGGAGAAGCGGTCTATCATTTTATATATATGAACTTGTCTCCTAGCGCCGTTGAGCACATTAAGGAGTATTATCCTGAGTTTCGTCCAGATGTAAAAACATCTCTAGCTCTAATCTCTGACTTTCTAAATTTAGATAGCAGAAAGATAGTTGAAAACATTTTTCAGATTTCAAGTTTAGTTATCAACGATGATATTTTGTCCTCTTTATCAAAGAATGAACAAACAAAAATAATTAACCATTTTAAAAAATTAATTTTTGAAACTGAAAATATACAAGAAAAATTAAAAGCCCAGTTAGCTCACACATTAGCAATAACGTATAGCTACGGATTTATTGGGCCTGAAAATGATGAAGAGGCGTCGATTTTTTATGAGATTGCTTCTGATCTTGGTAAGGCTACTTCAGCTTTAAATTTAGGCTGGACTTATTTTGAGAATCCAAAAATGTTCAACATGGATAAGGCAATCAAACATACAGTTCGCGCATCTTTGTCAGAGGACCCATATATTGCAGCGACGGCTTTTAATAATTTGGGTGTCTTTTATCAAGACCAAAAGGATTTTGATGAGTCTGCGGAAAATTATATTAAGTCTGTAGAGATAATAAAGGATAGCGACTTTTACTTAGAGTGGCCTGCAGAAAACTTGGTTAGATTATACATCACTGGAAGAACTTCTGAGGGTATAAGTCCTGAAAAAGCATTGGAGTATGCTGAATATGCTGCTAATGAAGGAGTTGATTTTTTCAAAAAATTTTTAGCACGCTACAATCTAAAAAAAGATACCTCGATAGAGGAAATTAAAGATTGGATGATTGATACTGCTTTAAGAGGAGACCCGTCTGCATTTGTAGAGCTTGGCTGGATAGCAGAAGATTTTGATAGTAAGATTGAAGCAGTGAAATGGTTTTCTTTATGCTCTTTTTTATGCGAAATAGAAGGACCTATTGCTGTGAGTGATGCCGAGCTTGAAACACTTCGAAAAGATATGGTCAAAAGCGCGTTTGATCAAGGACGAACTAAAGCGCGTACGTGGAGAAAAGATATATGGGAAGAGGCTCTAGTTGCTAAAAAAATCCCAAAAAAAACAACAAACAAAAGTACTTCTTTATCATCACTTAAGGGCCACAACTATGCTTTTTTGATTGGTGTATCTGACTATGCACATTTAACGCCTCTTAAAACACCTCTGAGAGATGTCCAGAGGATTAGTTCAATATTGGAAAAAAAGTATCATTATAAAGTGAATGTTTTAGAAAACCCAACTAGAGAGGAGATCCTTTCACAATTAAACTCATATAAAAATCTTCTTGAAGAAAGAGATAATCTATTGGTTTATTTTGCGGGGCACGGAGTTTTAGAAGAAGATGAGGGGTTTTGGTTGCCAAAGAACGCTAAGCAAAATGACGACACAAACTGGCTTTCAAATACAACTATAAAAAGAAAAATGAAAAATTTTAGCTCCAAAAATATTCTCGTTCTCGCTGACTCCTGTTTTTCAGGTTCCCTCACCAGGGGATTATCAATTGTCGATGTCGATACTGAAAAGGATAACAAAGGTGGAAAAAATATTTTTGATTTATATTTGGATACTAAGTCAAGAGTAGTTATTTCATCTGGAGGCGAAGAGCCTGTTAACGATGGAGGTGGAAGTGGCTATTCGGTATTTGCTCGTGCCTTAATAGATAGCCTTCAAAAATATAACGAACCATTTACATCCGCTTTTTTATATAACGATCTGAGAGATCAAGTACTAAAAAACTCTGTAAATCTAGGAATAAGACAAACACCTTACTATGGAGAGATCCTTGATGCAGGACATAAGGGTCCAGATTTCGTTTTTGTCCCTGTAAACTGAATAATTAACAAATTTTGGAACTAATCGGGATTAAGTTTCTCTACCTATTAAATAAATAGGAGAAACACATGCAAGTTAAAATACCATTTTTAAAACCTGATGTCATAGACTCGCTCAAAGCTTCCGTAAGCAGTGCAGAAGCAACATTAAGTGCCGTTAACATTTCTTACCAATCAACATTCGAAAAAGCTACAGACCGCTTGTTTTGGTGGTGTATAGATGTTTTGAAATATATGGAAACTGTTACTGGCTATTCATACGAAATTATCAACTTAGCTATATTTGTTTTTCTTCAACCTGCTCTGGTACTGACCTTTTTTACTCTTTGGATTTATGAAAAAAACAAAAAGAGAGGAGTTAATTATGGTTAGTCATACCACTTGGATAGTATTTGCCCACTTAGTTTTATTTAATCCTCAAGGAAATGGAAATGAAAATGAGTTAGCATCTTGGCATCAAAATGAGTTCCATAGTCTGGGTCAATGTAATGATTTTCTACAACAGAACTACGTGAAGATAGATACAACTTTGCAACGTCATGCTAAGCGTAGGAATGCAAGAGTTATTATTGTTGGTTGTGGAGATAAGGAGAAGTTAGCAAAAACAAAACTTCAATATGAGATGTATCATAAGAGAGGTACGGACACCTGATGCTTTGGAAGATACCACTAGCAACTCTTGTTACTTACACACTGAGATTAGATGAGTGGGTGGTATACACCTTTGCACTAACAAAGTGGTATTACGATATTGTGACGACAGTAGTAGATATGTGTGGGAACGGATGCTTTGTTCCTGAAATTGTAACCAAATTAAGTTGATAAAATGGAGATAAAAAATGTATTTGGATGAAAATAATTTTGCCTTTGAGAGCGATTTTATGATGCAGTCAAAGCCTTTACTTAAAGTTGATAAGACCTGCAGAATAATAAGGGAAGAGCAACCTTCGAGATATAGAAGGAGTCTGATAGTATATTTAGTGCTAGCAATTAGTTTTTTAGTGATTTCTGGCTGGCACTCTATGATCCAGCCTCAAGTTCTTCATGGATAGTGATACTAAAATAGTTCTAACAATAATAGCCTTTAGCACCTCTGTTTTGGCTCTACAGAGCTTTTTGAAGGACAAGACAATAGGAATTGCAGCAACCAACCAACTTCAAAGGATGACACTTTGTACAGCGTCAGGGGATTGTGGTGTAGGAACCCATTTCAATGCACCTTTTATAATCGATAATAGATCAGAAGAGCCACATCTTTACCAAGTTCCCGACAGCTTTAGATACTGAGGAGATAGAGATGAAAAACAAGCTCAAGATACATCAACTTTTATTGAATTAGAGGACGTCCCTGAGGGAAATGAGGAAGAAACACTTTCTCCTACTGGAAGGGAAAGAGAGCTTAACCATGGAGATGAGAACATTATACATTTCGAACCAAAATTTGGTCTTTACGAGCTATGGAATAGGGAACAAACTCTAAAACTTGGTGACGTAGAACGAACCCCAGGTGGTGTTACGGAGGCAACTAAATTTGTTGCAACTAGCTTAGAAGGCGGAGTTTACAGAAACTTCGACGATATTTATGAAGCTTTACGTTGGCTTTATGACAAGGTTAGCTAAATACTCTTTCAAATCGTTTCACACGCAAATAGTTTTAGATAAAATCACTTATCTTTTCAAAAATCTTTACCATTGCAAATGTATCTAGCTTGCAATAAGCCAGCATATCATGTCTGAGCTTTGTTCTTTCGATATTATCTTCCCATTCGATAATCTTACTAAAAGCTTCCATCGCATCTGTTCCATTGGCGACGGTCATACTGTCGTAAGTAAGTTCTGGAACCAGAACGGGTAAAACTTTTTTTATCGAAGTAGAGCCTCCAAAAGCGATATCTATATACCCCGCTTTAAATATATCCTCCAGATCGATTGTTCTTTCTGTTACAGAATTCAAAAATTCAGCCTTATCAGGATAAAGCAACGCCATTTCTTTGTTTCGAGTGTTTTCAAAAGATTTATGCCAGGAAACTACACTTCCTTTGTCATATATTACCTTTTCCATACTTTCGATTAAAGTTAGAGGTAATTCAGCCTCCTCTGCCAAATACTGATAGTGCTCTAGTTCTGCTGAGTCCTCATTTTTCTTAATGTGTATAGAATATTGAAAGGGAATATGCGCATGCGGTTTCATACCTTTAACTAAGGGTATTGCAGAGCTGTACGTTTCATAATCCAAAAAATGAACGGGGTATTCTACCCGCTCATAGAATTTTCTTATAATGTCTTGATTTATAACTGGCGAATTAGATTTTGCTGCTTTTAAAACATTCAATTGGTTAGGAGAAACCTCGTCTTCATCAATTTCCTCTAAACTCAAGCGACCTTCTTTCGTGAAGGCGAGAATTTTATTTTTGTGTAAACGAGGCAAATTATAAATCGAAGGCTTAGGTACTTTTGGATTAAAATAATCAAAAGTTTCACAATGATGAGATTTACTCAACAGCAAACAAGAGCAGCTCGTTTCATCGATTTCTTTCTTGTTTAAGAACTCAAGAGCCGCCCTTATGCTCTCAACTGTTTCTTCAATTAAGCCTTTTACCTGCTCTGTCACGAGGCTAAAGCTCATCATTTTATCAACTTCTAAGGCCCCTGCTCTTACATATTCCTTATTCAAGTGAACTATGTATACAGCGTTGACTTTTAATCCTGAATTTTCAACTGTGATCATTTGAAACGTGGCATCTATCAAATGTGACTTGTCTATATTTCCTGCTGATTTAACCTCGTAAATATTAACAGTGCCATCATCGTTTTTGCTTATGATATCTGCTTGAGCATAAAGTCCTTCGTCTGTCGTAAATATTTTTTCGAAAGAAAAGATTCCCGCTTCTGGTGTCTTCAACAAGAAATCTTGAACAAGTCTTTGCACCTCATATCCTTCCAGCGCAAGTTTATCCTCATAAGTAGATATTGTTTTTTTTGGATATTCTTCTGGTTTGTGTTTGGACAACCATAACGACTTAGCACAATGTAAAAAGTGTAGATAATCAGTTTTTGATAAAATCATCATATTAAATTCTCTTTAAATGGATACTTTAAAGTCACCCTTGGTTATGAACTCAACTCTCTCACTATTCCAACACCCACAAGGAGTAACATATGCATGATTACTTTTCTCTGAGTATCGCTAAGACGGTATACTGTTCTTATCATTATGGCTTCTACAACTTTATCAAAGATCCTAATTACAAACACACTAAGACGATGAATGAAACATAAAGTCTTATAAGAGTAATAAGCAATAACTATTGCACTTGTAAGAATATTGCTGAGGATACTATACATTAATTGAACGCCGATAAGCTGCTTCCATAACATCACTTCTTTTAGCAAACACAGTGCAAAGTCTTTCAGGTGAGGGCTTTATACCTACTCTACCTAAATCTAGTCGATCTGAGTCCCAACAAGTTTGGATAGTGATATCAGCATCAATCAAACCATCCGAATGATATTTGCAGGCCTCGACAAGTAACTCTGTTTCTCTATCATTAATATCAAGCCATCTGTTGCGTATCTTATAAACATATTCAGCAGCTCTTCTTCCATGCTCTAAATCATAATCGTCATTGTCTCTCTGACAGTCATGTATAATTGCAAATAATTCAACCACATTTAAATTAGCCCCTGTTTCTCTCGCTAACATTCTCCCATTATAAAGGACCCGCATCCAGTGATCTTCACCATGTATAGTTGAATGACCCAATGGAAATTGTCCTAACAAGTGCTCTAATAGATCTTGAGAAAGAACTTGTGAATTATCAGCATCAAGTTTGAATAAGCACATTTCGTTCAAGCTACCTACAACATTTATAAATTTTCTTTGAG
>CACELY010000024.1 GCA_902560505.1 uncultured Alphaproteobacteria bacterium
GCAGCAAAATTTTATGTACCGGAAGTTGAGAGAGGCTTAAATATGAGCTGGGGCTCAGTACCTAGGTTAATTGCTTTACTAGGTCCTGCAAAAACAAAAAGACTTCTGCTATTGGCAGAAAAACTAAATTCTTCAACCGCCAAAGATTGGGGGCTAATCGACAGTTATTTAAGTCCTAGCAAACTTGAGCTGGAAACTATTAAACTCGCTGAAAAAGCAACAAAAATGCCGCGTTTGCCTTTTATCTTAACTAAAGAGAGCGTAAACAACCATTCGAATGCACTTGCTAAAGCCACTTCCTATAATGACCAGGATATTTTTAGTTTAGCTTATGGAAATCTTAAAGGGGAATTCTTAAAATAAACCAATATGACTTTACTACATGCGCTTGGCTACCTCTTCCAACATAACCTCGGTAGCACCTCCTCCAATTGACTGAGCTCTAGCATCTCTAGTTAATCTTTCAATATCCGTCCCTGTCATATATCCAGTGCCACCATGTAATTGAAGACAAGCGTACATTACTTCGTTAACCAACTCTCCACAAAGAGCTTTTATCATTGATACTTCCTTTATCACATCAAGCCCAAGCCTAACTTTATTGGCAACACCATATACCATGTAGCGCGCAGCAGTCACTTTTGATTGGAGTTCCGCGAGCTTATGTCTTATCGTCTGTTTTTCCCATAATTTCCCACCAAAGGCATTTCGATTTTTTACATAATCTATAGTGGTATCAATAGCAGCTTGGGCCTCACCCATAGCCATTGAACCCATAACTAATCTTTCATTCTGAAAGTTTTGCATAATCGCGTAAAAGCCCTTATTTAGCGTCCCCAGCACGTCAGCTTCTTCTACTTCACAGTCTTGAAAAAATAGCTCAGCAGTATCTGAACACCTCCATCCGTGCTTGTCTAACTGCTTATTTACAATTAGCCCAGGATTATCCTTTTTTACAATAAACATTGTTATATTACTTGATTTCTGCAATCCATCGCTGGTTTTTGCTGCAACAAAATAGATATCAGCATGAACTCCATTCGTAATAAAAATTTTTGATCCATTGATGATATATTTACTTCCGACTTTTTGAGCTTTGGTTCTTATATTTTTTACGTCAGACCCAGCATGTGGTTCAGTTACTGCAACGCAACAAATTTTATTCCCTAAAATTATATCGGAAAGATACTTTTTCTTTTGCTCTGTATTACCGGCATTTAATAAATGAACTGAAGCCATATCAGTATGCACTAAAGAAGCTATCGCAAAGCCAGAAAAAGTCGACTTGCCGAGTTCTTCAGCAAAAACCACACTACCCCGAACATCCATTTCGGACCCACCAAATTCGGTAGGATAAATAATGCCCAAAAACCCTAAAGCTCCCATTTTTTTAAAAACTTCTCTTGGTATAAAGCCATCCAATTCCCATTTTAAGGCTTTCGGTTTTACTTCATTTTCGACAAATTTTTTCACCTGTTCTTTTAAGATAATGTGTTCTTCTTCGAGAAATAATGCATCCTCAGACTGTTTGAAATTTATATCCTTCATAATTTATCTCCCCCTTTAGAATTTTCTTTTTGGCTCACAAAAATTTTCTTTATCCTTACAATTAACTTTAGAACATCCAGTATTTTTTTAAAAAAACCTGATATTAGCCACCAAAGCACCAAAAAAGATGCTCCAATTAATTTAAGCACGAATCTAACCATTTGAAACCCTTCTTCAGTCTATAGTAAACTACAACTCTTGTATTTAAACGAAAAAAAGGCCGCTTTTAGAGCGGCCCAGTAAAGGGAGGAATGTCGCAAGCTTACGCTTTTGACATTGTAATTGTTACTTTTGGATGCTTGCAATCACAACATGCATTTTTGCAATACCGCTATGCTATCAGTGCAAAGACTGATGAACTAATTTTTTAAGTTCTTTTCTATTGGGGTAAGAAGCAGACGGCAATAATTGGGTCATAAATACGGCCGTGTACCCTTTTTTAAAATCAATCCAAAAATAATTACTTGCCATGCCGCCCCAACCGAAATCCCCAACACTACTTGTGAAATCTGGATGCGGGTTGGTAATTACGCTACCTGCTAAGCTATGGCCCATGCCTGTGGTTGGCATCTGTGCAAAAGTTGGCACCCCAATTGATGCTATGTCTCGATCCAATGAATTTACTTTAATACTATTCATAACATCGCATTCAAAGATTCTTGTATTTTTATATTTCCCGCCGTTAAGCAAAAGACTTGCAAATTTAAGATAATCACGACCAGTCGATAAAAGTCCTGATCCACCAGAGAAATTTGTTACTTGATCTTTTGTATAGTTGAAATTTTCATATTGCTTAACCAGAGGTAAAAAATTCTCATGCATCTCATTGTAAAAAAAACAATCCGTAAAACGATCAACTTTTGTCTTTGGCAGAAAAAATTGAGTGTCTTTCATATCCAGTGGATCTAATAAATTTTTCTTTACATAAACATCCAGGGGCTCACCCGAAATTATCTCAATTAATCGCCCAGCAATATCAATCCCTATGGAATAATTCCATCTTGTACCAGGCTTAAAGGCTAGAGGTAAACTAGATATATTTTCCACGAAAACCGAAAGATTATAGTTATCCGGAGTAGCCGTAAGATTTTGCTTTAAATATTCCTTACCGATTAGATCATCATTAAAAAAATAAGATAATCCCGAAGTATGATTAAGTAATTGATAAATAGAAGGTGCTTTTGTCTTTTCAATTTCAGAAACATTTTTTGCATTTTCAACAAGAGAATAGCAATTGGAGAAATTATCAAAATAATGGTCTAATGTATCTTGGAGATTAATTTTTTCGTTAGATATCAATTGAAGTAGACAGGCAGAAACAATAGCTTTGGTCATTGAGAAAATTCGTACGATGGATAGCGAATTAAATTCCTTAGTTTTTTCTTTGTCAGCATGACCGCTAGCGATGTCTAGAAGCGTATCACCCTTTGGATCTGCTATAATTAAGGAACAACCATTAAACTTATTTTTCTCAACATAATCATCCATCCACTCTTTTAGTTTTTCATCATTTAAATTCAATCTCTTCATAGGCTTTTCACTATCAGAATTTTAGATTTATTCCTTGTCCATTTTTATCATAAACCAATTAACTCTTTCATCTAAAGATCTTCGACTGGAACCCTCCACGGTAGCAGCATAGTATAGAAAACATACTAAGGGTGAAAAGAATAGCTAACGCCAGCCAAAATTTACTGTCTCCCCCCACAAATACTATCAAACTTCCTAAAATTGCGCCACAAAACATTTGCATAGCACCTAGAAATCCACTTGCAGAGGCAACGCATTTTTGCTTCACAGATGAAAGCGCTAGGACTAAAACATTGGCTAAAATGAGTCCATTTCCTAACCCAAACATAAAACAGGCTGAAGCAAGTGTTAATGGAGTGCTCAGTAGCGGTATTTCAGACAAAAACATTAAAGCAATCGATAATAAACACCAAGAACACCCTAGAAGGGAAAACCATTCTAGACCTAGCCAGCTTGAGTACCTATTACTAACAATATTTCCGATTATATAACCTATGCTGGTTAAAGAAAACCAAAGCCCAAACTCTGTCGGCGATGCGCCTAAGCGTTCAAATTGGTAAGGCATAAAACCGGCCATTGAAAAGAAAAAAGCAGCTTGAATAGATGAAACACCTGCAAAATAGAGAAAAGATATTTGGCCAAATAAGTATCTAAAATCAAGAAATGTTGCTCTAAAAGTAAGTCTCTTATTTTTATTTTTAATTGTTTCTGGCGTGTACGCATAATTTAGTGAAAAAACAATGCCACCAAAGAGAAATAAGGTAAAAAAGTTTTTTTGCCATCCATAATTCTCACCAATGTAGCCACCAAAAGCAGCACTAAGGATAGGGAAAATTGCCATAAAAGCTAATAAGGTCGACATTTTAGCTGCTGCTTCTTTTACTCCATAAGTTTCAGTCAACATTACTCTTGGCATTGAAAGACAAGCTGCTGCGCCAATTCCCTGCACAAATCTAAAAAATACAAACACTTCAAAAGCTAAATTTAGAGATGCTAAAATTCCACCTAATGAAAAAAGACTAGCTCCGATTATTAACACTATGCGCCTTCCAATTAAATCGGACAAAGGCCCCCAAAAGATCTGAGAAATACAAATAGCCACAAGATAAATAGTTATTGTCAACTGGACTTCATTAGAACTAACGTTGTAATGATTTTTAATTAATAAAATTATAGGACTGATAAAAGCTAGACCTGTCACAGAGGCTGCAGAGGCAGTGGAGAGTGCAATTACTGACGGATTTTTTGTTTGCAAAATATTTCTTTCTGAAAATTTAATTGTGGTTTGATAGAGAACAACAATTTAACTGTTTTAAAATTAGCGAGTACATTTAGGAAATTGAAAAAGGTTCTAAAACTATTTCCTTATCAACAAATCTACTTTCTTTTGTCGCATCTAAGAGAGTTCGACAATTATCAGTCATTATGCCATCTACTCCCATCCCGATAAGATTTTCCATATCGTTCCTCTTATTAATTGTCCAAACATGTACCTTTATTCCTTTTTTTTTGCAGTAGTCTAATAATTTTTTAGATACAAGTTTATAGCCAAAATGGCTCTTTGGAATCTGAAGATAAGTAGCATCGTATTTAGCTTCATTATTGAATTTTATGCCCAAGATAAGCCAGAACACCTCTCTTGGACTAAACGAGAAGGGGATATCTCTTTTTAAAAACTTTCTCATATAATTCATGGTGTTATGGCTGAAGGAACCCAAACAAAGGTTATAAAATGATTTATTACTATTAAGAAGATTTACCAGCGCTTTAGCTGCCTTTATGTTTTTAGCATCGAGGTTAAAGGTTACGTCGTGAAATTTTCGTAGTAATAAATCAATTTTAGGAATTCTATGTTTTCCATTTATTAATATTTTATCTAAATCTTCTGAGTTAAGTTGGTCAATATTAATATTAATTCCAACAACCCTTTTTAAATTATAATCATGCATGGCATATAGAACTCCATCCTTGGAAATTTGTACATCCGTTTCCAGCCATCTATATCCTAGCGCATAGGCATCAGCAAACGCTTCAAAAGTATTTTCAAAAGCTACCTCGGTACCTCCTCTATGAGCTATTGGTGTAAAAATTTGCTTGCACATTTTTATATTTTTTATTTTTATCATGTTCAATTTGATAGTAATACAAAAATGAGTAGTTGTGAAAAATGACAGACCCTACAGAAATCAGATATGCTAAAATACAAGAAAAACTTGAACCATGCGTTACCGAACTAAATACAAAAAACAAAACTATTAAAGTCGACTGGAATATACCAATTGAGTTTTGTCATACTAAGGGAACAATAGCGCATGGAGGAACTGTCTCCTTTATCTTAGACGCCTCAATGTTTTTTGTGGTCGATCTAATCCATAAAGGCTATACCACTGGGCTAACTTTAGGATTAAACATACAATATTTAAACCCATGCCGACCTGGCAAGGTAACGACAGAAGCCTCAATCCTCCGCGAGGGAAAGAATTTTGCGTTTACTCAATGTCAATTAATCCAAAACAATGTCACAGTATCTTCAGGAACTCAGCAAATGTCCCTTTACCATAATGAAATAGCTCAGGATAGCTCGTGGTTCACACCAAAACCTTACAAAGTGATTGATTAGATGCTATTAGCTATATTTCTTGGCGTGTTCCACCAGGGATCATCATTGTATGCTCTAAGATCAATTTCATGTGTCCAGGCTGACCTATGTTGGTCAGCAAGATGATAATATGTCTCAGCTATTTTATCAGGCAACAATAAACCGTCTTTTCCCAAGCCCTTTTCCTTTCGCAATGCTTTATAGGCTTCGTCACCCAGCATCTTTCCTAGCGTGTCAGGGGCATCAACAGCTCCATCAATGATAATATGTGTCGTATGTATTCCTTTACTTGAAAACTCAGCGTTTAAGGTCTGGCAAAGCATACGCCGTCCTCCCATAGAAGCAGCATGAGAATGTTGCCCCTTGTTGCCCCTGACGGCTGCTGTAGATGAAGTTACTAAAAGAGTGCCCCCTCCCCTTTTTTCCATATAAGGAAAAAGCTTTTTGGCCGTGCGAAAAAGAGCTAATGTAGCCATTCTCCAGCCTCGTTCAAATACTTTATCAGAGGTTTCAAATAGCGATCTATTACCTATCTGAGATCCTAAATTAAAAACCGCAACGCTAATCGGGCCAATATTCTCTTCGACGTTTTCAATAAGATTTTCTAGAGAATTTTCTTCAATTGCATTGATTAAAAAACCTGTTGCCCTACCTCCTTCCTTCTCAATGTTTGTAACTGAATTATCTAAACCTTCTTGATTAGTTCTCCTTGAAATCACTGCATGGTAACCAGAGATTGCGAATTTTTTTGCAACATTCACACCAATGCCGGCTCCAGCACCGATCACTAAACATACTTTTTTTTCTTGCATTTTTTTCACCAAAACATCAAATGGGGTATAGCTTAGGTATTTTAACAGTCTCTCTGGCATCATCAACAAATAAAATTAATCTAAATATGCTGGATCTTTTTTGATAGGTTTGATTTAGAAATGATAAAAAAAGTAAACGTGGTTGTAGGGTCATTCCTTACGCAATTCATAATTGTTGGAATGTTATTCACCTATGGCGTGCTTATGACCGAATTAGAAAAAGAGTTTGGTTGGTCAAGAACGATACTATCATCAATTGGAGCTGCAGGTTGGCTGGCATGGGGCATATTTGCGATACCAGGAGGATATTTAAATGATCGACTTGGGCCAAAAATTGTATTGGGGCTCAATGGATTCATTTTTGGGATAGGTTTCATCCTTTTTTCTAAATCCAGTGAGGTCTGGCATTTATTTTTGATATTTATTTTCTTTATTGGGATTGGTCTTAGCACCCACGATATCTCAACATTATCAACTATTGCGAAATGGTTTGAGTCAAAAAGAGGGCTAATGACCTCCATTGCTAAGATAGGGACTGCGATGGGACAAATGGTTATGCCTCCTCTCATGGCATTTTTAATAATCAGCTTCGATTGGCGTACCGCCACATTTTATCTCGGCATTGTAGCAAGTATCGGATTAGTCTTGGCGGCATCACTAATGTCAACTCCAAATATATCAAGAAAAAAACTACTTAGTGAGGACACTAATCTTGAGGTTTTGGACAAAAAAGTTTTTAACCTTTTGGCTTTCTGTCAGTTTTGTATTTTCTTTGCTATGTTTACCACCATGACACACATTGCAGCACATGGTTTAAATGTAGGATTATCTTTGAAGGACAGTGCTTTACTCCTATCAATAATAGGTTTTTCGAGTATTTTTGGTAGACTTTCTATTGGCGTTTTAGCAGATAAACTCGGGGGCAAAAAAACTTATATGGTTTGTCTATTTCCGATGACTATCGCGCTAGTCTCTATACCTTTCACAGAAAATATTCTTTTTATTTATATTCTCCTTTTTCTGTATGGGTTCTCACACGGTGGACACTTTACAATAGCTCCTTTTATTATCGCTGAAAATTTTGGTCTGAAAAATCTTGGTACTATCTTTGGAAAAATAACATTTTTTGGCGCAATAGGCTCTGTAACGGGACCGATTGTAGCGGGAGCTATATTTGATTTAACTCAGAGTTATTACTATGCGTTTTTATTTATCGGGGCGTTGGCTCTCATATCAATAGTTTCACTAAGTTACTTACCCGATAAGGAAAAAAATCAAGTTGAATATTAGCTAATTTTTATTTAAATCCAAAAACTTATTGTTGAACATTTGATCCATAAATAGGTCAGAAGCTCCTTGGTGGCTCTTGTAAAAGTTTTTAATATTTGTTAAGTGATTTTCATTAGTGTTGATACTTTTCTTATCGTGATAAGCTGAAACCAGAGCAGATGCTAGCTCTTTTTGTCCACTAATTTTTTTCAAAATACCGACATCTAGTGCTTCCAGCGCTGGATACTCTATACCCCAAATACTTGGGCCCACTAAAACGGGCTTTTGCAAAGCAAAAGGCTCAATTATGTTATGCGATCCTTCATTGTTTAAAGAGTCACCCATAAAAACTAGGTCAGAAATTGCCATATAAAAATTCAATTCTCCAAGGCTATCACCCCACAATAGACTAAAATTATTTAAGTATTTAATTTTCTTTTCATTGGAGATTTTAAAATCTGACTTGATCTCTACCATTTCACTGCGTGGTTTTACTTTAATTGAACTGTCTTCAAACAAAATCTTATATTTGCCAAAATCATTAGGATGTCTGGGAACTAGTATAAAAAAAATATCCTTATACTTCTCATGCAGGTCCATTATTATTTCACTGATTATTGTAAATTCCTGCTTTCCAATACTGGCAAAACAAATAGTAAAATATTTCATAAAAGCGATTTTTTTTAGTTTCGAAGCTGCAACAATTTGATGTGAAGGAACCTTTTGTTCAAATCTAGCATCTCCCATAATTAAAACGTTTTTAGCCCCAAAATACTCAAATCTTTTTTTATGCCTTTCAGATTTAGATAATATTAAATCGAATTTTTCAATAAGACTAGCTTTCAGAAAAGGGAATTTTTTATCTCTAATGAAACCTTTTTCAGGATATTGAGCCTGCGCAAATATTAGAGGGACTTGGCCCTTGTAAGTAGTTGTGATCATTACTGGCCATAAATCACACTCAAGAATTATACAGCACCGTGGCTGAAAATTTTTAAGGAATCTTTTAAACATGAAGGTTATTTCGAGTGGAGCGTAAATGATTAACACTTTACCTTCCTTTATTTCTTTACGATATTCCTGCTGTGCAGCACTTTTGCCAGATAAAGTCAGAGTGGTAATTAATAGTTTTTCTCCATTCAGAAGAAGTTTTTTAAAAATTGGGCGTGCTGCTCTAAATTCTCCTAAAGATACCGCATGACACCAACAAGCTCCTTTAAATTCTTTTCTATAAAAACTCAATCGCTCGGTGAGATTAGAGGCATATCCTGGTTCTTTTATAGACCGATAGAAGAAATACAATAATGCAAATGGCAAAAATAAATACCAAAGAAACTGATAAAGCCTGAAAACGATTGAGGCAAAGATTTTTCTTTTCAAACTAAATTTCAATCGACACCTCAAAAAAATTAACCTATTAAAGCATTGCTTGCATATTAATTGAGCAATATCATTTTACTCACTCATTATTTTAAAAGATAGGCTTAAAAATTTTGAAAATAAAAAACAGGACTATCAGCTCTAAAGAGGCTCCTCTCATCATTGCCGAATTGGGTATAAATCATGGGGGTGATTTGTTGGTTGCAGAGCAAATGGTTAAAATAGCTGCTGAAAGAGGCTGTGAAGTAATTAAACATCAAACACACTTTCTTGATGATGAGATGACGCCTGACGCAAAAAAAATTATGCCCCCTAATGCGGATGTTTCAATATGGGATGTAATGGAAAAGTGTTCCTTAACCAAAGATGAAGAAATTAAATTGAAAAGGATAGTGGAGGATTTAGGAATGATTTATATTTCCACTCCTTTTTCAAGATCAGCAGCGGATTTTTTAAATGATATTAATGTACCCGCTTTTAAGATTGGCTCAGGAGAGTGTGATAATCTTCTCTTACTTGAGCATATAGCAGATTTTGGAAAGCCAATTATTCTTTCCACTGGAATGCAAAACTTATTGTCGGTAGAAAAGCCTGTAGAAATTTTTGAGAAAAACAATATTGAATATGCACTTTTAGAATGTACAAATATTTATCCCTGCCCACCAGAAGATATAGCACTTGGTAGCTTGCAACAACTATCTAATAAGTTTCCTGATGCCGAGATAGGTTTTTCAGACCATTCAATTGGACCAACAATGGCTTTAGCAGCTGTTGCATTAGGCGCAACAATTGTTGAAAAACACTTTACTGACACCAAAGATCGACAAGGACCCGACATTTCCTGTTCAATGGACCCAGATGAGCTCGAGCACATTATTAAAAAAAGCAAGGAAATTGCTCATTCAAGAGATAGAAGGAAGTTTATAGCTAACGTAGAGAAAGATGTTTATAAATTTGCACGATCTTCCATTGTTAGCGATAAAAATCTAAAAAAAGGTGACATTATTGATAGACAAAATATCTGGGCCAGAAGACCAGGAAATGGAGAAATACCTGCTTTCGAATTTGAAAAAGTTTTGGGGAAAACCATAAAACGAGACATTGCTAAAAATACTCAGTTAAAGTGGTCAGATTTGGAATAAAGAGATTGATGTGAAAAAATTGCTATTCATAACGGGCACAAGAGCCGACTTCGGTAAACTTGAACCTTTAGCATCAAGCGCAAAATCAGCGGGATTTGGTATTTATTTTTTTGTGACTGGCATGCACCTTCTAGAGAAGTATGGACTTACTAGCATAGAAGTTTCAAGAATGAAAAACATCACAAGATTTGAATTTGTCAATCAAATGGAAGGAGACCCACCAGACAAGATCCTTTCTCGAACTATCACTGGAATTTCTGAATATGTAAACCGCTTAAATCCTGATCTTGTTTTGATTCATGGCGATAGAATTGAAGCAATTGCTGCCTCCCTTGTTTGTGCAACGAAGAACATAAGAAGCGCACACATCGAAGGAGGAGAAGTATCGGGAACTATAGATGAAGTTTATCGTCACTGTAATACAAAGTTATGCACAGTCCACTTTGTAAGTTCAAAATCGGCAAAAAAGCGCGTTACAAAGCTTGGAGAGCATCCCGATAGAATTTTTGTGCTGGGGTCTCCAGAACTTGATGCACATAAAGCAAGAAATTCAATTTCGCTAAATGAAGTCTTGAATTACTATGATATTAAGTGGGATAACTATGGGATTTTTATTTTTCATTCAGTTACTTCAGAGTTAGAGAGTTTAAAGAAAGAGATCCAATTTTGTTGTGATGCCTTAAAAAAAACAAAAAAAAACTTCGTAGTTATTGCTCCAAATAACGATCCAGGATGTGAAATAATTTTTAAGACAATTGGAAAATTACCCAAAGTTAATTTCAAACAAATACCTTCTATGCGATTTGCATATTTTTCGACATTACTAAAACATTCTAAAGTTATTATAGGAAATAGTTCAGCGGGTGTTCGAGAAGCTCCTTTTCTTGGAGTCTCCTCAATAAACATCGGCTCTCGCCAATTTAAAAGGGGTGAAGCAAAAAGTATAAAAAACTTTGATGTATTTAAAAATGGACAACTTGACAAGCTAGTTGAAAACCAATGGGGTAAGCGGTTTGAGCCTGATAATAGTTTTGGAACTGGTCAATCTGCAAAAAAGTTTACAAAGATTTTAAACGAAAAAAAAATTTGGGAATTAAATTTACAGAAAACATTTTTTGAGACTTCTAATCATTGAGAAACCCCTGTTTCAAACAAAAAATCTTACTAGCTGCTAAAGTAGGCAAATATTGATGTGTTGAAACGAAATCTGGAAATATCGAGGCGTCACATACATAGAGATTGTTGGTCCCAAATACTTTAAAACTTTCATCAACTACTCCACTATTTTTATTTTTGCTCATTCTATTAGTTCCTATCAGATGGTATCCAGAAAACGTTTCTGACCCGATATTTCTTTTTATATCATCATCAATAAAATCTTTTCCACTTTTAGCAAAGCCTGCTTTTTGCAAGAGATCGACAGCGCTTCGAAAAGCTTTGCAAGTAAGTTCTATGTCATATTTGTTCGACAAATAGTTGGGATCAATTTGTATCTTATTTTTATTTTCAAAATAGATAGATCCTTCTGATCTGGGAAAAACTTGAAAGCACCCCAGTGATGCTCGCTGAGCTTTTTGAAATCTAATGCCCTTGGACGATAACAAGCTTCTTTCTTGTGTAAAATGCACCAGATGATACCTTACCAACTTGTTTATACTTGCTTTCTTATTAAAACTTGATTTATTCCAGGCGAGAGTGGCGCCCGGACTTTTGAAGATCGAATTATTAGCAGTGATATATTTTACAAATTCGACTAATAATTTCAAACCACGAGTTTTTTGGTTAAGCGTATCGAACCCAATACAATCAAATTCAATCCTGAAATTTGCGTGATCTTTTAAATGTTTTCCTACATGTTCTTGATGGATCATTGTAGGGACCCCGGCTTTAAAAACGTTTTTTGGGTCTCCAATCCCTGACCGCATCAGAATTAAAGGTGAAAATATTGTGCCTGCCGAAAGAATAATTTTTTTTGCATTAACAATAACTTTGGTCTTGGTTGTTAAATTTTCGCACTCAACGCCTGAAGCGTAGTTGTCTTTGAAGAAGATCTTAATAGCACGTGTGTTTGCTAGCTTTTCAATGTTTTTGTGATCTGCATTTTCTTTGAAATCATTTGAAAAATTATATCTCTTTGATTCCTGTATATTCAGATGAATCTTTGCCCATCCTTCTATAAAATTATCTAAATCCGCAACCTCAGGAACTGCAATCTTGTTAAGGGTTTTACAAAAAATATTTGTTAGTTCGTCTGAATACCCGTACTCTCTATTATACGAAAAATTTGTATTATTATATATGTGCTTCTTAACTCTCTGGAACATATTTTTTGGCCAAAAAGAGAAAACCTCTCCAAAACGTTTCTCGAAACCTAAGTATGAGACATTCCCATTGATTAAGCTTGAACCCCCAAACCCAATTCCCTGAAGAATAGGCAATTCTCTATCTCCTAAGCCAGCTTGTTTCTTGGAGATAAAGCTTAAACAGTGTTTATCATTTTGGAGTAATTTTCCTGATAATAATGGTATTTTATTTAGATAACTTTTACCCTCAGAGTACCCCTGCTCTATTAAACACACTTTTAAACCTGACCTACTTGCATTTTTTGCTATTTCGAGACCAGCTGTTCCAGCGCCAACAATCGCTAAATCATATCTTTGGCAATACATACTCTATTCCCGAATTTTGCAGCTCTTTGATCAACACTAACGCATCGTCAAACTCCTCTTCTGTATCAATATCTATTGAGCGCTTAATCGAAAGAGGAAAAGCCAAGGTTTTGGCTACAGGCATGAAGCCTTTTTCTTTAAGCATAGACATCAACCCTAAATACAAACTACCATCTACAAAAGCTAAATTTTTATCTTTTTTAGCTTCACGTACTTTAAGCAATTTTTTACCTATGTGGCCTAATAACAAGTCTGACTTTACTTCGCTAAATTTAATTATCTCATAGATATCTTTAACTTCGCTGTAGTTTTTATTCACAGATACCATAGAAAGATTATTTCCTAAGTATTTAATTTGTCTACAAAAAGAGACTAAATCATCCTTCAGTCTAATGGGTGATGTCGGTTGCAATAATATAAACCTCCCAGCTAGGTAGTCATCCATGCGGATCACATGTCTATCAGCTAGCCTGTAGATACAATCAAATATGACATCGGATAGAATTGCATTGTCATCAGAAAGCTCTGGTTTCCTTCGAACCGCTTGAACACTAGAGGAATATTTCTTTTTTACTAAATCTAAGATCCGATCATCATCACTAGTACAAACTACTGAAATTTCTCTTAACCCACTGAGCTGTTGCTTTAAAAATAAACCCGCAGCCAAACTCCACTCAAATAAAGGAAACCCAAAAAAATTCTTAAAGTTTTTATTTTTTAGTCTTTTAGAATTTTTACGAGCGGGAATGACGATAATTAAATTTTCATTAAGAGCATTCATTAATATCACTGGCAATATTTTTGTAGTCTTTAATTGACCTCGATACTAAAATCGGAATAGCAACACATTTAAGCAATCTATCATAGCAACTTTTTACCTCTTTATTCCTAATGTTTTTATCGATATGTTCCCAAAAATATGCACAATGCCAATTAAAAGCATCGGGTAAGTTTTTTGTACCAAAGCCGGCTTTGTTAAGTAAACTAATCACCTGACTACGTAGTTTTTTATTTTCTATAGATATCACAAAAGTATCATAATTGGGCTCGCTCTCCGTATTAACACGTCTAAATTTTATTCCTTTGTGGGTAATACATTTTTCGAGTGTATGGTATCTCTTTTTTGAATCTCTTAAAATACTCGGGAATTTTTTTAGCTGGACCTTACCAAATGCTCCACTTATTTCTGTCATTCTATAATTAAACCCAATCAGCCCAGCGTGATCTAATCCTCTTGGCAGATTAGGAATATTTTTATGGCCATGATCATGATACATTCTAGCGTTTTTTCCATCGCTTTTCTTTTTGGAAAACAGAGCTCCACCTTCACCAGTTGTAATCATTTTACCAAAGTCGAAACTAAAGACACCAAATTCACTCAAGCCCCCAACATATTTGCCGGCAACCTTGGCCCCGATTGCTTCGCATGCATCCTCAACTACTGGAATTTTATTTCTTTTTCCAATTCTGTTAATTAACTTCATATCTGCTGGTACACCAAGCATATGAACAGGAATTATAGCTTTTGTTTTTTTTGATATTAAACTTTCTAAATTATTAGGACACATATTCAACGTATCATCTACATCAGTCAAAACAACATTTGCACCAGTGTCTACAATCGCTTCAACAGTTGCAATGAAATTAAAGGACTGAGTTATAACCTCATCACCTTTTCCAACACCAAGAGCTTTGAGAGCCACTTTAATTGCAGCCGTGCCAGATGAGACGCATAAAACATCAGCCATTTTTGGGCTGAAAATATTTTTCAACTTTTGTTCAAATTCTCTAACGTGATAATGTTTCCTTTTTGCATCAAAACCATGAGCAAAAAAAACTTTTCCCTCATCAAAGATCCTAGAAATTGCTTTTTTTTCTTTTTCATCGATAACCTCAAATCCGGGCACCTTTAACTCCTGCTTTCATTACAACATATCAATAATTATAGTATAAAAGAAAAGTAACCTTAGTTGGTAAAAAACTATGATTTTTTTTCGCTTATAAATGTGTTATTGTTAATAGTGGCATGTATTTTGCAGCCATGCATTCCCCTCATACTCCCAATATAAACCCAAACCTATGTATGAGGGGAACCTATTTTTAAATTTCCTCTTTGGTAAGATTGTAATTAAATAAATTTGAAAAATAACTTAGCTCTAAGTTAACTGGCATCCAAACATGCAACCCAGTGGTCATATATCACTTATAAGTATTTTGTACATTTAACCAATAACAAGAGATTTAATTTAGTGCTATTTTTTATTTATTCTGAAATAATTTTATTGGATAGTATCTTATGAAATAACTCTTAGAGGAAATGATGGAAATTGTAACACCACTAAATGAAAATGATATCGACTCAAGTCTATTAAAAAAGCTTCAGTTCTTCAAAGGACCGCTTGGTGTTATACCGAGCTCCGTCAAAACTATGAGTTACCATCCCAAAATAGCTGATGCATTTACAGATCTCAACAAGGCTGTAATGGAATGCAAAGGGAAAGTTGCCCCAGAGTTTAAACGGCTTATTGGGTATGTAACAAGTTTTTCTTCAGGGTGTCTTTATTGCCAAGCTCATACTATTTTAGGTGCTGAACGCTTCGGCTGCACAAAAAAAAGATTGGAGGAGGTTTGGAATTATGCAAACTCTTCGGCTTTTTCAAATGCAGAAAAAGCTGCCTTGGACTTCGCTTTCGCGGCGGCATCTGTTCCTAACAAGGTTACAAAAAAAGAAGTGTCTCAACTAAAAAATTACTGGGATGCTTATGATATTGTTGAAATTATGGGCGTAATTGCATTGTTCGGCTTTCTCAATCGTTGGAATGACAGTATGGGGTCAGCTTTGGAAGATTTACCAATTGAAAAAGGTGAAGAACATCTTATGAAAAATACTAATTGGACACCAGGCAAACATAGGGTTTAAAGCATGGATAATCGAAACGAGGAAGAGCTTAGAGCATCTTTCTTAAATCAACCTCTAATGCCTTATATAGGAGCTACACTCTCCACAATATCTCCTGGGCAAGCTTCGATAGAAATTGTTTATCAAAAGAATATAACTCAACAACACGGCTTATTTCATGGAGGAGTTTCAGGAGCTATAGCTGACAATGCTGCTGGTTTTGCTGCAATGACGTTGATGGATAGAGAGAAAGAGCCTCTTACAATTGAATTCAAAATTAATTTTCTTAATATTGCAGATGGGGAAAAGCTAGTTGCGGAAGCGGAAATTCTAAAATCAGGTCGAAGTATTTTTCATGGAGAGTCAAAAGTGTATACGATAAAGAAAAAAGAGAAAATATTGACAGCCACTGCTCTAGTAACGATAAAAGCAACAAGTAAGGTGTCTGAAAAACTACGCTAAAAGTAAAAACTACTGTCTTTTGTTAATCTTGCTTATCTAACTGCTTTTCATACGCTTCTTGGATAGACTTTAATTCTTCAATTGCTGCACGAATATCAGAGCTGTCGGTTACATTAATTTCAACTCTTTTCCCTTTATGAGATAATCTGATTTTATCTTGCTTCTGAGACTTTAATTTTTTAACCTTATAAATCCCAATCGGCCTGACAAACCCTTTAGGTGTA
>CACELY010000025.1 GCA_902560505.1 uncultured Alphaproteobacteria bacterium
CTTAAAAGCACCAGTTTCAGCATCAATGGACTTAACATAATAAAGAGTTCCCGTAATGGATCCAGAGTTTGCATCGGACAGTGACGCTACAGAAATCCCTGAAGTTGTTTCACCATTATCTTTTTGATTAAGTATAACTGTATCACCAACTCGAAGCCCATGCGTATTTCCTGCTGAAATTGTGCCATCAATATTCATTTGACCCGCATTTACATCTATAGGCGCTACAACTCCTGCATTGTTCTGAACCAGGTAAGAACCAAGGGTTATCGGATCCGTATTGCCTCGGCTATGCATCACAGCTGTATTACTTCCTATAGGAATAGAATTTTCATCGACAAAACGGCTTTTTAGTGTAAGGCCACTAGAGGAAGAGAAAGAGGACAATGATATATCTTCACCGTCTAAACTTTCTAAAACAATACGGCTTTTGTCATTTGATAGATAAACGTTAACACCTATCTGATTTGCTTGCTGATTAAGAGACTCATATAGAGCGGTAAGGTCACTTGCTGTAGTAGATGTAGTAATATTTATTGGCTTCTGATTTCTAGACTCAATATCAAACGATATTTCACCATTGCCACTTAAATTGTAAAGTTCAATACGGTTATTCGCTACAGCCCGAATCCCGAGGTCCGACATGTTTTCATTGATTTGATTTGCTGCAAACTTAGCTGAGCTGCCGGCCGCAATATTCGTTGCCAGTGTATCACCGGATGTGTCGGGGAAATATAAGTTTAACTCGTATGCTGCTGTTGTTGAGCTCGCTGGGAGTGATCCTAACCCAAGCTGTGCTTTTCTGCCCACTCCATCTCCGCCCAACGGAATAGTAAAAGTCCCGGTCGGATTTATTCTTTCTAGATTAAGTCCTCGATAGCCTACTGGTTCGCTTAAATTTAAATATTCTGCATTGTAAACCGCTTGATCAGAAAATCCATTTGCTGTTGACATAAATGTGGATTTTTCAAGTTTTGTTAATGGCGAGCCAGCAATATGCCGTCCCTCACGCGTAAATATCTGAATGTTGGAAGCAGTTTCAGAAGTTTGTCTAACGGCATCAATTGTTGAAGCTCCTGCTGTCAGTGTAGCGCTAGCAGCGAAGTCTCCCGTAGCAAGGGATAAGGTAAGATTACCTGCATTACCCGATGCAAAAATCCCAAGGCTTTCTAGTGTTGTATCCCCCGAACGCAGCTCTCCTAGATTGAGATACTTTGCAATTTCGGATGCGTCTTTCCAAGCACCGGAGGCCGATGTCTCAGCGAGTGGATTACCCGTGAGTGTCTTGAAGACATCACCATATGCAATATCAAAGTTATAATTAGCGCCAGCAACTGAAAATGCCAGCTGACTAGCCTGGGATAAGTCGCTTGTTGAAAGTGTAAATTGCAACGCTGATTGTTTTGAAAAGCTGGCAAGCTGTATTGCTTCGGTCGCTTTGGGGATTGAGGCTGCGAACCCATCATTGAAAAATGTTGTTGCAGAAATTGGAGATAATGAGTTTGTAAAAACCCCACTAACTTTTGCTAGATTAGTATCTTGAATGGTTCCAGTAGAGTCCGCTGAAATGCTTGCGTCACTAAGATTTTTGGTGTCTGCTGAAATTAAAAAGCTAGCAGAAGCTGCGATATCATCTGGGCGTCGTAGAGAAAATTCCATATCTCTAGAGAAGCTATTTGATGGACTAATTGTAATTTCATCTCCATCTGAAGCCGTTCCGAGAAGTGTAATATTAATTCCTCTGGTCGATATTGAAGTAAGGCCGCTTGCCAGCTCAGTATCGGACAGATCATACGCAACCCATTCTTCTCTTGGTTCAGAATAAACAAGCTTTACTGGATCAGGGTTGACTAACCCGCCTCCCGTTGCAGTTGCCGATGCAGTAGTGTTCCCCATGTTAGTCGGATTTTGGGTTGATGCAAAACCCACCGACGTAAACATATCTTTACCCTTTAACCCATCCAAAGTAAGGCCTTTTTTATGTTGGTCATTCATTTCTTGAGCAAACTTTTGAGCAAGACTATCGAGATCTTTAAGTGTCTGCTCAATTGTTTTTGATGCATCAATTAACCCACGCATCGCTCCATTTGTTATCTGGTTTGTTGGACTATTCAATGTACCTGGTCCCAATATTACCTTGATATCAGTACTCTCTTCATCTAATCCGATCACAATTCTCTTAGAGTCTTCAACGATTTTGGGTCCACTACCTGAACCACCTAGTCTTACTATGGCGGCATTTTTGTCAGTATAAGTACATGTAACCTCAAGTGTTTTGCTTAGCTCATCTATAAGCCTGTCTCTATTATCGAGTAAGGCATTCGCTGCACCTCCCTGAGTAGAGCTTGATAATAATTTTCTGTTAACATTCAAAATTTCGGTAGTTAAAATATTCACAGTATCAATTTGCTGCTGTGCATGTGATTTTGCCCCAGTCTTCAATTGTGTTAAAACTTCTGAGGTTCTGCTAAAGGTCGCTGCTACATTTTTACCTTCTTCAACGGCTACAACTCTTGCAGCGACGTCAGCGGGTGAAGCGGCCACTTCTTGCAGAGACGAGAAGAATAATCCCATAGATGATCCTAGATCAGCGTCACCAGGAAGTAATAGATCCTCAAGCTCACTGATTTTTTCAAGAAAATTTGTCGCCGTTTCTTCTCTTGAAAAAGAATTTCGTTTTCTATCGAGGAGATACGCATCGAATGAGCGTTTGATATCCTCAACTCTAACACCCAGCCCAGTACCATCTTGAATTTGCGTTATACCGCCTTGTCCAGAACTCACCTCTGTAAGTCCAGCCTCTCGACGTTTATACCCATCAGTATTAATATTGGCAATGTTTTGGCCTGTTACCGCTAGCGCTTGTCTGTAAGATTGAACACCACTTTTAGCTATGTCAAATAAGCTTGGCATCGTTATTAATCATTCTTATTTTTATCAAATTGTCTTACTAATGCTTCAGCGATTCCTAGGTCTAGATTTAGAGCCAGACTTCTTGATCGCTCCTGGTCTAACATAGTTCCAAAATTGTCTTCTTCATCACTAGAAAATAGGGCATCGGACAGTTTGCTATCTCTTGCTTGTTTTAGCATTTGATTGATAAACATAGACTCAAACTCTTCCGCTAATGCTTCTAAATTTGCCTGATTTCTATTCTTTTGAAATAATGTAAAACCAGTGTCCGTCTGATAATTCACAGATTTAATGTCCATAATATCACCTATATTATTATTAACTCTGCTCTTAATGCGCCTGACTCTCGAAGCGCTTCAAGTATGGCAACCAAGTCGGAAGCGCCGGCACCAACAGCGTTTATTGTGTCAACTATAGTGGATAATGAGACACCGGGATCAAACACAAATGCTCTTGCTGGCTCTTCTTCTACTTCAATATCCGTTTCTGGAGTAACTACAGCATCACCAGGAGTGGTAACTACTTGGTTCTCATTTACAATAGCTCCACCGGTAGCAGTAACTTTCTTTTTTTCATCTATTTTAACTGTTAAGGACCCATGCGTCACTGCTGCGGGAGTTACTCTCACATCGCCTCCAATAACGATTGTTCCGGTTCGAGCATTAACAACTACTTTCGCTGCTGGTCTAGCGGGTTCCACTTCTATGTTTTCTAACAGGCTTACAAACGCTACTTTTTGGCTTGGATCTTTCGGCGATCTAACTTTTATGGATGAGGCGTCAAGAGGAACAGCGACATTATCTCCAAATATATCATTTATAGCTTCAGAGACACTAAGTGCAGTACTAAAATCTCCTTGATGGAGGTTCAAAATAACATTGCTTGAGTTTATAAACGGATTATCAACCATTTTTTCAATAGTTGCACCTCTTGGTATCCTACCTACCGTGGGTATATTAACTGTCAGAGACGATCCATCGCCCCCTTCAACTCCAAGTCCACCTACTACGAGATTACCTTGTGCCACAGCATATGTCTCACCATCCGCACCCAATAGGGGCGTCATTAAAAGTGTACCACCTCTCAATGATTTGGCTTTGCCTAGGGTTGATACGGTCACGTTGATATTTTGACCGGGTTTGCCAAAAGCTCCTAGTTCCCCTGTAACCATTACCGCTGCTGTATTTTTTCCATCTAAACCCTTTACATCTGTCGCTAATCCAAATCTAGATACCATCGACTGCATCGATTGAAGGGTAAGGCCAATATTGCCATCACCAGTTCCTGCTAAACCCACAACTATGCCATAGCCAACAAGCTGATTTGATCGTACACCAGCAATGGAGGTTAGATCCTTTAATCTATCGGCAAACAGTGGATAGGATACTAGGGTAAATACCTTTAATAAAAATACTATTAGTAGTTTAGTTGAAAACTTTCGTATCATAATGGAGTTACCACATCCACTAGTTTAGAAAACCATCCTTTCTTGGAAGTATCGGCAAGGTCTCCCGCTCCAGTATAGGATATTTTAGCGTTAGCTATTCTGCTAGAAGGTACTATATTTCTGCTGTTTACATCTTCTGGTCTTATTATGCCTACTAAGCGAATATACTCATCACCATTATTTAGGGTCAGTTTCTTCTGGCCTAATATTTCCATGTTACCATTTGAAAACACTTTGGTAACTGTCACAGAAATTTCTCCTCTCAGTGAGTTGTTCTGGGCAGCTGATCCGGAACCATCAAAAGACTTCGCTAATTTACTATCAAACAGTGTATCGTCAGCATCGGCGGTAGTTATCTTTGGAAAATCAAAGCTAGTTGTTCCATTTTTTGCGCTTTTAGCTGATTGAGATTTTGAAGCGCTGAAATTTTCAGATAGTGCAACCGTTAAAAGATCTCCTACTTTTGAGGCTCTTCTATCCGTTGCAAAAAGACCTTGCTGACTATTGCTGTAGATAGATCCATATTTATCCTTTTTTTGAGCCTTTGGAAGGCTTGGCATTGTGGGCTCAAAATCAATCGAAGCTCTTTCTTCCAATTGTGTTGAGCAACTGGCCATAAAGGAGAGACATATTATCCCAGTTGTTAGTTTTTTTTGCAAATTTCCTAAAGACATCAACTACTCTCCATTATAGATTGTTTGATACAAAACGCATCATTTCATCAACAGCAGATATTGATTTTGAACTCACTTCGTACGCTCTTTGCGTTTCAATCATATCTACGAGTTCTTGCACTACGTTTATATTTGACGCTTCAAGTGAACCCTGCACCAGTTTTCCAAAGCCTTCTCCAAAAGGATTCCCAATAGCGGGAGCGCCAGATGCTGGTGTTTCTACTGCAAAGTTCTCTCCTATCGGTTGTAACCCCGCTGGGTTAGCAAAATTGGCTAGTGTTAACTGGCCGACTTCTGCGGCCTCTGCTTCTCCAGCTACTTGAACACTTACCAACCCGTCAGCAGATACATTTATCTCCGTTACACCCTCCGGAATAGCAATCTCAGGCTGAAGTGTATAACCGCTTGGAGTAACCAAAGTCCCCTCAGCATTTCTAGAAAATGAGCCATTTCGGGTAAACCCAATTCGACCATCTGGGAGAAGAACTTGAAAAAAACCGCTTCCGTCAATAGCTAAATCTAATGCGTTATCCGTGTTTACTAAGCTTCCTTGAGTGTATAGTTTTTGAGTATTAACAATTCTTACACCAGTACCAACGGCAAAAGCTGAAGCTAAATCGGTATCAGCGGATGTTTGTTCTCCACTGCTCCTTTGAATCTGATATAGTAGAGACTCAAAATTTACTCTATCTTTTTTAAATCCGGTAGTATTTACGTTTGCAAGGTTATTTGCTATTACCTGCATTTTAGTTTGTTGGGAATTTAGGCCAGTTTTGGCCACATGCATTGCGCTACTTGACATTTATACTCTCCTTGATGAATACTCTCTTTATTCATAGCAAGAGCTGTGCCAAATCTGTTAGCTTGGTAGTCTCATTATGCTAGTTCCACCTTCATCAATTTCCTTTGATAACGAAATAAGCTTGATGTTGATTTCAAATTGACGTTGGTCTTCCATAGTTCCTATAAGCTCGCTAACCGCGTCTATATTACTACCCTCCAGAAATCCTTGAGACAGTACAGCTGCCTGGTCCGCTCCTGGAACTCCACCACTCGATAATCGTAAGTGGCCATCTAGGCTTTTTATTAATGGATCCTCTTTCGATCCACCTAAGCTGGTACCGATAGTCCCAACTAATTGTCTTTCTCCAGGAGCTCCGTTTAATGGCTCTATAAATACGTCACCATTTTCAGCTACTATAAGCTTTTTATTCCCTGGTATCTCCAGAGGAGCGCCTCCTGTATCCAGTACTTTGGAACCCGCGCCATCAACTAAAAGTCCTGTATTTGATACAGAAAAATCACCCCTTCTTGATAATGCCGGATCACCACTTTTTGGCTGTACAATAAAAAAACCGGGCCCGTTTATTGCTATATCGGTCTCTAGCCCTGTTGGATTAAGTTGACCTTGTTTATTTGAAAAACCATTTCCACCATCATGAATAGCAAATACTCTGGAGTCATATTGATTTACCTGATGCAAAAAACCAGATGTAAAGTTGGTATTTAGGTCTTTTCGGTGCCCAGGAACATTCAAATTAGACATATTTTGAGCTCTTACTGCTCTATTAGCTGACAAATTCTTCAGCGTATTAAGAGCCGTATGTATCATTTTATCCATTAATTATACCTCCCTGTAAAATGGTTAATTAACCTCTGATATTAATGATTGTTTGAGTAAGCGTTGTAGTTGTTTCAATCGCTTTTGCTGATGCTTGGAAGTTTCGTTGTGCGGTAATCAAATTTACCAATTCTTCGGTAATATCAACATTCGATCTTTCGAGCGAACCCGACAATATATTTCCAAAGCCTTCTGCACCGGCCTCTCCCACCTGCGCTGTACCGGATACCGCCGTCTCAACATAGGTCGCGTTTCCAATTTGTTTCAAACCGTTTTGGTTGTTAAAGTTTGCAACAACTATTTTTCCGAGTGGATTGTTTTGTCCATTCGTATAGTTTGCTCTAATTGTCCCCGATGCATCAATTTCAAGACCATCTAATCGACCAGAAGTAAAACCATCTTGATTCACGCTTAGGACCGAAAATGGTTGTGCAAACTGCGTAGAAGATCCAAAATCAATATCAAGAGATATTGAAAAGCCTTCTTCCTGCTTTTCATAGTGTACATCCTGTTTAGGATTTATTAATTTACCTGTTTTATCGAATGTTAATTCGCCTTCATCAATGTAAAGAGGATAGTATCCCTCAACCATATTTTCTGGTGGTGTCTCAACAACTTTACCGTCCGCACTAACAAATAGGTTTACGCCATTAGCATTTGTTGCCTGAACTAGATTAAAAATCTTAGGTACTGTACCCACACCAAGAGGAACGTCATCAAGCCCAAGTCGAGCAGACCCTTTAACTTTAATCGTTGAGGTATCACCAGTAGTTCCCGTAGTAAATTCAAAGTTATTGGTAGTAGCATTAAAACGGGCAGTTACACCACCTACGGTATCTCCGGTAACTGGATCCATAATTTGGTTTATTTTTGACTCTAAAGCCTCGGCAAGTGTCGAACCAACATAAAATCCAGGAGGAATGGTGATAACACCACTGATACCATTAACGGATACGTTAAAAATATTTTCGCCGTTAGTCGTTGACAGCCTAAATACCTCATTGAGCGGTTCGGTAGCGGTTGCGCCTAGTGCTGTGGCTGGTGTTGCTGATAACCCTTTACCTGCGGTAAATTCAGCTTCAGTCTTTGTGGCTCCCACTCCTAGAAGGTTATTATCTCCTGAAAAATAATCAGTAGCATCAACAACAGAGCCTGTCGCATCAAGAGCGTACCGCCCGACTTGAATATTAGACGCCTTTTGGGTATCCGTCACACCAAGAGCACCTTGTGCAGCAATTTGCTCACCAGTTGTTCCACTTGAGATCTTAAAAGATTTTTTATCACTGTTATATTCAACTTCAATACCGTATCTTTTATCATTCAGCTGAATTTCTTCACCATCAGCTACAAAACTTTCGCCTGACAAAATTTCACCACCTCTAATTAGTGTATCGGGTGCGTCATCTTTTGATACCAAGCCAAGATTATTTGTATCGGTTGCTGTTCCCTTACCATAAATAGTAAATGAGTTGAAATTACTATCGGTACCAGTTCCAAGAACTGTTCTATCAACCGTAAATTGCAATCTTTGATTAATTTCATCGTAAGTTACTTTTACAGGGGGATCTAATTCATCGACCCACTGCGAGTCTTCTGTTCTGTCAGCATTTTCTAATCCTAGTTTATCCAAAGTACCATCCGCTCCATCTGCAAACTGTGCGTCAAAAGCTGAAAATGCTCCCGCACCAGCCAATATACCTGGAAAAGTTTGTTTCGCAGTACCCGTCTCTCGCAATACAATTTTTTTACTTGCAAAATCTACTGGAGCATCTTCATAAACATTTTGAGCTCCCTCAAAAAAAGCTTCGACATTTGATGATGGGCTATATGCTACCTGCAAATTAGCACCAGTAGTATTTATTACGTTGAAATCGGCGTCAGGAAAACCTAGCCCTGTAGTGTTAATCTGAATGTAACCCGTGGTGTTAGCTGATGTTGGATCTGTATATTGTACACTAGATATTGTAAATTCACGGCCATTCAAATATTGAGCTTGGGCGGTTTCGGATGCATCAAAATTACCACTTAGTCTTATTTTTCCGTTAGCTGCAAAAATAGGAGAAGCTGCATTAGCTTCCAAGGTATCAAAATATATCCTTAGCGTGTTTTCTGTTGTAGAATACATTATTTTATTACCAGCCGCATTTGTACCATTTCCCGCACTATCGTTAACGTTAGCTGGCGCATTGGCAACCGCCTTTTTTCCATCGTAAACACTAAGATTTGGTTTGTTATCAAAGTAGGAATATACCAAAAACTTATTTCGAGTATCATCTGGAGGATTGGTTTCATTCCCCGCACCTGCATATTCATTTGATGTGTGTGTAAACTGAATAATATCATTAGTCTCATAAATGGTATCGATTGTAGCACCACTTGCTCGTGTAAATTGAAGCTTTTCAATACCTAAAGCAGCTTTTTGGGTCGCATTATCAGCATATGAGTTTAAAGCTTCATTAACTCTCGCTTGAACATGAGCCAAAAACTCATCTCTTGTAAAGTCTGGAGATGCCCCGGTTAGATTAATTCGATTTGCCCCTCCAACCTGTTGCGATGTAACATAACTATCTGTCAGCAGATCGACTGTAATCGCAGCGTCCAAAGAAGATGTTGATCCATCTGCGTTAAGTTTAGAAAGGTCAATATTAATCTCGTCGTCAACATTTCTTACAATTTGAATTTTTTTATCGTCACCATAAGCTTCGTTAATCGCTCTCTCTACTTCAGCAGATAGTTGTGCCGCGTTATATTTCCCTGGTCTAATATCGATGTTCACAGGTTGGTCGGCGCTGTCAACATTTAGAGTTAAAAAATTTTTCCCCCAGTAAATATCACTATCGGTCAACTTTCCTGACTCTACAGTAGCGTTATACAGTAAAGGATCAGTAACGATTTCAACTAGCTTGTCACCTTCCTCACCGAAATCGAATGCGGTCAACTCGCCTTGTATATTTGCGGCAGTAGAAGGAACTTGGGTTTTCAAATCGTCCAATTTATATAATGGTGAACCCTTGCCTTCCAAAAAGTAGTTATCATCTGGAACTTGTGTCGTTTGCGCTCCAAACTCATCAATAAAAATCTGCTTTCCCGCGTCATCAACTGCACTAACCAAGTCTGGTTCAATAATAGTATCGTTAATTACGAGCCGCGTATCAAATTTGTTTGTTGGGTCTGTAGCAGAAGCAGTTTGTGTTTTTATAAAAAACATTGTGGCGATAGTTGGGTTACCTAAATCATCAAAGATCGTTATTGATGTCGAGTTAGTAAACGTTTCGGGGTTGTTGGGGTCAAATGTATATCCATCGGCAAACTGAGGTTGGTCTGGAACAACGGCAGCAGCAGCAGGGACGTTAACTCCAAGATCAATATTTGAGGTCGCTTTTGGATCACCTGATGTGACAGGAAGTTGTAATGGTAACGCTGAAATCAAGTCTTTCGCAGTTACCGATCCATCTTCGTTAACGGGGTAAACTAGTAGATACTGACCAGCTGAGTCAACAACGTATCTGTCGTTGTTCACATTGAGAGATCCGTTTCTGGTGTAAACTGTTTGGGCTGAAGTAAGTGAGGGCTTTAATGCAAAAAATCCTTGACCAGAGATAGCAAGGTCAAGAGCGTTCAAGGATGACGAAATGTTACCCTGTGTAAACTGCTGTTTAATGCCTTTAAGAATGGTACCAGAACCAATAGAGGATGATGAGTTCTGAAGAGGTGAGGTAGCAAAGATGTCACCAAATTCTGCTCTACTTCTTTTAAAACCAGTCGTACCAACGTTTGCAATGTTGTTTGACGTTGCCGATATATCTGATTGTGCACCGTTAAGTCCTGTTAATGCTGTATAGAATGACATTTTTTACTCCGTTTTACTTATACTCAATATATTTTAATTAATTTCTGAACTTGATAACATCAGCCGCAGCCATTTCACCAAAATCTTTAACATCGATAGTTACACCTTGGCCCTTTTTATCCAAACTAGCAGCAATAACTTCAGAGAAAACTGACGGGGTTAAACCCTCCGATCCTTTGCCGGTATTAATAAACGCTTCTACCCGTAAAGGCTCATTTTTGTCTATAATTTCCTTTGGGATGTTTAGCCATTCAAATCCTACCAAACCTCTTCCATGAGCGCCCAAGTCTGCTGAATGAACAAGTTCACCGGAGCCGTCAAAAAATGCGACTGACGTTTCACTTGATGCAGATGGAAGATCGATAATACCATGAATCTCACCATTTTTGTTTGGTCGCACAACATTGCCAGGAACTAATACAGAGTTGCCCAGCAGATCAGACGCAGTAGCTATTCTGAATTCATTTAGTTTATCTGATAAACCTTTGAGGGTTTGCCCCATTTCAGTTATCCCGGTAACAGTTGAAAACTGTGCCATCTGGGCGATAAATTCCCCATTTTCCATAGGGGCAAAAGGATCCTGATTTTGAAGCTGTGTCGTCATGAGTTTTAGAAAGTCTTCTTGTCCGAGACTACTTTTCCTTTGCGGAGAGGCTCCCTCTGGCGATTTAACACCAATCTTTTCTAAAATATTGTTAAGGGATTGATTGTTGCTTTCTATACTAGACATATTCGTACTCCAAAAATTACTTTCCTAAATTTATTGTTCTGATCATTAAAGCTCTTAAAGTTGAAATAACTTCAATATTGTTTTGGTATTGACGACTTGCTTCAAGCATCTCTACCATCTCTTCCTCTATGTTGACTGCTGCATTAAATATATAGCCATCTTCATTAGCTTTAGGATGATCTGGCATATAAACTTTTTCTGGTTCTCTATTAAGTTCCCTGACATTTATTGCATCAACACTTGCAATTCCATTGTCATGAAGTTTGTCAGAGTAAATTGTCTTGAATATGGGTTTCAGGGGCCGGTAAGCTTCCTCACTAGTACTGGCAATGTTATTTGAATTCGCAAGATTGCTAGCTACCGTATTCAACCTGATCATTTGGGCGGCCATTGCTCTTCCCGAGACATCAAATATATTTTTTATTGAACTCATTATTCACCTTTGATCGCGGACATTAGCCCCGATATCTTGTTGGTTAAAAATTGAAGAGTAGTTTGATATCTGACTACGTTTTCGGAAAACTCCATTTGCTCAACTGCCAATTCTACTGTGTTACCGTCCAGCGAGGGGTTGAGTGGCTCTCTAAACATGACATCATTTGGTCTAACTTTAGTTAGAAGAGCAAAATGCTTCTCATGATTAATTGAAATATTACCAACCTTTTCTTTTTTTCGCATCTCAATATCAAAATCTATATCACGGGCTTTAAAATGAGGAGTAGCTGCATTCGCAATGTTCGAAGCAAGTATTTTATTACGTTTTCCTCTTAGATTTAGCGCATTTGAGTGTATACTGAGGTGATTTTCAATTGTTTTCATTTTTGTTTGATTTGATGTTTAAATATCTATTTTTTTCGATTTGTGGTGTGAAAATTGCAAATAAAATGCCAACTTGATTAATTAAGGAAAAAAAATGACTTCTCCAGTAAAAACCATGGATTTAGATCAGAGCGATCCAGTCCCCTTAGATCCAGTAATACTTAGAGCAAGAGATGAACTTCTAGAAAAATATTCTGATAAGAGCTTTGAGGAGCAAATTACCTTTTATAAGGCAGTGATTGAAGGGGAAACTGATGGTGTGCAAAGGTTGAGCGCAATGGCTGCAAGAGTTTATGTTTTAAGAAAGAGATTAGCGCTTCTCGCTGGTAATGTCATGGAGGACCAACTCAACGACTTATCAAATATGCAGAGTGGGTTCGATCTTGATGTTTCAATAACTGAGTCTACAGACGTTAAAGACCCTGAAGCCATTGGCGGCGATAATACATGGATGCGCCTCCGAATAGTTGATTCAAGTGAGGTTAATGGTGTGCGCTTTCCTTCAGGTGTAGTCATTGATGTAAAAAGGGAAGATGGCGAAAAATTGATAGAGTCGGGCAAAGCTGAGTTTATGTCAACAGAAGAAAGTAGGCAGTTTAGTTCAGAAGAAGGTATAGAAGGATTAAAAAGTCAAGTAGAGGCGGAAGCTGTTGCTGAGGAAAGTGCTGCTGAAGAAGTAGAAGCGGAGGCTGTTCCAGAGGAGGGTGCTGCTAAAGAAGTAGAGGCGGAGGCTGTTCCTGAGGAGGGTGCTGCTAAAGAAGTAGAGGCGGAGGCTGTTGCTGAGGAAAGTGCTACTGAAGAAGTAGAGGCGGAGGCTATTCCGGAGGAGGGTGCTACTGAAGAAGTAGAGGCTGAGTCTGTTCCTAAAAATGAAAAAATATAAATTTAATTATACATGGCAGCTTTGATTGACCTAAAAAGCGAAAAAGAAAATAAATTACAAAAGGTTATAGTTCCTTAAACTTTAGATCCATGGAATCTTACTATTGTTTCAGCCTGATCTTTACTTAGCTTAGTTTGGGCTACAATATCATCCGCTGAACTACCTTTTCTAGCAAGATCTATTGCTTCATTAAAAACTGTTTCGCTATTTATGCCTTCAGCGAGCATACTTAGCTCCTTCTTTGTTCCCTCGGCCACAGTAGTTGCATCTGATACCGCACCCGAAAGGTTCGATATGCGAGAACTCAGAGAGCTAATATCTGATGTTGTATCATCACTTCGATTTACGAGTCTACTAACTTTATCTCTTAAACTCATAAGTTCTTTTTCCATAGTTGAAAGAGTTTTATTTTGTTGAAATATAAAGTATATAATTGTCGCCAGAAAGGCTATAACTCCAGCTCTTTCAGTAAAAATATAATCTAATATTAGAACTTGAAGATCCATTGCGGAAGATTGTATTGAATTATTTATTCAAAACAAGTTATTTTCTTGTAATATTTTCTTGTAGATATTGTGAAAACTGATTTGCCCAGTTTACTTTGCCTTGTGAAGCTTTTTCTAAGATAGAAATTCTTTCTATGAGCAAATTGATATTTTCTTTTTCATTGTCCAGTAGATCCTCGGAAAAATTTTTATTACCAAAAACCTCTATGTTTTCATTCAATAACTTGTCGGTTTCGATCAACGTTTCAATTAAAAGCTTTGGTTCGAGAAAATTTTTTTCTAAAGAAACTAAATTTTCCATCATAGTTTTAACTACGTAATTATGTGCTGTAGGTAGAGACATATATATGATTTAAATAGTGTCGACTTTTTAAGATTCCGAAGTCCAGTAAGACTCAAGTAACTTATCTGCCAGTTTATCAAAGTCGATAGGATATTCACCATTCTTGATCTTTTGTTTTATTCTCTCAACCGCCTCCATGTTTATTGAAGGATTTTCTGCCATAACTTTCAATACCTCTCTAGATTTACTTGTTAATACAGCATCAACCTGAGAGCCAGAACTAGGGGAAGAGCTTGACTCAGTAAGCTTCTCAGCATGTGTCTTCGCCTCCATCATTCCTTTGGACGCTTCTACTCTCTGCCCAGTGAAATTTTTTATTGATCCAACCATATTCTTTCTCCTGTTTAAGTATACGACATAAAGTTAATAAATTTTACGAAAAATTGATATTTTTCTCGAATCTTCAACAAATCCTTCAACTATCTTTTTGCTCGAGACATTTTTTACCAATATTCTGTCCCCTTTTGCACCATTACTTAGCGCTATTGCATCCATTTTTACGTATATTTCACCTATTTTGTGCTCAATTATTATCTTTTGATTCTTATAAACCAACCAGTCTGGCTTCAAATGATTAGTTTTTAAGGTCGCACCTTTCTGTAAGCTTTTTATCAACCGTTTACCAAGAACACTTTCTAAGTCGCTAAAAGCCCCCTTAGAAAGAATTGCTTTCTTTTTCGATAGAACTAAATCTGTTTCCTCTATTCTATCTCCTTTTAATTTTGAATTTTTTAAAATCAATACTTCAACTGTGGCTTGCAAATGATTTTTTTCCAAAAGGTTACGGGGTTGATTAACATTCTGAGCGTTAGTGGCTTTAGGCAATTTATTTCTAAAGTTATAATTCCATGACTTATTCGTTTTACATCTAAGATTTATAGTTTTCCACGATCCATCTCTTTTTGAAATTATAATCTCGTCACTGGAGCACCCAGTAAAAACTCTATTTTTATTAATGATAGGCTGAGCACTTAATCCTTCTTCATTCAAGTGATCAGTTACCAATTTAGCTAAGGTTGAACCAGTTATTTTTTCCTGCGAAGCGATGCTCTCTAAACTGAGACCCCACCAGATTGCTATTATAATTAATGCCTTCTTAACCAACACCTATCCTCCAAAATAGTAGATATTGTTATTTTTATATGAAATCTCCTGATCCAAATCAAACTCTATACCTTTCATAAGTTTTGAGATTTGATTGATGCTTGGAAGATGAATAGTTTCTTCAGCAATCATATAGTTGATATTCCTATTTCTAAAAGCATGATCATTTAAAGAAACAATTGCCAGTTGTAAAAAATACTTATTTAATCCGCTACCATCATAGTATTTTTCGATTATTAGATTTAAACTTTCCCCCGGCAAAATCATATGTTTCTCTGTGTGGTCAGGATCTTCGGCGAACTCATTTGATCTGCCTGACAGCTCAGATACATTATTGTATTGCAGTACAACAAAGGGTTCTGCATTTAGACAATTAGTTGCAGTAAAAGCCATATAGAATAAAGGTAAATAAATAAAGTTTTTTAGCATTACATGTTACCTAAAAATTGAATTGATTTTCCATTTAGTTTACTTAATTCCAGCGCTGTATTAAGTGGCACCAAAACTGATTTAGTTTCTGAGACCTGTTCAACCCGTAATACATTGAAAGGAGTTTGTTCACCTTTGGTTACAGCTAGTGCAGAAATTTTAATTCCATGCCTTTTGCCAAGAGGGACTTCTATTTTTCCATTATTTACTGTAATAATGCTATTTATTTCTTTGCAAATTAGATTATCAATAACCTCTTTAGCATGTTCTTTAGCAGCGATTGAGATCGGTTCAACTATGTTGTCTCTATTTGTTTTTAGTAGTAAATTTATCGTTCTCCATGGACCACTTGAACTAAATAATGCTTCTAATGATTTAGACTTAGAAAAAGATGATGTATAGGTGCTTCCATCATATACGTTAGTATCAAAGGTAATTAGGAGACTATTATAAGTGGTAAAACCGACTAATTTTTCGCGCTCAGCTATTGATATTGCTGAAACTGCAGCATAATCTCCATATCGCGTTTTCTCTCTTCCTGAAGTAAGAGAAATATAGTCGTAGTCATCATTTGCCCTTATAAGCTGATCCCGGTCAAGTGACACAAAAGAATTATCCGTAAAATTAATGTCTTCTGCCGATTTTAAAGAAAGCATAATTTCATTTGCTAATTCATCGGCTAGTGAGTTCACCCAAAATGGTGCGGAAGGATCTACATCTATCACGGGCTTATATACAGATAAGCTCTTTAGACCTTTGTTATCACACTCTTTCTTTCTTAGCTGGCCAACTGCAGACCTAATTTTGACAATAAAATGCATATCAGCTCGCTCTTCTGAGATAATTGTATAATCGAGTATTTTACTCGCCGGCTGAATTACCAAGTTTTCCTGAATAGATGTATCAGTGGAAACCGCTGAATAACCATTTATCTTAGCTCCTCCATGAAGTGCTGCAAGGTATAAAGCGTCCTCAAGTGCTCTTCGTCGAGATATATCGATCATTTCGTCATCCTCAATTACGGCACGTCCCGTAGTCTCTATAAATCTGACAGGATCTTTAGCAAAAGCTTTGCTT
>CACELY010000026.1 GCA_902560505.1 uncultured Alphaproteobacteria bacterium
TAATTCTGGTGGAAAGAGAATTCGACCGCTGCTAACTTTGACTGTTGCCAAACTTTTTGACTATCAGGGAGACAAGGATACCCTTTTAGCAGCTGCTATTGAATACATACATTCCGCTACTCTGCTCCACGATGACGTCATTGATCGTAGTGAAAAAAGAAGAGGTTTAAAGACAGCAAATATAATCTGGACAAACAAGTATTCTGTTTTAGTAGGAGATTATCTATTTTCAAGGGCCTTTCAGCTCATGGTTAGAACTGAATCTTTGAGAATAATGAAAACCTTGTCAGACGCCTCTTCTATTATTTCACAGGGGGAGATTCTACAAGTTGGTATTGAAAAAAAGCTTGATGCGTTAGAAGAAGATTACTTAAAAGTAATTAAAGGCAAGACATCAGCCCTTTTTTCAGCGGCATGTCAGGCGGGAGCGGAAATAACTAATGCGCGCGACTCCCACGTAGACGCTCTTAAGGAGTATGGGGAATGTATTGGAACCAGTTTTCAACTCATAGATGATCTCTTAGATTACTTGGGTAATGAGAGTAAAATGGGCAAAATTAAGGGAAACGATTTCTTCGAAAAAAAAATAACACTCCCAATAATTCATGCATATGAAAAGTCTTCCAACGCTGAAAAAAAATTTATAAAGGAGCTTTTTCAAAAGCCTCTACCAAATCATAGTGATCTCACTGATCTTCTGGAAATCTTGGAAAGCAGCAAATCTCTACTTTATACAAAAAACCAGGCTTTAATATGGACTGAAAGATCCATTAACGCTATGCAGATAATAGAAAACTCAGAAATTAAGATGTTGATGATAGAGCTCGCTGAAGAAATTTTGGACAGAGTATCTTAATTTATTTTAGAAAATTTAATCCACCATTTATCACTTTTTTTACTGATATAACTCACTGCTTTTTTTGCAATTTCTTGATTTCTGTAAAGACCAAAACAAGTAGATCCTGACCCTGACATTCTAGAAAGCAAGACGTCCTCCGTTTCCTCAATGGTAACGAGTACCTTGTTGATTTCTGGATGTTTTTTGATTGCAATAGTTTGTAGATCATTTCTCTGCCTCTTAAGATAGTCTATAAATTGATCCGTGCTACTTAAATCAATAAAGGTCTCTAATGGTTGATTATGTTTTTCAGTAACCTCTTCAAATATACTTCCTGTAGATACGAATATATCTGGGTTTACTAAAACAACCCATAAATTAATTTCTGACATATCTAAAGGTCGAACAATCTCCCCAATTCCTCCCACTCTCGATGCTACACTTAGTACACAAGCTGGAATGTCTGCTCCAATTTTTGATAAAACCTCATTAGAGGGCATGAGGTGCTTGCTGTTATTTGTTACAAATCTTATTACAGCTGCAGCGTCTGCTGAGCCACCACCCAAACCAGCACCTATTGGCAGATTTTTTTCAAGATTAATAGAAAAACGATCTGTGAGTCCATTTCCAAATAGTTTTAATGCTTGTAATATTGAGTTTTCTCGAACATTTATTGACTCAGAAAATTCTCCTGTTGACGTTACCACATTTTTCAATGAACGTTTAAAAAATAGCCTGTCAAATACATCTGTGAAAACAACTATGCTATCAAGAGCATGGTAACCATCTGCCTGAATTCCTGTAACATGAAGAGCAAGATTAATCTTGGCGCATCCCTTTTCCTCATTAGTAATATCTTTCACCAATCCCAATCTTCTTTATCTTGCGTTTAGTCCGAACTTTAATTTATCTTCTGTATTTTTTTGATCCACAGATTCAGGATTGAACGAAAGTGACTTTTTCCATTGAAATTTAGCCTCTCTTTTTCTACCCAACATCCATAAGACGTCTCCTAGATGATCGTTTACTATTGGATCTGTAGATTCAATCTCCATCGCCTTTTCTAAATATAATAAGGCTTTTCTAAAATCTCCTTTTTTGTAATATGCCCAACCTAGAGAGTCAATTATATGATAGCTATTCGGGGACTTCTCAGCTGCCAGTATAATCATTTTCAAAGCTTGATCTAATTTCTCTTTCCGTTCTAGTAGGCTATACCCCATATAATTGAGAACCTGTGGTTGGTCTGGGCTCAGCTCTAAAGCACTTATAAAGTCAGCTTCAGCTAAAGCCCAATTCTTTGACCTTTCAAATGATATCCCCCTCAAGAATAAAATCGGCCAAATAGCCTCAGTATACGTTTCTCTTTTTGCGACTTCTATTGCTCTGGTATAGGACTTGATGGCTTCCTGAAACAAGCTCATACCCCGTTGCAGGCTACCATAAGTTTTCAACAACCTGGCATTTGCATTTCCATCAATTATAAATTGCTGAATATATTCTAATGCTGACTCATTACTATCCAGTTGCTCGATAGCAAATGAGTTTTCAACAACGCTATCCATAAAGAAAACATCGTCGTTTGAAAAGTTATCTAAAATTTCTCTGGATAGCTCATAGTTCCCACTATCAATAAGTATGGTAGCAAGATTAAATTTCAAAAATGAACTAGTCGGATCTGCGAAATTTGCAAGGGATAAGTAGAACGACTTGTTGATAATATTTTCCTCTCCTCGCTGGCTAGATTGTGACCATCTAAAGAATACCTCAGCTATCTGCTTATAAGGGGTTATTCTGATAGCATCACTAACCCCACCATTAGAAAGCTTGTTTTTGAAGGCTTGTATATAATACGCGTTATTACTAGCAGACCGAGCCTTGCTTATTATGCTTTCAGACACTCCGCTTTCTTTATTTTTTTGGAAATATTTAACTAAAGCTAAAGCAGACTCGGAGTCAAAAAGAAAATTACTGAATTCCATATTTTCATAGAGTGTTTTTGCTTGCTCATATTCATTAAAATACACATACGCTAATAGTTGATTATAATTAATAATCTGAAGTTGAGCTTCGTTGTTGATACTTATTGAATTGATCAAACGAAAAGCTTCGTCTTTTTTGTTATCAATAATCAAGATCCAAAATTCTGTAACTATTTTAAAAATCTCAGGAAAATTTTTCTTGTGGCGTTCGAACGCTCTTAATATTTCTGACTTTTCTCTCTTCTTTATAGCTTCAGCGAAAATAACTAAATTTGCCACAGGATAATTAAGTTGAAGGTCATCAATTTTTCGCGATATTGCTGTCGCAATTTCGAAATTTCCAGCTAAGGCTGCATAGATAACGCTTCTCGTGATAATTTCTCTTTCAGAGTCTCCTCTAGAAATGAGATCTATATAATAGTACGAGGCATTTTTGAAATCTCCTTCTTTCTCAGCAAATTGCCCGGCAATATATGAGCCCGAGTTAGCTACAACAATGGTCACCGAAAAATGCCATAGTATAAAAAAAGCTACAATTAAAGGTTTAAGCAGAGGCATACCAATTAACCTACATATTTGGATAATTTGGACCATCTCCCCCTTGAGGTGTTTTCCACGTTATATTTTCGCTTGGATCTTTAATATCACATGTTTTGCAATGCACACAATTTTGTGAATTTATTTGAAACGTATAAGAATTCTTACGTTTTTCAAGCACTTCATAGACCCCCGCTGGACAATACCTTTGAGCAGGTTCAGCAAATAATGGGAGATTTTTTTTTATCGGAATATTTTTATTTTTTAAAAACAAATGACAGGGCTGGTTTTCCTCATGATTTGTTCCAGAGAAGCTCACATTTGTTAGTCTATCAAAACTAATCTTTCCATCAGGCTTTGGATACTCAATTTCTTTAAAGTTTTTTGCTAGCTTGGTGCTTTTTGAGTCACTTTTACCATGTTTCAAAGTTCCAAAAATATTTATCCCACTTACGTTTGCTATCCACATGTCTATTCCGCCAATTATCAATGATGCTAATAAACCAAAACGAGACCAAATGGGCTTAACATTCTTCACAGGCTTTAAATCTGAACCAACTTTTCCATGCTTTATCTCTTTATCATATTCCTTAAGTTCAGTATTTTGGAAGCCTTCTTTTATAGCTTTACATACTATCTCTGCTGCAGTGATCCCAGACAGCATTGCATTATGGTTTCCCTTTATTCGTGGAACATTTACCAGACCTGCAGAACACCCTAGTATTAAACCACCAGGGAAAGCGAGCTTCGGAATTGACTGATATCCTCCTTCGGTTATAGCCCTTGCTCCGTAGGATATTCTTTTCCCTCCCTCAAGCATTCCCTTAATCATAGGATGATGCTTAAATTTTTGAAACTCCATATATGGAAAGACGTGGGGATTTTCGTAGTTTAAGTGAACAACAAACCCTAGATAAATTTGGTTGTTTTCCGCATGATAGCAGAATGATCCACCTCCTGCATTGCCTCCTAATGGCCATCCCATGGAGTGAAGCACTTTACCCTCTTTATGAAATTTTGGGTCTATTTCCCAAATCTCTTTCATTCCGAGCCCGTATTTTTGTGGTTGGCTTTGTGCATCTAATTTATATCTTTCAATAAGAATTTTTGTTAAAGAGCCTCTTACCCCTTCGCTAAATAGAACATACTTACCTAAGACTTCCATGCCAGGCTCATATCCCTCTGTTTTATTTCCGTCTTTATCTATGCCGAATTCGCCAGCAATAATTCCAACAACTTCTCCTCCGTCACCAAAAACCACATCGCTGCAGGCCATTCCCGGAAATATATCTACGCCTAGGTTCTCTGCTTGCCCTGCTAACCACCGACACACATTTCCCATAGATACGATATAATTTCCATGATTATTCATCAGTGGGGGAAGTAAAAAATTAGGAATTTTGACCTGCCCAGCTGGGCCAAAAAGGTAATAGAGATCTTCACTAACTTTTGTACGAATAGGGATATCAGTTTCTTTCCAGTCGGGTATCAGCAAATCTATACCTGACGTGTCCAAAACTGCTCCTGATAAAATATGCGAACCTATTTCTGCCCCCTTTTCTAGAACAACAACACTAAGCTCGGGGTCAATTTGCTTAGCTTTAATTGCAGCTGACAAACCAGCTGGCCCCCCCCCCCGACAATAACCAAATCATAGTCAATTTTCTCTCTCATATCTTACCTTTTACCCTCTAAATACTTTCACAATGTTATCAATTAAATAACATATAGTTTTTTCTGAATAAAGGTGTAAAAAAAACAAATAAAATGTTATTATGATTTTTTTAGCGTGAAAAAATATGGAAAAAATTCCTTTAACCAAAAACGGCTACGGTAGGCTCGAAGAAGAACTACGTAAACTTAAAGCAGATGATAGGCCAAATATTATTAAAGCTATATCTGAAGCGCGGGAATTAGGTGATTTATCTGAGAATGCCGAATACCATTCGGCAAGAGAAAAACAATCGTTCATTGAGGGTAGAATAAAGGAGTTAGAAGCTATAATATCGCTAGCAGAAGTTATTGATGTTTCTAAGCTTAATGGTCCTATAAAATTTGGAGCTAAGACAACTCTATTTTTGGAGGAGACAGAAAAAGAAGTTGCATATCAAATCGTGGGAGAGGCTGAAGCAGATCTAGAGAAAGGCCTGCTAAACATAAATTCGCCTCTGGCGAGAGCTTTGATAGGCAAAGAGGAAGGAGATGAAGTGGAGGTCAATACACCAGGAGGGACCAAACACTATGAAATAATTAAAATCGAATATAACTAATTACATATGTTATGACTTTAAAACTCCACTAACTTTTTCACTGACTTTACTTATTATATCCTCACACATTTTCTCTATCTCAGAGTCATTAAGAGTTTTCTCTAAAGGCTGAAATTTAACCCTTATTGAAAGAGACTTTTTTCTCTTTTCTTTTTCCACTTCCCCTTGAAAGACATCGACAATATTTATTTTGTCGATCAAAGGATTTTTCAAGGAGATAATAGTTTTCTTTACTGCTCCATATTCAGTCCTTTCATCAATCAGGAAAGAAAAGTCCCTTTCAATAGGTTGCAAATTACTCAAAATAAGAGCATCTCTCGTAATCTTTTTTTTCTTTGGGAAAGGTATATTATCTAGATAGATGGTGAAGCAATTTATTCGTTCTCTAATAGCGTAATTTTTAGCAATGAGTGGGCTAACTTCACCAAATATCGCCACAATCTTATTTCCAAGCATAACCTTGGCTGACCTTTTTGGATGAAGGAATTTTGGAGCATCTCTTTCAAGTTTAAGGCTGTCCACTTTTAGGTTTAAATATCCTAATAATTTAAATAGATCTTTTTTTATATCAAAAATATCAAAAGGTCTAATTTCCTTGTAAAGATTGAAGTTACTTTTACTACCAGACAAGACTGCAGAAATTTGGTAGGTTTCATCGCCAACTTGATTGCTCTCAAAACAATAGCCTTGTTCGAATATTGCGAGACTTTTAATACCTTTAGCCTGATTTTTCTCTACTATTTTTATTAAGCCTGGTAAAAGCGACTGTCGCATGTGCGTCATTTCACTGCTTATTGGATTTATAAGTATAATTTCCTTTGTTGACTTGCTACTAAATCGTTCAACTGACTTCTTGTCGATAAAGCTATATGACAAGCACTCCATATAACCTAAAGAAGTACAGACCCTTCTAGCTAGGTTTTGCCTGCTTTGACCGTCTGTTAAAAGAGGTTTTAATACCCCCTCTTTCCTGGTCATTGGAGTACTAGGCAAGTTTGCTAATGAATTTATCCTTGCGACCTCTTCGATTATATCTACCTCGCCATGTACATCTGGCCTCCAGGCAGGAACTATTATTTCAACTTTGTTTTCCACTTCCTTAACTGAAAAACCGAGGGACTTTAGTATTTCAAATTGTCTTGCCCTATTTACTTTTATTCCTATCAATTGATTTACTTTTTTAGGATCGAAAATAATTTTTTTCTCAAAAGATGGCACTGACCCCACCATAATAATATCTGAAGCTTCGCCTCCACATAAATCTAAAATCATCTTTGTAGCAATATGTGATCCAGATAAAGTAAAGCTCGGGTCAACACCCCTTTCAAAACGATATCTAGCATCTGAATTTATCTGAAGTTTTCGACCAGTTGCTGCTATTGATATTGGGTCAAAATAAGCAGCCTCTAACAACACATTTTTTGTTTGGTCCGACACAGCACTTTTCATACCTCCTATGATGCCTCCAAGAGAAACAATTTCCTTTTCATCTGTTATTACAATCATTCCTTCATTTAACTCATATATTTTATCGTCAAGAGCATGAAATTTCTCTCCCTCAACAGATCTTCTAACCGTTAAATCACCAGAGAGTTTATCAGCGTCGAAGACGTGTAGAGGTCTTGCTCTATCAAATGTAAGATAATTTGTAATATCAACTAATGCTGAGATTGGATTAAGTCCAATACTAATTAAACGATTTCTAAGCCATTGTGGAGACTCCCCATTTTGTACGCTTCGTAAATATCGGCCAACAAAAAAAGGACATTCTTTTGAGGAAACCGCTTGGTCCAAATTAATATCTAAATGTGGCTTAAAAATTCCTTCAACATTAGGTATTTTGCTAACAAGTAATTTTCCGATACCACTAGCCGAGAGATCTCTGGCAATTCCATAAATACCTAAGGCGTCAGGTCTATTTGGGGTAATTGCGATTTCGAAAATTATTTTTTCATCTCCAACTAATTCGGAAAACAGCGTCCCCACTTCAGTTTCAGAAGGTAGCTCTATAATTCCCTCGTGTTCATCCGAAATTTCTAATTCCTTTTCTGAACACATCATTCCCTCACTTTTTACATCTCTAATCTTTGAGGCTTTTAGGTTGATATTTAATCCAGGTATAAAATCACCTGGCTTTGCAACCACTACTTTCATGCCATTCTTAACATTTGGTGCTCCACAAACTATTTTTAATATCCCAGTGCCTGAATCAACGTCACATACTTTCAATTTGTCGGCATTTGGGTGTTTTTCAACTTTTAGTATTTCTCCAACGGACAATTGCCCCAAACGCTTTCTAGGGTCTGTAAGGGACTCAACTTCTAATCCTGTGTCGGTAAGAACGTCCGCAACTTCATCAGCAGACAAATCTGTCTCCAGGTAATCCTTAAGCCATGAAAAAGAAAACTTCATATTAAAACTTCCACTCTAATATTTATCCACTAAGTTTATCATAGAGATTGGAACTTTTTTCTGCCGCAAAGCCATAGTGTTTTAACCATCTCATATCATTATCGAAGAATGATCTAAGATCTGGCATACCATACTTTAGCATCGCGAGCCTATCTATTCCCATTCCAAATGCAAACCCCTGAAACTTTTTACTATCAACGTTAGCTGCCTCCAAGACATTAGGGTGTACCATTCCGCTACCTAATATTTCCATCCAGTCATCTCCTTTTCCAACAACTAAGGAGTTTTCAACCCAGGAACACTTTATATCAACTTCCGCAGATGGCTCCGTGAAGGGGAAATGACTAGCGCGAAATCTAAGTTCTATACTATCTAGCTCAAAAAAAGCCTTACAAAACTCAACCAAAACCCATTTTAAGTTTGACATAGAGATATCTTCGCCTATGGCTAAACCTTCAATCTGATGAAACATTGGTGTATGGGTGAGATCGTAATCCGATCTATATACCCGTCCAGGTGCGATAATTCTACAAGGTGCTCCGTGTTTTTCCATGAATCTGACTTGTACTGGGCTAGTATGCGTTCTAAGTACGTTAGGTGAACCATTTTCCCTTATACTCTCATCACCGGGATCGATATAAAAAGTATCAAACTCCTGACGAGCTGGATGATCAGTAGGAATATTTAGTGAATCAAAATTGTACCAGTCGCTTTCAATTTGGGGCCCTTCAGCTACAGAAAATCCAAGGTCTGAGAAAATTGATATGATTTCTTCTGTAACTCTGCTTACTGGGTGCATCAGGCCTGAATTCATCTCTCTGGGGTCTTGAGAGATATCAAGCCATTCCACATCCATTCTACCTTCAATCTCCTTATTTAGTAAGATTTCTCTTCTCTCTTTGATAGCCTCCTCTAGAGATTGCTTGAGATTGTTATACTCTGGAGATTTTATTTGTCGCTCCTTAGCTTCCATCTTACCCAATGATCTTAATAGGTTAGAGATCTCCCCCTTTTTACCAAGAAGCTTGATCCGAACCTGTTCAAGATCATTAACCGACTGAGCATTCTTAACTAGCCCTAAATACTTGCTATTTTCTAATGAAGTTCCCATAGACAGATCTAAGATTTATCATATGAACATTTTGTACCGAATGAAATCGGTCATGTTACTAGTTTAGTGCGCCTTGCGCACGAGATACTATCTGTCCAAAAGCTTTTGGGTCATTTACCGCAATGTCTGCTAGAACTTTTCTATCGAGATTGATACCAGCTTTATCCAGTCCATGTATAAATTTCGAATAATTGAGGTTGCTGTCTATCTGCCTTACGGCCGCGTTCAATCTCTGTATCCAGAGCGCTCTAAAAACACGCTTCCTAACCTTACGATCTCTGGTTGCGTACTGCATAGCTCTGTCTACAGCTTGTTTAGCCGTTCTAAAGTTCCTACTTCTTGCGCCATAGTAGCCTTTAGCCGCCTTTACCACCTTCCGATGTCTGGCGTGCGTTACCACTCCTGATTTAACTCTTGTCAACTAATAATCCTCCTACCTAGAATAGGGCATATAAGATTTAACAATATTTTCATCTGCCTTACACAAAGTTGTTGTGCCTCTCGCGTTTCGTATAAATTTGCTCGATCTTTTTATCATACCGTGCCTTTTTCCTGCCTGCGCAGACTTCACGCGTCCTGACGCCGTCACTTTAAACCGCTTTTTAGCACCTGATTTTGTTTTCATCTTAGGCATTTCGTTTTCTCAACACACTGTTTCCATCGTGTTTATAGGGATATTCTAATAACTATACAAGCATTTCTTTATATTTTTCTTAAAAATCATCAAAGTTTTCTTCTAAAGATACCACCCTTAATATGTTTGTTGATCCAGGTGTATTGAATGGCACACCTGCAATAACAATGATTAGATCTTTCCCTGAAGCAAAGTCGAATAACTTAGCTGCTTTAACAGCATTCATTACTGCCCTCTTAAATCGATCTACAGGTGTGGTAACCGCACAATGCAACCCCCAAAACAAGGTTAGTTTCCTTGCTGTTTCTGTATATGGAGTTAGTGCAATTATTGGTGCTCGAGGTCTTTCTCTAGATGCAAGCTCAGCTGTTGTTCCACCATGAGTAAAGCAACAAATAACCTTCACGTTTATGTTATCAGCTACCTCTCTCGCAGCAACAGTTATTGCATTTGAAACTCCTTCTTTAGAAACTGATCTTGAGGTTTCCAAGTTTTGGAAGTACAAAGGGTCTTTTTCAGTTTCAATGGCGATTTTATCTACTGCTTCTATAACTTTCTCTGGATGAATACCTATTGCTGTTTCGGCGGACAGCATTACTGCATCCACGCCATCATATATTGCCTGCGCAACATCCGAAACTTCAGCTCGGGTTGGTGTAGTCGAATGAATCATACTTTCCATCATCTGTGTTGCTACGATTACAGGCTTTCCCATTTGACGTGATTTCATTACTAGTTTTTTTTGAATAGGTGGGACCGCTTCAATCGGCAATTCAACACCAAGGTCTCCCCGTGCCACCATAATTCCATCAGCAGAATCAATAATCGAGTCAAAAACTCTTACTGCAGCAGGTTTCTCGATTTTTGCAATAATGCCTGCCCTTCCCTTTAATAACTTTTTTACATTGTCTATATCTTTCGCTCTCTGTACAAAAGATAACCCGATCCAGTCTACTCCAAGACCACAAACAAACTCCAAGTCTTGCTTATCTTTTTCTGTTAAAGGAGCGAGATCTAAAATACTATCTGGGCAATTAACCCCTTTTTTGTCTGAAATAATCCCATCATTCAAAACAGTACACTCTATTTTCTTTTCTGATGCTTTATTTACTTGCATAGCAACTTTACCATCATCAATCAGTAGCTTATCTCCCTTTTGTACTGACTGGAATATCTTAGGATGTGGTAGACAAACTCTTTCTTTATTTCCCAGCCTTTCTATTAGATCAAAACAAAACTTTTGTCCCGCTTCTAAACTAGAATTTGCACCCTTAAAATCACCACATCTCAGCTTTGGACCCTGTAGATCGGCCAAAATACAAATTGGTCTCGAAAATTCTTTCTCTAAATCTCTTAAGATATTATGTCTCTTTTCCACAGCAGAGTGATCACCATGGGACATATTTAATCTGAAAATATCTGCCCCTGCTAAAAACATTTTTCTTATTTCCAATTTAGTGTCCGAGGCAGGACCAAGAGTAGCTACTATTTTTACTTTACGGTTTCTATGAAGTTGCTTTTTCATTTATATGCTCGATATCTTTATTTTTTCTGTAGAATAAAGAATTATAAAAAATAGAAAACTTTTTTTTAATTTATGAGCGAGATAAATGAATATTAAAAACTTAGAAAAAATTGAAAGCCAAGCTTTCAGAAGATTAATCTCTCATTTGCAGAGTAGAACTGAAGTACAAAATATAGACATTATGAACTTAACAGGGTTTTGTAGAAATTGTTTGTACAAATGGATGCATGAGGCAGCTAGAGAATCGGATGAGGCCTTATCAGTCGAGGAGGCTCAAGAGTATGTTTATGGTATGCCTTATGATGACTGGAAAAAAAAGTTCCAGAAGTGACTTGATCTATAAAATCTAGGAAAGTTTTGCTTTAATCTGTTCTATATATATGCGCTGGATTTTTTTAACCGTATCTCCAACGAATCCATTTCCCACAGGTCTTCCATTTACTTCAATAACCGGGAGCACGAAAGCAGTAGCTGAGGTAAGAAAAACCTCTTGTGCATTCATCAAATCGTCAATGTTGATCTTTTGCTCATTGATTTCAATATTATTTATTTGACAAAAGTTTATCACAGAAGACCTTGTAATACCTCCCAAGATATCATTTGACAAACTTGGTGTAATAATTCTTTCGTCTTTAAAAATGAATACATTACTTGATGAGCCCTCATTTATGAAGCCACCTTGAACAAGTAGGCTATCATCCACACCTTCTAAGACCGCATGAGTTTTTGCTAATGATTGCGCAAGAAGTTGAGTAGTCTTTATATCTCTTCTTCGCCACCTATCGTCAGGCACTGTTATGATTTTTACGCCCACTTTACTAGCTGCATTCTTTAAAATTTGTTTTTCTTGTGTGAATATTACAACGGTAGGTAATAATGACTTTTTTGCAAAATTAAAGTCTCTCTCTGCAACGCCCCTTGTGACTTGAACATAACAAAGCCCCTCTTTTAGCTGATTTTCGTTTATTAATTTTCTTTGAATTTGATAAAAGTCTTCTTCTTGAAAATTATTTTCAATGTTCAAATGACCCAGTGATCTAATAAGTCTAGCAAAATGCTCTTTCCAGTCTACTAACTTGCCGTCAAGAACAGCAGTTACTTCATAAACAGAATCAGAGAATAAAAAACCTCTATCAAATACTGAGATACTAGCTTCTTTTTTTGAAAAGAATTCCCCATTCACATATACCCTTTGATTGTTTTTTTCTAGCAATGTGAGCTTTAAGTCCTCTCAGCCTTTACACATACCTTGCAATACGTAATCGGAAGGTTGCGTTGTCTTTGAAGGAGTATACCTTTTATATTCATACTTGGTGATATACTCATTGCTTTCCATCATGACTAACAAACCCTGAGCAAAAAATATATCAAGCTTGTAGATATCCACTAATCCCCGCAACTTTGGAACGATACTTGTTTCGACTTCTAAAAAATTCTCATCAAAAAAAGAAATAGGGTATTTTTTCCCTTCGAATTTGATAAAGAAATGGACTTGCTCTTTGGTTCGTGCCACGCCTTTTTTCATTTGATAGTTGTTTATCGATTTTACTAAATAATCATCCATGTTCTTTGATCCATAATTATAAATATTAATCCGATTTTATAAATTTTGTAACTATTTCTAGAAATTTTATAGGTTTTTCAACATGAACCCAGTGCCCAGCTTCAGCTACAGGAACAAATTCACTCAATGGAAAACTTTCTTTTATTGCATCTTTATGCTCCATTACACCATATTCTGATAATTCACCATATAAGAAAAGAGCCTCGGTATTAGAGACACCATTTATTACTGGAAACTCACTAATGGCGACAGAATTCCTAATTAAAGATGTTAAATTAACACGCCAAAAGAAACTTTTTTTTTCGTCCATCTTTAAGTTTTGCATTAGAAAAGATCTAAAACTGACTTCCTCAAAATATTCAGAAAGCTTTGTATCAATTTCAGATCTCGAGTTGAACCTGCCAAGATCAAGCGAAGATAAAGTTTTTAAATAATTTTCAAAATTTGGCGCATAAGTTACTGGTGCTATATCTACTACAACTAACTTTGATATAAAACCCTGATAAAGTTTGTCTAAAACCATCGCAGCCTTGCCACCCATTGAATGCCCTATCAGGGAGCTATTAACTATTCCCTGTTCTTCAAGAAGTTTTTTAACGTCCTCTGCTAGATCGAAATAAGTATGCTTATCACTCCATTCAGACTCACCATGGTTTCGCAGATCAATAAGCCAGACGTGGAAGCCAAGATCTGAAAGAGATTTTCCAATGCCAAACCAGTTTCTTTTCGATCCTAAAAGTCCATGCAGAATAACGACATTGCTCGCGTTACCTTCTCCAAAACGGCTATATGCTAATCGCATGTAATCTTACCAAATCGAGTGATATATGTCGTAAGCATCTTGTTCAGTAACCTCTCTGGGGTTATTTACCAACAATCTGGTTTGTTTCATAGCGTCTTTGGCCATTGACGCACAGGCATCTTCAGGAATTGAAACATCTCGCAATTTCTGGGGTAGTCCCAACTCTTTAGATAAATCGCTCAATTTTTCAATAAACAACGATGCATTAGTTTGGTTATTATTCCCTATCTCTTCGCTTGGAAAAAGAAAAGGATAAAGCTCTGAATATTTTTTAGCTGCCCATGCATCTACTGCATTGAACCGTAGCACTCCTGGGAGTACAAGAGCATTTGATAATCCATGAGTTATATGAAAACTCCCCCCAAGTGGATAAGCTAGAGCATGGACTGCAGCTACAGGAGAATTTGCAAAAGCCATTCCAGCTAACATTGATCCAAGTAACATTTTTCCTCTTGCCTCTAAGTTTTTTGGGTCCGAGACAGCCAATTTAATTGAGCCCCCCAATAGGACTAATGCCTCCTTTGCAAGAATGCCAGACATAGGATTGTTATTTTTATTTTTTGATGCATAGGCTTCGATTGCATGCACCATTGCATCAATTCCGGTGGCGGCAGTAGTTGCTGCCGGCAAGCCTAAGGTTAGAACAGGATCTAATACTGCGAAGTCTGGAAGGATGATCGGCGAAGAAACCCCCCTTTTTTCATCACCATCCACAGTGATAATCGAAACAGGAGTAACCTCGGACCCAGTTCCAGCAGTGGTCGGTATTAAACATAGAGGTAATCTCGGGCCTATAGCGTTCCCCACCCCCCATGCGCTTTCTAAATTTTCTCCTGATCCTAAAACTAAAGCCGTTAGCTTGGCAACATCCATTGAAGAACCTCCGCCAAATCCGATAACCCCTGTACAAGCTATTTCTCTTCCAAAATTTATTGCCTCTTCCAAAGTTTTTAATGATGGATCCGCCTCTACGTCATCAAATACCCTTACTTTTGCATCATACTTTTCAAGATTTTTTAGCAAATCCTCATAAAGTCCTAAATTGGTCAACCCTTTATCAGTGACGAGAAGAATTCTATTACCCATTAATTTAGAAAATGGATCCGCGTCTTTTGCCACGTTAGGACCGTAAATAATTCTAGGAGTGGTATTAAAATTAAATGAGGTAATTTCTTCAATCATGGTAAACCTTTCTAATCTTGTTTATAATATTTTACAGAATTTAAAAACTGTGTTCTAAGTTTGGATAGATAGACAAACACTGTCAATCACAGAAATTGTTGTTAGGAAAGGACGCCGTATATGGCACAAAAGAAAAGAGTAGTTCTTGCTTTCTCCGGCGGGCTTGACACCTCAGTTATATTGAAGTGGCTACAAACTGAGTTAGACTATGAGGTAGTTTGTTTTACCGCTGATCTCGGGCAAGGCGAGGAACTAGAGGCTGCGCGAGATAAAGCTCTCTTACTCGGAATTAAACCAGAACACATTTTTATTGAAGATCTCACTGAGGAATTCGTTAAAGATTATGTTTTCCCGATGTTTAGATGCAATACAGTTTACGAAGGTCAATACTTGCTCGGAACATCAATTGCAAGGCCGCTCATTTCAAAGAGGTTGATAGAGATTGCTGATG
>CACELY010000027.1 GCA_902560505.1 uncultured Alphaproteobacteria bacterium
GCTCGAAGCTAAGAAGAAAAACTAAGTACTCCATAGTAATTATTTTATAATGTGCCCCAAAAAAAAAGGGGCACATTACTCCTTTTAAAAAAGAATTATTTTATGTCACAAAACGCAATAACAATCGAAAGTCTTGAAGAAAATCTAAAAGTTTTAGCAAGACAAAGAGCGATTTATTCGGTCCTCTTTATCGGTGCTATAATTTTCATAGTTGTGAGTGGTGTTGGTGTTGCAAATCAATATAATGCTGGAAGTTTTACAAGAGGAGTCGAGAATTTTTTTGACTACCCGGCGGATCTTTTCAGTGATGCCTTTGAGGCTGGTTGGGGATGGTTTGGTATAGTCTTAAGTTTTATCCCTGCTTTATTTGAGACTTTTTCCGCTGCAGTGTTTTCTACCGTAGTTGGTGCTTCAATCGCATTAATCCTATGTCCCTTGGCCACCATTAACCTTTCGCCAAATCAGGTTACCGTACAGATCGTAAGAAGGACCTTTGATATTCTCAGATCTTTTCCAGAGTTAGTTTTTGCGTTAATATTATTATATCTCATGGGAAAATCGATCGTTCCCGCCATTATAGCGGTAACTCTTCATACAATTGGAGCGATGGGTAAACTTTTTTCGGAAGCTATAGAAAATATTGATATGAAACCAGTAGATGGTCTCAAATCAGTGGGAGCTCGCTGGTACCAGATTATTTGCTTCGCTGTTTATCCTCAGGTATTACCTTTGGTTCTCTCCTACTCTCTTTTAAGATTGGAGATAAATGTCAGGGCCTCTACTATTTTAGGTTTTGTAGGAGCTGGGGGAATAGGAGCATATTTAACAGCATCACTTCAATGGAGATATGGAGATGAAGTATTAGCAATTATGTTTCTACTAGTGGCAACAATAACTGCTTTAGATTATTTTTCATCATATGTTCGACATAAGCTTATCGGGAAGATTTCAGCATGAGCATAGCGGTATATGATAGAGAGGTTTCTTTTCAAGAGATCTATCAAAGCGTTGAAAAAAAAGCATACTACCAGAAGTTGACTACCCTGGTGTCCATAGGAGCGATTCTATTATATTTTGTGTTTTCGATTATTCAGTTTGATTTAGGCAGTATATCGAGAAAATGGAGTCCAGAGAGAGCATCGCGATTATTTTTGGATACATACGCGCACAAAGACCATGTGGTAATGAACTGGAAGGACACTTCGAAAATATCTGTTAATTTTGAAGGAGATTATAGATATCAGTACCCTAGTTTCCCTGAGTGGTTAGAACGCATAGGAGATGGGAAAGACATCGCTATCCTTACCTTTAACAGTGGTAGCAAGGCAATCTTTAGAGACGATAAAATAATCTTCGAACAAAGTAAGAGTGAAGATAGAAAATTTATTTTTGGAATAGGTGACAACGGAAAGCCTTACGCAGAAGCTTATGATAACGATGGAAACGAAAAAGATCTTCCTAACTGGATAAGAGTTACTGAGTCAAAGGTAGAAGTAAGACCATCACTTTACGAGAGGATTCAAATTTATAAGAGAAAGGTGGAAGTACATAGATATGAATTCGGATGGAAGTATTTTTGGTTCGATTTTTTCAGCCCACTGAAAGATTATTCGCTTCCAGAGGCCTTATCGCTCATTTTTAGTAATGAAAGAATAGAACCTGACAAAACTAATTTTGAATTAGTTTTCTCTGAAATCAGTGATAACGAACAATGGATGCACGGTACAGTCCTGTTCTCGATCTTGGAAACATTGCTTATGGCTGTTTTGGGCACGCTTTTGGCGTCTTTGCTCGGTTTGCCGCTCGCATTTCTGGCAGCATATAATATAACACCCTTCAAATTTATTCGATTCTCGCTTCGTAGACTTTTTGATATGCTACGAGGAATAGACATGATCATTTGGTGCTTAATATTTGTAAGATCATTTGGCCCTGGTCTTTTCACAGGAATATTTGCGATAGCTTTCACCGATACAGGAACGTTGGGAAAGTTGATGTCGGAAGCAATAGAAAACGCTGATAATAAACAGCAGGAGGGTGTCAAATCTACTGGAGCATCAACTATACTCCAGCATAGATTTGGTATTATTCCCCAGATAATGCCTGTTTTTATATCTCAGTCACTGTACTATCTGGAATCCAACACAAGAGGAGCGGTTATATTGGGTGCTATGGGCGCTGGAGGTATAGGCCTTCAACTTCTTGGGGCTATAAGAACGGGTAATGATTTTGAAAACGTTGGTTATATGGCAGTGTTAATTGTGCTACTGGTAACAGTCATGGATCAAATGTCAGCATTTTTGAGACGTTTTTTAATTGGAATAGAAAAAAATTAAAAGGAGGTTTGGATGAAGGTTTTACTGACATTTTTTGTGTTATTTTGTAGTGTCGCTCTCGGTTTCGGTCAGGAACAGAAGGCTGGCAATGAGGCCAGTAGAAATACAGAGGAAACGTTTCAAAAGATAATAGACCAATGTGATAATACAGAGATTTTAGTTCTTAGAGCAAAAATTAGACTTGAAATCAGTAGAGCTACTGAATCCGCTGGGAAAGACGCAATGGGAATGTTAGAAAGTGCATACAAAGTTTGTAGTGAAGGGCAAGTTGAAAAAGCTGTTGAAATGGCAAAAAATGCTTATGAAATTGCTCGACAAGGAGTTACGGATAAATTTGGTCAGGTGGGAGATAATGCGGTGACTGAAGTTCAAAAAAACAGTGAGGATAAAAAAGTTAATAAGGAAGAACAAAAACCTTGGTGGAAGTTTTGGTGAATTAGAATTTCAAGACCAAAGCATGACCCAAAATCTCTCAATCGAAAAACCGCTTATACACCAAGAGTGCAGCATAAAGAATAGCAACTTTGGACGCTTTGTAGAGATTGGAATGGGTACGCATCTTCTAAATGCTTTTGTCGGTGATTACTCTTACTGTGCAAGATATTGTGATTTTGCGAATGTTGAGATAGGGAAATTCTCTAATATAGCAAGCTTTGTTAGGATCGGTCCAACAGACCATCCTATGGATAAAGCATCTTTGCACCATTTTCTTTACCGCTCTAATGATTACTGGAAGGACCAGAAAGAGGATCACGAATTTTTTGCTGCCCGAGAAGCAAGAATGGCTAATGTTGGCCATGACACCTGGTTAGGCCATGGCTCAATTATTAAACCAGAAGTAATTATTGGACATGGCTCAATTATTGGAGCAGGAAGTGTTGTTACAAAAAATATTAAACCATATTCAATAGTGGCAGGAAATCCTGCAAGGCTTATAAGAATGCGATTTAACGATAAAGTTGTTGATCAACTTATGGAAATGTCTTGGTGGGATTGGGATCATGATACGATAGGTCAACGGTTAAAGGATTTTAGAGAACTTTCAGTAGAGAGCTTCATAGAGAAGTTTTCTTAAGCAGCGCTTAAACTACCCACGAGCTCATCAGACACAAAAAAAGGAATTCCCCTACAGAAGACAGCGACAATTTTTCTATTATCGGGGTTTAATATCAGTAAGTCAGCTCGGGCATTATCTACTAACTCTCCTCTATCAGCTAAATTTAAAAGCCTAGCTGGATTAGTCGAGATCATCTTATACGAGTTCTCAAATGACCTAACCTTCATATCAGCCATCTTCCATACCGACTCTAAGAGCGCTGGGTAGTAGTAATCAGAAACCAAGCAGTCAACTAGATCACTTTTAACTAATTTTATTGCATCTATGTTTCCAGCTTGTGATCCTCCTCTCATGATATTTGGTGCTCCCATTATGACACCGTTGTTATTTTTCTTTGCTGCCTCAGCCGCTTGCAAAGTTGTTGGAAATTCGCAGATGTAAGCCCCGAGTGAATTATAATACTCTCTGTCTGAAGGGCTATCGTCATCATGTGATCCAAGGGTAATGTTTCTTCTTTTCAGTTCTCCTGAGAGTTCTTCAAGAAACCCCTTAACTCTCACATTATTCTTCAAGTAACCCTTTACAATGTTTATATGTTGCTCGCCAGTTCTACCTGTTTGACCAGCCCAAGCCTCGATCCTCGGTTTATCGTTTTCCCACTTTTTAATTGCCTCAGGCAAATGGTTGTTAAAGACTAAGTAATCAATATTAAATTGATCTATAAGATCAATAAGATATTTTTTCTCGTCAATCAGGTGTGTTTCAAATCTTATTTGAAGCCGTAGATCGGGCAAAAAGTCATTTTTTAGTATTTTTAAAGACGTTAGCAATTCAGTAGTAAACTCAGGACTTCTGTATCCACCTTCCCAAGAATAGCATTGAGCTAAATAGGCAGTGGTAATTCCATTATATATTAATTCGTTACTTAAATTTTTGAGGGCTATTGTATGTTTTACCGGAGCGGAAGGTCTTGGGAATAAGTGGCGTTCGAAGCCATCCCCATGAAGATCTATTATTCCGGGAAGAACGTAGAAATTCCCCATGTTATAATGCCTGTATGGGCTACTTTCCCTATCTAATTGAATTTTACCTTGTTCAATGGTTAAGCTTCCCTTTTGAAGTTTGCCATCAATTAAAACGTTAGAGCTAGAGAAAGAAAAATCTGAAAACATAGTGTCGGTGTACATTTAAATTATGACAAGAATGTTACAAAAAGTTTACAAAAATTTCTCAATTTTTAAGGTTACTTTCCTAATACTACTGATATCGTCATAGGATGACTTTGTGGAAGATTTTCATTACATTTCTTTCTTTAGGCTTTACATCCTTTGGAGGACCTACCGCCCATATAGGTTTTTTTAGAGAAAAGTTTGTAGAGCGGATGAAGATTATCGATGATATGAGATTCACGCATTTACTATCGATAACACAAGCATTGCCAGGACCAACTTCGAGTCAATTAGCATTAGCTATTGGGTTGCAGCAAGGAGGGATTATTAGTGGTCACCTAGCCTTATTAGCATTCAGCCTACCATCAACTTTTATAATGATTGCTTTTGCTCTATTTATATCCAACGATTTGGTGGTTTTAAGTTCCTTAACTATTGTTGGATTATCGTCCATCTCTATTCCTATCGTGGGGAAGGCGGTCTATTCAATGTTTAAGATGTTTTGTAATGATAACTTGGACAAAATAGGGTTTATAATTTTTTCCGGTATTTTAATTTTTACTAACTTATTACTATACCCTATCGCGATTCTTCTTATTGGCTGGATATATGGTGTGCTTTCAACCAATGACACTGTTAAAGGACCAAACTTTTCTAACCAGTTGAAAATAGGGAACAGTATACATTCTATTCTCTGTCTTTTTATTCTTGTGATTTTATTAATTTTTTCGAATGTTATCAGTTTAGAAGGCGTTCCTGCAATATGCCGGGACTTTTTCAATATGAGTTTTTTGGTTTTTGGAGGTGGTCACGTTGTGCTCCCGTTGTTAGAGGGTGTAGTTGTCCAGAATGGCTTTATATCTTCGGAAGATTTTATGCTTGGCTATGGAATGGCCCAAGCTATTCCTGGACCACTATTTTCTTTTGCTGCGTATCTTGGTGCTCTATTAGGCGACGTGTCAGATCAGAAAAAGCTCTTGTACTCATTAATTCTACTAATTTCTCTTTATGGCTCCACCTTACTTCTCGTAGCTCCTGCAATAAACTTTTGGAATGTTCTTCAAAGACATAGAATTTTTCTGCGGGGAATAAGGGGAGTAAATGTAGCTGTAACCTCAATTCTATTTGTAAGTTTTTTGGCTTTTGTTATACCATCGATAGCAACATCAGAAACATCGATTATTTTAATTCTAATTTCCTTCATCCTGATTTTTTATCTACGGATGTCACCTTGGCTATCTCTTATTTTTTTAGGCCTTATGGGCGCTTGCTTCACTCAACTTAAACATTACGGATTGGATTTAAATACATTGACGAATATTATTTAAACCCAGATCTATTGACGTGAACCGTGTTAGATATAAGAAGGCCTTGCCTGATTTTCTCGGCCTTTTTTACTTTTCCTAAAGCGTAAGCTTTCAATAGCTTAGTTTGCTTTTTTCTGAAAAAATTCTCTGATTTTACTGTTCGAAACCTCATTTTTCCCCTCAATCTGACTTTTTTTACAAATTATGATACATATAAATATAAAAAAATCAACAATAATAATGCTTTACTTAGTCATATTTTTGTCATATAAATGTCATCATAATGTATTATTCAAAAAAATACGCTAAGAAATCCCCATACATTTTAGTATTCATAGCATTTGTCTCGCTTTTAGTGATCGATTTAACTGGTAAAAAAAAAGAGAAAGATGATATTAGTTTCACGGAGCTCAGCTTCAATAAGGTAATGGCCTATTCGGGCCATCCGGAATATCAATACAAATTAGGAAGGGCGTATGATAAAGGGCTGTTGGTGTTACAAAATAATGAAGTGGCTATAAAATGGTATAAAAAAGCAGCAAAAAAAAAGCACCCTAAAGCTATGACTAACTTGGCATATTTTTATGATCAAGGATTAGTGCTAGAAAAAAACAAAGGTAGAGCTCTTGACCTTTATTTGGATGCTGCAAGGTTAGGTAATTCGGTGGCTCAATACAATGTGGCTCTCATGTACGAGAGTGGAGAAGGCTCTCCAGTAAATATTACAAGAGCAAAATATTGGTACCTTATGGCTGCCGAGGGTGGAGATTATCATGCACAATATAACTTGGCGCTATTACTTGAAAAAGGTAAATGCATCAAGCAAGACCTCAAGAGAGCTCTTTATTGGTATGAAAAAGCTGCCTCATCAGGCTTAGTAGAGGCACAATTTAATTTAGGCTACATGCATCATATGGGAATCGGCACGAAGCAAAGCTTTTCCGAGGCAATGAAGTGGTATTTGTCGGCTGCTGATAATGGTGATAATGATGCAAAGTTCAATTTGGAGCAAATAAGGATTTTTCTTAAAGAAAAAGCTCATAGAACTTAATCTGTCATGTTCTTGTCATAATTTTCAAATAAATATCCAATTATAGGTTAGTTTGAAACCGATTTAATTATAAACCGTATGGGTAAGCATGTCACTAGTCAGGTCTAAATGGTTGAGCTATTTAGCAAAATCATCTGAATCCGATCTCGTTGGGTTGTATGAGTCTACTGGGTTAGATCCGAGCTATACTTATCTGAGAAAACCGGAAATAGGCACAATTATGGCGACAGCGAGGATTGGAAACACTGGGCAAAAATTTAATGCAGGCGAAATTTCCGTTACGCGATGCTCTATTCAATTAGAAGACGGTAAGTTAGTTGGTCATGGATATGTGCAAGGTAGAAGTAAAAAGAAGTCGACAGTTGCTGCGCTATGTGACGCTTTAATGCAAAGCGATAAAAGGACCTTAATTGAAAGTAAAATAGTAATAAAACTAAAAGAAATTGAGAAAAAAAGACATGACTTAATTAAAAGAAAAGCAGAAAAAACAAAGGTGGATTTTTTTACTCTTGTGCGTGGAGAAGACGAAAAATGACAAATCCGCTTCCCTTCTTCCAAGACCAGTCCAAGGATGCTGCTAGAGCTTTTAGGATAGCGTTGAAAGCGATGGCAATGCCAGGAAAAATTCAGAATTTTCAGGTCATTGATGGACTTCCCACCCCTCTATCTATCGCTGGTGCAACGCTTATATTAGTTTTTTGTGATTTTAATACTAAGATTTTTTTAGGAGAGACCTTTCGAAATAAAAATGTCGAGGATTGGATAAATTTTTATACCGGTGCAAAAATTTCTGGCGATAAAAATGTTGATTTCGCAGTGGGGCATATAGAGGAACTACTACCTTTTCACGAATTCCCTATTGGTACGGACGAGTATCCCGACAGGTCGGCCAATATTGTGATTGAAAATTCAAGCAAAGATGTAAAAAGTTTTTCTCTAAATGGACCAGGGATTAAAGAGACGCTTCATGTAGAGCTCCCGGAAAAGATTATTGAAAGAGAAAGTGCTATCAGTTTTCCTTTAGGAGTTGATATTTTTTTGGCAAAAGAAAATTTTGTTATGGGACTGCCTAGAACAACAATGGTAGAGACATAATATGTATGTAGCTGTAAAAGGAGGCGAAAGAGCGATTGATAATGCACATAGGTGGCTGGAGGATGAACGTCGAGGAGACAGAAAAGTCACAGATCTGAGTGTCGATCAAATAAAGACTCAATTATCTTTATCAATAGCAAAAGTGATGGCTGAAGGTTCGCTATTTGATCCTGAGCTTGCTTCTTTAGCAATAAAGCAAGCTAGAGGAGATTTAATCGAAGCGATTTTTTTAATAAGAGCATACCGAACAACCTTACCGAGATTTGGAGTTGGGCAGCCTATAAATACGGACAAAATGATTGCTAAAAGAAGAATATCCGCGACGTTTAAGGACCTTCCAGGAGGCCAGCTTCTTGGACCGACTTTTGATTACACTCATCGACTTTTAGATTTCAAACTATTAGCAGATGGCAGCATCGATGAATTTGAGCCTGGAAAAGATACTGAACAAATGTTCCAACACGTCACTCAGTTCCTAAATAATGAAGGAATTATTGAGACAGAAGAGACATCATCTAGTGAGGCGGAGTCGCCAGATCTCACTCGACAGCCTTTGGAAATTCCTGCTAATAGAGCATTGCGGCTACAGGCTCTTACTCGAAGCGATGAAGGGTTTTTATTAGGTATGGCATACTCAACCCAAAGGGGGTTCGGAAGAAATCATCCATTCGTTGGTGAGCTAAGAATAGGACTTATATCTGTTGAATTTGAAATCCCAGAGATAGGGTTTAATATAGAGATAGCTGAGATAGAGATTTCAGAATGCGAGACGGTTAATCAATTTCTGGGCTCAAAGACCCACCCCCCTAAATTTACTAGAGGCTATGGTTTTGTTTTTGGTCAATCGGAGAGGAAAGCGATATCGATGGCTTTAGTTGATCGCGCTCTACGTTGGAAAGAATTGGGAGAGGTTAGCGATGGTGCTCCCGCTCAAGATGAAGAGTTTGTTCTGTACCATGGAGATAATATTCAAGCGACTGGTTTTGTAGAGCATATTAAGCTTCCTCATTATGTCGATTTTCAGGCAGAACTGGAGCTAATTAGAAAGATAAGAAAAACAGCTTTTGAGGCAAAAAAAGGATGAGTAACTCCGAAGAGGATTTCAATTTTGCTTACCTTGATGAGCAAACCAAGAGAATGATAAGAAGGGCTCTAATAAAAGCGATATGCATTCCAGGATATCAGGTTCCCTTTGCAAGTAGGGAAATGCCAATGCCTTATGGTTGGGGTACTGGCGGCGTTCAGGTCACAGCAGCATGCTTGCAAGAAACGGATGTATTGAAGGTCATAGATCAGGGTTCAGATGACACAACCAACGCAGTCTCTATAAGAAAATTTTTTGAAAGGGTAGCTGGTGTAAAAACCACTGAAAACACTGGAAAAGCATCTGTAATTCAAACCAGACACCGCATTCCCGAACAAGTTTTATCAGAAGATCAAATACTCGTTTATCAAGTCCCAATACCAGAGCCCTTAAGATTTTTAGAGCCTAGAGAGACCGAAACAAGGGTTATGCACGCATTAGAAGAATATGGCTTGATGCATGTTAAATTATATGAAGACATATCTATTAACGGGGAGATTTCCACAGCATACGCTTATCCAGTAAAAGTTAACGATCGTTATATAATGGATCCATCACCTACACCAAAATTTGATAACCCAAAAATGAATTTTTGCCCGGCAATTCAGCTTTTTGGAGCTGGGAGAGAGCAAAGGATTTACGCAGTTCCTCCATATACTAAGGTTATAAGTCTTGATTTTGAAGATTATCCATTTGAAGCCTCAAGAGCCGAGAAGACTTGTGAAATATGTGGTGCCACCAATACATATCTCGATGAAGTGGTTATTGATGATAAGGGAACTAGAATGTTTTCATGTTCAGATAGTGATTACTGCAATAGTCAAAAAAGTTAAACAATGGAACAGATTTTAAAAGCGAAGGCTATAAATAAGAAATTTGGCGATGTGTATGCTTGCAACAACTTAAGTATAGAGCTTTACACTGGTGAGGTCGTTGGAATTGTTGGAGAGTCTGGCTCTGGCAAATCAACTCTTCTAAATTGCTTGTCTGGAAGCTTGGTACCAGATGGTGGTAATATAACATATTTGGATAGAGATAATAATTGGTTGGATCTATTGTCTTTGCCGGAACCCAGAAAAAGAAACCTACTGAGAACCGAGTGGGCCTTTGTCCATCAAAATCCTCGAGATGGTCTTAGAATGGCAGTGAGTGCTGGAGGGAACATTGGCGAAAGACTAATGGCAATAGGGTATAGAAATTACTCCCAAATTAGGGCTGAAGCCACCGAATGGATCGAAAAGGTTGAAATAGATGCAATCAGACTGGATGACAAACCGAGTATTTTTTCTGGTGGAATGCAACAAAGACTTCAGATTGCTAAAAATCTTATAACGAAACCTAGGCTAATATTTATGGATGAACCTACGGGTGGGCTTGATGTATCTGTCCAAGCAAGATTACTTGATCTTATAAGATCTTTGGTTAGAGAATTAGGATTGTCAGTAATAATCGTAACGCATGATCTCGCAGTTGCGAGGTTCATGGCGAATAGATTGATTGTTATGAAAAATGGCAAAATTGTTGAAACTGGATTAACCGACCAAGTTTTGGATGATCCACAGCATTCCTACACGCAATTACTAGTCTCCTCAATACTAAAGGTGTAAAAATGTTGGAAGTAAAAAATGTTGCAAAATCCTTCAATCTAAAGAACTTAGACAAAGGGAAATTTTCAGTTATTAGAGATGCTTGCTTTAATGTTAATTCGGGGGAATGTGTTGCATTGATAGGTAACTCTGGTTGTGGCAAATCAACTTTAATGAGAATGATTTACGGTAATTATGTATGTGCAGAAGGACAGATTTATATAGATAAGGAAAATATCCTTGATTTAAAAGCCATTGAAATGTCGATATTAAGAAAACAAAAAATGGGGTATGTAAGTCAATTTTTAAGAGTTTTACCGAGAGTAAGCACCATAGATTTGGTTATGGAACCTCTTCTTGATCAATTTGAAAGTCGCGCCAGAGCGAAGGATATCGCTGAGACATTATTGTCTAGGCTAAATTTAAGCTCTCAGTTATGGCACCTCTCCCCACTGACTTTTTCAGGAGGGGAACAACAAAGGGTAAATATCGCTATTGGCTTTTCTAAAGACTACAAGTTGCTTCTTTTGGATGAGCCGACGGCGAGCCTCGATCGTGAAAACAAAAAAATTGTCATGGATATGATTTCAGAAAAAAAAGAAAAAGGGTCAGCAATACTCGGTATCTTTCATGACAAAGAAGTAAGGGATAAAGTGTGCGATCGAGAAATAGATGTAAGCAACTTTTCAGCAAGCTGAGAAAAATCTATTATGCGTAAAGGAACATTATTTACAGTGGTAGGCCCTTCTGGAGTGGGGAAAGATTCAATTCTTAATGCTGCTAAGAATAAAGTCGATGCATATTTCCCTAAAAGATATATTTCTAGGAATGCTGAGGTCGACAACGAAGACTTTATTAAAGTGGATCAGTCTCAAATAGATATTTTATTAAAAGAAAAAAGAGTCGCTATTCATTGGTATGCGCATAATAACTTTTATGGGATACCTATTGATATTATATATCACCTTAACAAGGGAACAAACGTAATTTTCAATGGATCTAGACATGCTATTAAGGAATATAAGCAGCAATTTCCAGATTTAAAAATAATTTACATTGATGCTAAAGAAGAAATCGTTCTCGAAAGATTGAAAAAAAGAGCCAGAGAAAATGCAAAGGATATTCAACTAAGGTTAAAAAGGGCGAAATTTGATATTCCAACGGGCTCAATCATTATAAACAATGAGCATGATCTAGATAAAGCAGTTATTCAATTATTATCTGTAATGCATTAAAGCAGAGAAAATCTTTTCAGTTCACAAAAGTAGCTATCATCCCTTTGCCCAAAAAGACAGATATCTAAAAAAGGTAAGGGATATCCGATAACTTTTTGAAAATTTAATTCTATTGTTTCTCGAATATTTTTCTCTTCACCCAATCTTATTTCTCCAGTTAATGTAATATGAAATTTATATTTATTGAACACATATGGATAACCCCACTTCTTTAAATTTACCTCCTCCTGAAAATCAAGTCCATTAGATCTTCTTTTTTCTAGTTCTGTAGATGAAGGAGGTTTTCTAAACTTATCTAGAGATGAAACGCAATCATCTGCTAAAGATTTTAGTGCCTTAGTGCTTCTTTCAGGAACTAAAGCATAAAAGCTGCCAAGCTTTTTTAAGACTAGATTTCGGATTATAAACTTACGATGTCGCTTTGAAATTAATTCTACATCGCTAATTAGATCTTTGTATGAATATTTTTCTTTTAGTACAAATGGTGCTTTGAGTGTGCCATGTAAGCCATATATCCTTGCTTTTTCCGTGATAGACTTTAAGTCAATAAATTTCGGATTTTTTATTTTCTTGTGGTTGGTAATCTTTCCTTTCTTTGGATTCCAGCCTAACCATCGAGACCCAACTTTATCGAGAAATGTATCTGGATAGGGAGAAAAATAAATTGCGTATCTGGAATAATTTGTCATAAAAATGTCCTAATTACAGAGTACAAAAAATTTGAAATATTTATATGAAACTTTTAAGTCAAACGTGTGAATTTATATGCATGAATTTATTTTAAGCAATGCTCGTCTAGTTCTGGAGAACGAAGTAGTAAACGGAAGCATCAGGGTAGAAGATGGGGTCATTAAAGAGGTTAACTCCGGAAAAGGATTTATACGCGGTTCTTTCGATTGTAATGGAAATTATTTATCACCAGGCCTGGTTGAACTACACACAGACAATTTGGAAAGACATATGCAACCAAGAGCAAATGTTAAATGGCCTATAAGAGCTGCGATTTTATCACATGATAGAGAACTAGAAAGTGCTGGTATTACGACTGTTTTTGACGCATTGCGGGTTGGTTCGATAGTGTCAGATAAACGGGGTAACTATCTTAAATATGCTAGGCAAGTTACGGACAGCATTAAGGAGCTGAGAGCAGAGAAAAGCCTGAAAATAAGTCATTTTACGCATCTTAGAGCAGAAGTTTGTTCTGAAACTTTGGAAATTGAATTGGAAGAGTTTACCCCAGAAGATAGAGTTGGAATAGTTAGTTTAATGGATCATACTCCTGGCCAAAAGCAATTTAGAGACTTAGATAAAATGGCAGAGTATTTAAAGGGAAAATACTCTATGAGTCCAAAAGATTTGGAAGATCATTTTGAACGTCTTTATAAAATAAAAAAGGCTTGGGGAGATAGAAACCATGCCGCAACTTTAAGTGCGAATAAAAGACTTGGCGCTATTCTCGCAAGTCATGACGACACGACAGAGAATGATGCAATTACATCAATTGAAAATGGATGTAAAATTGCCGAGTTTCCAACAACTGTTGAAGCTTCAAAGGTATTAAATCGATCATCAATTAATATTATCATGGGAGGACCAAACATTCTGAGAGGGGAGTCCCACTCGGGAAATGTCGCCGCTAAGGACCTTGTTTCCATGGGTTGCTGTAATATTCTTTCATCGGATTATATGCCTTCTTCACTGCTAATGGGAGCGGTAAAACTTGGAGATATTTTGGGAGATTTTGCAAAGGGAATAAAGGCGGTTACTGAGACACCAGCAAAAGCAGCTAATCTCAATGATCGCGGTTTGATTAAGGTTGGTATGCGAGCTGATTTACTTCTTTTTGATGTAAAAAATAATTTTCCTATAATTCGAAGGGTTTGGACTCCTAATTCTCCCCAAAGTCCACATATCTTTCATGAAGGCCAGTGAAAAGGGATTTTAGTCTCTGAGTTATACAATAGGTTATTTTTAGCATCATATATGGTCACATATTCGAATTATATCACTATCGGGTTTCATTTGACAGTAGATATCCATTAATTCAAATTTCCGACTTCTTCAAAAGGGTATAGACAATAAACTTAGCTGCAGACTAAATCGTAGACCAATGAATCTATCTTTTGTAAAATGCAACTTTAGAAGAGCTATAGAGTCACGTCGTGGGGTGGGGCAGACATTTAGACCAATAAAGTTTTCGAGAGCTAAAAATGAAAAAAATCATAGTCTTTTCAGATATTCACTTAAACTCTGCTGATGAACCAAGTTTAAAAAAATCATCTCAAAAACTTGAGAAAGCTATACTGCACTTGCAAGGCAATCATAATGATTTTGATACGCTAGTCTTTACAGGCGACTTAGCGGATAGTGGTAAAATTGAAGAATATAGTGCCTTAAGAAATTTGGTCTCGGTAATAAATAGACCCATAAAATTTATGCTTGGAAATCACGATAACCGAAAGAACTTCCTCGATGTATTTCCATACTACCAACCAGATCATAATGGATTCTTACAGAGTAGTGAGGCTTATGAAAATCTTGATTTTATATTCTTAGATACGCTTAAAGATCCTCACGATGACATACCCAAAAGCTGTGGTTACTTATGTAAAAAAAGACTCGACTGGTTGAGTCAAAAACTTAAAGAAGCGGATCATAAAAAAGTAATTTTGTTTATGCACCATCCCGCTTTTACAACGGGAATGCAGGCTATGGACAAACTAAAACTAAAAAATTCCCACGATTTTTTTTCAACTATAAAAAATTTCAATAATGTAAACCATCTAATATCTGGTCACATACATAGAAGTATATGTGGTCTTTACGAAGGATATAATTTCTCCACGTTCAAAAGCATAAATCAGCAAATGGTCTTAAAGTTCAAAGCCGATAGAGTAGAATATGCCAAAGGTGAGAATTCGGGATATGGCATTATCCTACTGGATGGTGAGAATTATACTATCCATAACGAAGAGGTAAATTAATCCTTTTAAAAACCTTTTTTGCGATACTAATTCTATTTTTTTAAAAATAGCAATAGGAGTATTTATCTTGAAAGAAGCAGATACAAGTCGGGATTGTCTATCAACAGCATGGCAACTGCAGTACCACATATCGCGGATCCAATCATTAGTGCTCTGTCGCTCCATTGCATGCCGACATATATCCATCCGATGGCACTAAAGAAATAACACAATTGCCCCAAAATATACATTTTTCCTGATGTAAGAAATACTCCTAATACACACAATATCATGGCTC
>CACELY010000028.1 GCA_902560505.1 uncultured Alphaproteobacteria bacterium
AAAGTATCACTATCAATTAATACTTTCTGTTTTATGAGGGGACTTAATATGAGTACCAAATTAGAAAATGAAACAAAGGAACTTCTTGGGAAAGTTGTTCAGGATTTTACAGGAGCTATTGCTACAAGAATGTGTGCGATTGGAATAGATCTTGGTTTATTCGTTGATCTTGCAGAGAATGGCGCTTCGACCAGTCAAGAAATAGCTGAAAGAAAATCTTACCAAGAACGGTATATAAGAGAATGGATCTACGGCACGCATAAAGTTGGATATCTTAATTTTGATAAGGAAACTCGAAAGGCAAGTTTATCAAAAGCGGCTATAAATGTCTTGGTATCCAAGGGTGAGAAATTTTCACAACAAGGTGCTTTTAAACTAATTAATAATATGATGCTACCCTATGATGAACTGCTTTCCTCATTCAAAGAGGGTGGGGGGGTAAATTTTGAAGATTACAGATCAGGACTATGGGAAGGATTAGATCTAACCGGATGTACCCGATATAGATCTTTTCTTGTTACAGATTGGACAGATAAAATACCGGAGATTACAGAGAAGCTTAAAAAGGGAGTTACCTTTGCCGATTTCGGTTGTGGAACAGGGAGATCAAGCATTGAACTTGCAAAAAAATATCCCAACTCAAAATATTTTGGTTTCGATGTTTTTCCTCCAAACATTGAGAAAGCAAAAGAAAATGCAACCGAAAGGGGCGTCTCTGATATTTGTCATTTTCAAGTTTGGGATGCAAAAAGTGGTGCCCCCGGTAAGTTTGATATTGTGGCGGCTTTCGATCTTATACATGATTTACCGCATCCGGGTGAAGGAATTCAAGCAATAAAGAATGCCATGAAAGACGATGGATTGTTTCTATTAATGGATATTAAATGTACTGACGATCCAATAGATAATGAGGGCCCTATGACAGCTTTTAAGTTCGGAGCGAGTCTTCATTTTTGTATGACTACATCATTGGCAAATGATGGGGAAGGTTTGGGCACTGTCGGATTACCTAAATCCAAGGTTGAAGAATTATGTGTTGCGGCGGGGTTTAAAAGCGTCAAAGAAATAGAGATTAATCATCCATTAAATTCGCTTTTTATAGTTCAATAGTTCAAAAGCTGAAATCATCTGTGAACATCCCTAATCATCGTAGCACACTTTTCGCCAATCATAATTGTAGGAGCGTTGGTATTGCCTGAGGTAATAGTTGGCATAATAGATGCGTCTGCTACTCGGATATTATTAAGCCCTCTTATTTGCAATGAACTATCAACAACAGCTAAAGGATCTTTACCCATTTTACAGGTCCCAACTGGATGATAAATTGTGTCAGCACGATTTCTAATATGCTGTTCCCACTCTTTATCTGTGAGATTACTATGAACCCCATAAATTTCTCTCTTTTGGTATTTTTTAAGAGGTGGAGTGTTTAAAATATTTTGAGTAATTTTTGCACCCTTTATTAAGGTGTCTACGTCTCGATTATCATTCAAGAAATTAGGGTTTATCAAGGGGGCATCATTGTATTTAGCTGACGCCAAAGAAACAGTGCCTCTGGAATATGGTCTAAGCAGACAGACGTGGCATGAATAACCATATCCATAGTGTAGTTTCCTAAGATGATCGTCGATAAGACCTATAACAAAATGATGTTGTATGTCGGGTCTGTCCAAAGATTGGTCAGTTTTCAAAAATCCTCCAGCCTCTGAGAGAGTGGAGGAAATCATAGAGTTCCCGTGGGTTATCCATTTTGCCATTTCTCCTAAAATTTTCAAAAAGCCACCTGGAGAAAATCCTAGGGTATTTTTATCATAAGTTTTAAAGCAGAAGTTAAAGTCAATATGATCCTGCAAATTCTTTCCAACTCCTGGTAGTTCATGTATTAGCTCGATTCCATGAGGTTTTATATCCTCTAATGCGCCAATTCCAGATCGCTGTAAAATTGTAGGTGACATCAAAGATCCTGCCGAAAGAATTACCTCTTTATGTGACCTGATTTTCTTTTTTTTACCCTGATGCATATATTCTAAGCCAACTGCTTTTTTCCCATTAAAAATTATTCTCACGACATTTGCCTTAGTAATAATCTCTAGATTTTTTCTATTTTTTACATGGGGCAAAAGGTAAGCCGCAGCAGTGGAGCATCGTTGGCCATTTTTGTTTTTTGAATGGAAAATTGTTGATTGCCAAAAACCTGCACCTTCGTTATCCCCTGTATTGAAGTCGTCTCTAATTTTCACCTGATAGTTCTCACAGGCCTTAATATACGCGTGTGAAATTGGTTTTGCTGCTTTTTGATTGGATACTTCTAAAGGCCCGAAGTTTCCATGAAACTCTTTACTTCCATTTTCATTATTTTCAGCCTTTTTAAAAAATGGAAGTACTTCATTCCAGCTCCAGCCATTATTTCCCTCGTTTGCCCAACTGTCGTAGTCTTCTTTCTGTCCCCGGATATAGATCATAGCATTTATTGCGCTTGATCCTCCGAGTGCCTTGCCTCTAGGTTGATAACCTCTCCTATTATTCAGACCTTTTTGAGGTGTTGTGTGAAATGCCCAATTATTAAATTTTGGCTTGTCTCTAAGCATCAAAAGTCCACCCGCAGGGGCTCTAAACAATAAATTGCTGCCCCAGCCACCAGCTTCTAAAAGACAAACTTTATATTTGCTTTTTTCACTCAATCGGGACGCGATTACTGCCCCAGCTGACCCGCCACCAATTATTACGAAATCTGCTTCTTCCAAAACTCTATCCAAGCTTTTTCATAATTTTTGAGAGTAAACTAAAGGCTTTGCCTCTCGGTGGTCGTATCATAGCCAGAATAAAATCTATACTCGTTTGGTGATAAATGGACTTTAAATGTGAAAAATTTAAAAATCCTTCATATCCATGAAAACACCCATGCCCTGACTGACCCACTCCTCCAAAAGGAAGCCTAGACTGTAAAATGTGAAACATTGTATCGTTCACAGTCACTCCTCCAGATCTTGTGTTATTTATAACAAAGTTTTGTTCAGATTGGCTTCCGCCGAAAAAATATAGTCCTAATGGGTTATCATTTTTATTTATGTAGTTAACAACATCACTAATAGTGTCATAAGTCATTATAGGAAGGACTGGGCCAAAAATCTCATGTTTCATAACATCCATGCCATCATTAACTTCAGTGACTATTTTTGTTGAAAGCATATTTCTATTAAGATCATCATTCTTGCCTAAGCTTTCAACCTTTGCTCCTTTTTTAGTGGCATCCAATAAATAACTATTCATTCTTTTCAAATGGTGTTTATTAACCATTGAGGTTTGATTATGGGTATTCGGTTCAGGAAAAAATTTTGAATAAGCTTTTTGTAATTCTGAAATTAAGTTTTTTTCCTCATCTTTCTTAACGAATATATAATCAGGCGAAAGGCAGATCTGACCGGCATTTAGTGTTTTTGAAAATAATATTCGTTCAGCAGCTAGCGCCATGTTGGCATTAGTTCCAATTATCGTTGGGCTCTTACCTCCGAGTTCAAGTGTTGTTGGCACTAGGTTTTTTGCTGCTTGAGTTGCTACTTTTTTTGCAACTCTATTACTTCCTATAAAGAGAAGGTGATCTAGTTCTAGGCCACTGAACTGTTTCCCGACCGATGGCCCGCCAGTTATCACGGCAAGTTCGGAAATATCAAAATATTTTTCAACACCCTCTTTAATGATATTGGCGGTAGCAGGAGTGATTTCTGATGGTTTTACCATAGCGCGATTACCTGCAGCGAAAATTGATGCAAGTGGATAAAAAATTAAACCCACAGGAAAATTCCAAGGAGCAATTATACCCACTGTTCCTAATGGCGATGGTTGTAAAAAACTCTTTGCTCCTAATAGATCAGTTCCAAGTGATGAAAATCGCCTCTGTGGTTGCATCCACTTATTTAATTTTTTTATAGTAAAGAGGATATTCCGTATCGTTTGGTCGATCTCCGAAATCTTAATTTCATCAACAGATCTATTTTGAAAATCTTGATTTAATGCTTTTATAATTTTATCTTGATGTGTCTCAATTAATGCAACACATCTCTTCAAAAGATCTGTTCTTTTTTCTAAAGAAGGTGGCCCCTCTTTCAAAAATGCTTTTTTTTGAACCTCTAAGATATTTTGCATAGCCGGGCTACTCAATTTTTCACAATCTTGTTACTACCTCGGCCCCAGTATTCATCACGTAAAAGTCGTTTGTATAGCTTGCCTGTAGGAAGTCTTGGTATTTTATCTATGTAGTCAATCGAACGCGGTATTTTTTGTCTTGATAGATGCTCTGAAAGATAATCAAATAACTCCTTTGTAAGCGTTTCATCTCCCTTAATTCCATCAATTGGTTGCACCACAGCCTTCACCTCCTCTCCCAAATCCTCATTCGGAACTCCAAAAACAGCGGCATCAAAAACTTTTGGGTGTGGGATTAGTAGGTCTTCACATTCTTGAGGGTAAATATTCACACCTCCTGAAATAATCATAAATGTTTTTCTATCCGTTAGATATAGATATCCATCGCTGTCGGTATAACCAACATCCCAAACAGTGGTTAGTTGTTTATCTTCGGAGTACGCCTCTGAAGTTCTTTCGGGATCATTAAAATATTCAAATTCTGAAGTTGGTTTAAACCATAAAGTGCCAGGCTCTCCACTAGGAAGTTCCTTCATATTATCGTCCAGAACTGCCAACTCACCGGAAACAATCTTTCCTACGGTGCCCGGGTGTTCAAGCCACTCTTCGCTATTACAATATGCAAAGCCAAAAGCCTCTGTAGCCCCATAGTACTCATATATGATTGGCCCCCACCAATCTATCATTTGATACTTAACTTTCTCAGGGCAGGGTGCAGCGCCATGAATGGCATATTTATGGGACGACAGGTCATACATACCCTTTTCTTTTTCTGATAGTTTTAACATTCTGGAAAACATAGTTGGAACTAGTTGGGAATGGGTAACTTTATACTTTTCAACAAGCCTCAAGAATTCTAATGGATCAAATTGTTCCATTATTATAGTCGTTGCGCCGGTACCTATCGCAAAACTAGCAGCGGCTAAAGGTGCGGAGTGATACAAAGGTGCCGGTGAAAGATATATGACATTATCTTGGTCAAAAGACCATAATTTCATAAGAAAATTGAATACGGGTAACCGTTCATTTGGTTTTTGAAATGGTAGTGGTCTTAATATACCTTTTGGGCGTCCAGTTGTTCCCGAAGAATATAGCATTGAAGTTCCCAGACATTCGTCATTTATTGGATGGGTCGGAAAATTCGAAATAGTCTCTTCATAATCTAATATTTTTCTGGATAAAGATTGCTTTTCTGCCCCTACGACAAGAATCTTCTTAAGACCGGGACAAGAGTCTTCCGCTTCAATCACTGTTGGAAGCATTTTCGAAGATGTTATCAATACCTGGGATTCTGAGTTGTTTATTATATAGGATACCTCACTTGCGGTTAAATAAGAGTTTATGCATGTGTAATATAAACCTGCACGTTCACCAGCAGAGTTTGCTTCTAAAAATCTGTCATTATTTTCCATAAAGATTGCGTAATGATCTTTGAATTTCAGATTTATTGATCGCAGGTAGTGGGCAAGTTGGTTTGCTCGACTCTCAAATTCTGCATATGTGACTTCTTTTCCAGTCGATGCCATAATAAAAGCAGGACGATCAGCATACTTTTTTCCGAGTTCTCCTGGATACATATTTAATTCTCCTAAATAATACTATTCCTGGACAATTCGACTTTTACCTTCACCCCAGTATTTATCCCTCAACACTCTTTTATATAGTTTACCGGTTGGAAGTCTTGGAAGTTCTGTGACGAAGTCTATGGAACGTGGAACTTTTTGTCTTGATAGGTTACTGTGAAGATATTCTAATAATTCGCTAGCTAGTTCCTCCTTCGAAACGGAGCTTTCAACGGGTTGGACAACTGCTTTTACTTCTTCTCCCAAATCTGGATTTGGAACACCAAAAACGGCAGCATCAAAAACTTTTGGGTGAGATATAAGGAGATCTTCACACTCTTGGGGATAAATATTTACTCCTCCAGATATGATCATAAAGGCTTTTCTGTCTGTTAAATAAAGGAATCCATCTTCATCTAAATAACCAACATCGCCCACTGTAGTTAAGCTTTTATCTACGGAATAGGCTTCTGCTGTTTTTTCAGGCTCTTTATGATAGTTAAATTCGGAAGCAGGTTTAAACCAAAGAGTACCTGGCTCACCTACTGGCATTTCATTCATCTCATCGTCCATTACTGTTAACTCGCCGATCATTATTTTGCCTACCGTTCCAGGGTGGTCTAACCATTCCTTTGTATCACAATAAGCAAAACCAAAGGCCTCTGTGGCTCCATAATACTCACAAATAATTGGTCCCCACCAATCAATCATTTGTCGTTTTACCTGTTCTGGGCAGGGAGCAGCTGCATGAAGTGCGTATTTTAGTGACGAAAGATCATACCTATTTTTTTCTTCGTCACTTAGTTTGAGCATTCTGCTAAACATTGTTGGCACTAATTGAGAATGCGTAATTGAGTATTTTTCTATTAAACTTAAATATTCAAGCGGCTCAAACTTTTCCATTATTACAGTTGTTGCGCCCTTTCTTATTGCTAGGCTGTTCGCAGCTTGGGGCGCTGAGTGGTAAAGTGGGGCAGGGGAGAGATAAATCATATCCTCACTGTAATTCCATAAATTAGACAAAAAACCCATTATAGGAAGTGGTTCATCAGGTTTTTGATCGGGCAACGGGCGCAAAATACCTTTCGGTCGTCCGGTTGTGCCTGAGGAATAAAGCATAGCTGCGCCAAGGTTTTCGTCTGGAATTGGAGATATGGGAAATCGAGAGATGGCTGTCACAAAATCATACATGCCATCCGGTAACTTTTCTCCCTCTGCCCCAACAACAAGTATTTTTTTCAATATAGTGCACTGTTTGACCGCTGTTTCAACAATGTCTAATTTTGATATCGATGTAATTAGAATTTTGGCGTCGGAGTTCACCAATATGTAAGCCAACTCTTCGTCTTTAAGATAAGAATTAATACATGTATAAATTAACCCAGCTCTCTCACCTGCTGAATTTGACTCAAGATACCTATTATTATTTTCCATAAAAACTGAGTAGTGGTCTCCTTTTTTTAAGCCTTCTTCTCTAAAAAAATGGGCAAGTTGGTTTGACCGCGCCTCGAATTCTTTATACGTGACCGTTTCTCCAGTTGAAGCCATTATAAAGGCTGGTCGATCTTCATACTTCTTAGCTAGTTTTCCTGGGTACATTTTATAGTCCCTCGAACACTCTGCAATCTCTGTTAGCACCTCCATCGAGAGCTGATAAAGCGTCTTGGTATTCTTTGCTATCAATACATTCCGCAGCTTTTTCAAATGACTCAAACTCTATTAAAACGGTTTGTTCTACTTTCCCATCTTCAAAAACTTTGATTTTATTCGTACTCGCTAGTATTTTTCCATTATATTTTTCGATAGCAGGCCCAGCCAATTTGAGATACGCAGCTCTTTTCTCGGGATCGGCGGTACTTCTATGTGCGCTTATAAAATAACCTTTGGGCATTGTTCACTCCTCTTACATTTATATTCACAGTGTAAGTTATCTTTCTCAAGACAACAATATATAAACTGTGTAAAAAGCGAGTGTTTACGCGGTCTAATTAATGAACATTTACAACTTATTAGCTTGCGATTTTTTGACTTCTTTTTCTTTCAACTGAAGTTAGTATTCGTTTTCTCAAGCGAATATGATTAGGTGTAACTTCAACTAGCTCGTCATCATCGATATAAGCGATTGCTTGCTCGAGACTTAGCTTTGTTGGAGGTGTCAATCGCACTGCTTCGTCATTACCAGAGGCTCTAATATTAGTTAATTTTTTGCCTTTAAGAGGGTTGACTTCTAGATCATTGTCTCTGTTATGTTCACCAATAATCATCCCTTCATAAACTTCCTCTCCTGACCCAATAAAAAACTTTCCTCTTTCTTCAAGGTTAAAAATAGCATACGCAACCGAGCTTCCGTTTTCCATGGAGATTAAAACACCTTGGCGGCGCCCTGCAATTGAGCCTTTATGCGGGCTCCAAGAGTGGAACACTCGGTTTAATATTCCTGTTCCCCTTGTATCGGTCATAAATTCACTGTGATATCCAATTAATCCGCGCGATGGGACTAATGCAATAATTCTTGTTTTTCCGGAGCCTGAAGACTTCAAGTCAACCATTTCTCCTTTTCTAGAGGACAGTTTCTCTATCACAGCACCAGAGAATTCTTCATCGACGTCAATAGTAACTTCCTCTATTGGTTCATTTTTAACACCATCCACGTCCTTATAAATAACGCGTGGTCTTGAAATAGAGAGCTCAAATCCCTCTCTCCTCATATTTTCAATTAAAACACCCATTTGTAATTCACCTCTACCCGAGACATCAAAGGCTTCACCGCCTGGTGTGTCCACCATCTTGATTGCGACGTTACTTTCGCACTCTTTTAGCAAGCGGTCTCTAATTACTCTGCTCTGAACTTTTTTGCCGTCTCTACCCGCTAAGGGGCTGTCATTAATTCCAAATGTGACTGTAATAGTTGGAGGATCTATTGGTTGCGCTGGAATTGGTTCTTCAACTGATTGGTCTGCTATTGTATCTGCAACAGTTGCCTTGCTCATTCCAGCTAGGGATACTATATCTCCAGCTTCAGCGGTATCTATTGCTTGCTGTTTTAATCCTCTAAATGCCAAAATTTTATTTACACGAAAATTTTCTATGAGCTCATTATTGATGCTTATTGCTTTCAAATTTTGCCCTGTTTTGAGCGTACCTGACTCAATTCGTCCAGTAAGAACTCTTCCGAGAAAACTATCCCCACCTAGTGTTGTAGCCAGCATCTTAAATGGTTCGTTACGTTTCGAAATTTGGTTTGGTTGAGCAACATGTGTTGAAATTAATTTAAAAAGACTGTCAAGATTTTTTCTAGGCCCCTCTAAGCTTTTGTCCGCCCAACCGGAGCGTCCGGATGCATATAAAATGGGAAAATCCAATTGATCGTCATTTGCACCTAAATTAGCAAAAAGGTCGAAAACCTCATCTAGCGCTCTATCTGGCTCGGCATCTTGCTTATCAACTTTGTTTAATACAACTATAGGTTTGAGTCCGAGTGAAAGAGCTTTTGAAGTAACAAATTTTGTCTGAGGCATCGGGCCCTCTGCGGCGTCAACTAACAGTACTACTCCGTCTACCATTGAGAGTATACGCTCAACCTCGCCTCCAAAATCCGCATGTCCTGGCGTATCAACTATATTAAATCGAATATCGTTCCAAACGACTGAAGTAGCTTTTGCCAATATTGTGATACCTCTTTCACGTTCAAGATCGTTACTATCCAAAGCGCGTTCAACTGTCGCTTCATTCTCTCTAAAAGCTCCAGATTGTTTCAGTAACTCGTCTACTAATGTCGTTTTCCCATGATCAACGTGTGCGATGATCGCAATATTTCGTAATTCCATATGCTTTCCGTTTTTTGATAAAAGTTGCTACTTGTGGAACGGATTTACACTTAAAATGAAAAAACGCAAGTAAAATTAATGATTTTACATTTACTCAGAGTTACAAGGATCGCCATTTGGCCATGCAATACCATCGCCTTTATCCATAGTGCTTATTTCTTTCATATCGGAATCATCAATTTGAAAGGAAAGGTCAAAGTTTTCTCTAATTCTGTTTTCATCCGAAGATTTTGGTAAAATCACAAAGCCCATTTGAAGTCCCCACTTGAGTAATATCTGTGCCTCAGACACGCCATACTTTTTTGACATTCTCTTAAACGGAGAAGAATTATCAGCACCAAGCTCTTTCATGCTTTGAGATTTTGCACTGTCTTGATTGGGTTTTGCCCTCCATCCCTCCAAGGGAACTAATGAGCTATAGGCTACTACCTTTATATTTTTCTCTTTCAAAAAGGAAACTAATTCTTCTTTCTGGCACCAAGGGTGTAACTCGATCTGATTATATTCAGGAACTTCGAGTCCTTCATTAATTATCTCTTGAATATGTAACTGGCTATAGTTTGAGACACCTATAGTTCTGGTTTTCCCTTCCTTTTTGAGATCACATAATGCTTGCCATTGCTCTAGTCTTAAGTCCTTGCAGAAAGGTGCGTGAATTAGATAACAATCAAGATAGTCAAGATTGAGCCTTTCAAGACTGCTGTCACAAGCCTCAAGACACATCTTATAATTTTTTGGCGCTCTGCCCCAACTTGGATTTCCAGGAAAAACCTTACTGGTAATGAAAACGTCATCTCTTTGAAGAGAAAGTTGAGTGAATGTGTCTTTAAGACCTAACCCAATACCCACCTCATTTCTGTAAACCTCAGCAGTATCAATATGCCTATATCCAATTATGAGTGCTGTTTTTATAGTTTTCTGTGCCTCCTCATTTGGGATTAAATAAGTTCCAAAGCCAATGGTTGGCATATTCACTGAATTTTTATCGGCTTTCATTTATTCTTCCTCTTATCTATTTTCTTAATTTCTAAAGTTCTTTCCCTGCCAGCAATTCCCCTAACTTTATCCGGGAGGATACTGCGATTTTCGTCAAAGGTTTAGGCGGCAGCTTTTTTGGCTTAGGGTTATTTAACAATTGTTGAACTAGAGGCGTTTTTTTTCCCATAGCCAAGTCAGCAGCAGCTAACCCATGAAGTGTCCCCTTGACAGTACCTAACCCATTTTGACAACAGGCGGAAAAAAGACCAGGTTTTAGTTCGCCAAAGGCTGCTACATTATTTCTTGAAAGGGTTAAGTGTCCACCCCAAGTTTGGGTGAATTTTATACCCTTCAGCATGGGGAAACGGTCTGAGAAGCTTTTGACATGACTTCTCAACACATTATCAAGTATCGATTTGTTGGGTCTCATATTTGGGTTATATGTAAAGCGATTACGAATTACAATTCTATCCCCTCCAATCCCAGATATACGTCTTACTGTGGTTCCTAGAGGGTCTGCCGGAGTTATCCCCCACTCTTTTTTGCCTCCAAGAATTTTAATTTGGTCAGGCGTAAGTTTTTGTGTGATGGAGCCATAAGTGTAGATATGAAGAAGTGAGTTATTGAAATAACCAAAATTCTCTATGTTTCCGTTAACCGCAAGAATTACTTTAGAGGCGGTAATAACACCTTTGGGTGTTTTTGCTTGCCAATCAGATCCAACTTTATTTAGTTCTTCTACCGGTGACGTTTCATATATTTGAACTCTATTAGAAAGCATTTTTTCACCCAAAGCTCTGATGTATAAAGCCGGTTGGATCATTACAGTTCCAGGCGTAAAAAGCCCTCCTTTATAATAACTAGTTCCGGTAATACCTTTCATTGATTTTGCATCGAAATGTTCATATCTTTCGCCAAGTTGTGAAAGATGTTTTGCATAATCAGTGTTATGACGCATGCCTTTGGTGGTTGCAGCGCCATTTATTTTCCCGATTTCTTTAAAACATTCCGTAGGTAGACCTAGAGCCTCAACGGTCTCTTTTGCAAACTTAATGGCAAACCTATTTTGCTTGATAGTTTGACGATCATTTTCTAATTGGCCTCCGTAATCATCGCTTGCCAAGTCATGCGGTAAATCAATCATAAAGCCAGAATTTCTTCCTGCAGGTCCTGAGGCAAGTCCTTGAGCATCTAAAATGACAATACGGTCATTTGGCGCTTCTTTTTGAACCCTTCTTGCTGCGGATAATCCAGCAAAGCCTGCTCCAATAATAAGCCAATCAGATGTTAAGTTGCCCAAGAGGCTAGGAAGCGTTTTCCTGTTAGGAAGCAACTCGTTCCATGCAGAAGGGCCAGGGTTTTGGGAAACACTTATCATTTTAAGGTAAGCTCAATTTTGCGGTTCTACCCCCGTCAACAGTCAGGACTTGACCAGTCAAAAAAGATGCCTTCTCAGATGCAAGCCAAACAATTAATTCAGCCACTTCAAGAGGTTCTCCAGTTCGCTTTAAGGGATGAATTTCACCAATTTTATTTTTAAAAACTTTGGGATCTGATAAAGATTTTATGAACTTCTCATTCAACTCAGTATTAATCCAGCCAGGAGCAACAGCATTACACCGTACGCCTTCAGGTCCATAGTCAACTGCGACCGCCCGCGTTAATGCATGAAGTCCTCCTTTTGAAGCACAATAAGCTGGATGGCTAGGATTGCTTCCTAAACCTTCTATAGAACCTACATTAATAATAGAGCCCTTTCTTACCTTTAACATTGGAAGAGCATATTTTATAAGAAGAAAGGGAACCGTTAAATTAATTTGAAGTTGCTCAAACCAATCAGTTTCAGTTGTTTCTTCGGCATTCCCCTCACGCATAATGCCTGCATTATTCACTAAAATATCAAGGTGCCCTTCCAAGTCTCGTACTTGTGACAGAATTCTTTTTGGCATTTTCAAGTCATTAAAGTCAGCCTCAAGCCAAAGATGCTCCCCTTTACTTCTTTGCGCTGTGTAAACCTTGGCACCTTTTTCAGCTAAGAGCTTTGCTGTGCTAAGCCCGATCCCGCGTGACGCCCCAGTAACTAACGCAATCTTACCTTCCAGTTCTCTCATGATACGGGTTTTCCTCCATTTACTTCGACAAGAGATCCACACATATACCGAGCTTCATCAGAGGCTAAAAACAAAATTACGTCTGAAATATCATCAGGTTCTGCTATGCGGCCTAGAGGAACGGACTCATTGAGTTCTTTTATAGCCTTCTCTGGATCAAGACCACGAATAGAAAAACCAGAACGTATCATAGGTGTATTTACTTCATTTGGACAAACAGCGTTTACCCGTATGTTTTGATGTGCGTGATCACGACCTAAACACTGTGTAAATGAAGCTAAAGCGGCTTTTGACATAATGTAAATCGGGTGATCAGGGCCAGGATTTAAACCCCAGCAGCTAGCTATATTTACAATTGATCCACCTCCATTTTTTACCAAAATAGGGATTGTGGATCGACATAACCTAAACGGAGCCTCTATGTTTACGGCCATCGTTGATTTAAAGTCATCATCCGTTGCTTTAGTAATTTTTCCTCTTCGAATGATGCCTGCGTTGTTTATAAGAATATCTAGCCCCCCCAATGCATCTTTGGCTTTATTAGGCAAGTCGTCGCAGAACTGAGCAGCAGAAAGGTCGCCTGGGAAATGAGCTTCCGCTTCAACATTACTAAGGGTTATATCTGTAATTGCAACTGATGCTCCTTCCGCTCTCAATTTTCTTACAAGCGATTTGCCAATTCCACCTGCGGCACCTGTTACAAGAGCTTTTTTTCCTTGAAATCTCATTTTTATTAAAACTCCTGATTAAGGGAGTCGGTGGCGGGAATTTGCGACTCTCTCAGAGCAATAAATTCCAATAACTCATCATTGATTGCTTCATTGATTTTTGGTTCTTCATAATCTGCCAAAAGAGATTTTGCGTACTTTAGCGCTCTTTCAGTAATCTCGGTTGAGCCTTCGGCCTGCCATTGCTCAATAGAGTTATTATCAAAAAGCTCAGGCATAAAGAAAGCCCGTTGAAAGTTTTCTAGTGTGTGGGGATGACCGAGATAGTGACCGCCGGGTCCAATGTCATTGACTGCGTTTAGGCCCTCATCAAAGTCGTCCCAATTAATGCCTTGAGCCATTCGATATGCCATCGCGCATTGCTCTGCATCAACAATAAACTTAGCTGTGCTACAGTGCATACCAGCCTCATTCCATCCGGCTGAATGCCAAATATAATTTGCACCAGACATCATCACGGCCATAAGTGTTGTTGCACTCTCATAGCCGGCTTGCGCATCAAAAGTCTTTGCGCCTCCTAATGTGTTTGATGTTCTCCACGGCACCTTATAATAACGTGCCATTTGACCAATCATAAAATTCATTAAACTAATCTCAGGTGTTCCTGCCATCGGAGCTCCTGACTTCATTGACACCGTAGAAAGATAATGACCATAAATTGCCGGTGTACCTTTTTTAATGACTTGTGTGTACGCCAGAGCCGATAACGCCTCAGCATTAAGTTGTGCAACTGTTGGAGCTACCGATGCGGGGGTGTTTGCTCCTCCTAAAACGAACGGAGAGCATAATACCGGTTGGTTTCTTTCACAAAAAGCTCTCATCGCGCCAAGCATCGTTTCATCCCAAACTAAAGGAGAGTTTCCGTTGCAATTACCTGTAACTACTGGATGACTGTCGATAAAACCAGGGCCAAACAGAATATCGCACATTTTAATCACATCTTCCGCGTTTTTGGGACTTGTTGTCATTCCCATAAATGTTTTGTCGGAGTATCGCATGGATGAATATGTAATACGTAAATGACGCTGGCTTATAGGATGATCGTAGGGCTCTACTATATGATGTGCACTTGAGTGCATAGAGGGAAGCATGTGTGAAAGTTTATGAAAATTTGCTAAATCTTCTAAGGTTGGATTACGACGTGTGTCTTCTAGGTCTCTTAGGTATGGAGCTCCCGTCATTGGCACGAACATGCAGCTACTTTTTCCAAAATCAAGATTATTTTTTGGGTTTCTAGCGTGATATGTAAAGGTCTCGGGTATGGATTTAATTAGATCTTTTACTAGAAATCTATCTAGAAAAACTGTTTCTCCAATAATCTTTGCCCCAATGGATCTCCAATCTTCAAGAGCAATTTTATCTCTAAAATGAATGCCAGTATTTTCCAAGATGTTCATGGAGGCCTCATCAATTCGTTTGATTTGATCTCGGTTTAATGGTTCTGTTAGCGGAAGGCTGTGCTGTAATGCTGGCAGCATTGTAAAACTTCTTGTCCGGCTCTTTAGCCGTCTAGAGCTACGCCCCTTTCGCATTGTTCCTACGGCTTG
>CACELY010000029.1 GCA_902560505.1 uncultured Alphaproteobacteria bacterium
TAAGGATAAAAAAAAATTTTCTATTATATATTTAGATAATCATATAGCTAAGAGAACTATTGGCTGTCCAGCTTAATGCTTTTTACAATGTAGGCTTTCGGATTGAAAACACTCTATCTTGAATTTGTTTCATAAGTGCAAACCAAATGTAAAACAATCCTAAGCATACGAAAGCGGTAAAAAAGATAATAAAGTAATCAAAGGAAAAAAGTAATTGGATAAAAATAAGACCCAATACTCCTAAAAAGAAGACTGAAACATAAATTAAGTTTTTCCACCCATTTTGCTCATTAAGCCTAGCTGAAAAAACAAATCTCCTAAAAGACTTATAGTGCTTATATAAATCATGCTGTACCGCTATGAACACTGGTACTATTATCAGCAAAATTAACATCCCAAAACCTAGCCCAAAAACTAAAGTAATTACAGTTGGCTTTAAAAACTGTGCATCTGTTGATTGTTCGAATAATAAGGGTGCTAATCCGAAAACTGTCGTAAGTGTTGTTAAAAGTATTGGTCTTAACCTATCGCAAGTTGCTTTAATGGTAGCTCCCGTATTATCCATTTTTTTCTTATATTCATTAAAAGTAGAGATAAGTACAATTGAGTCGTTTATAATAATTCCTGTCATCCCAATTAATCCGATAATACTGAACATAGATAAGGCTATACCATAAACATAATGACCCCATAGAGCACCAATTAACCCAAAAGGGATTATAAACATAATAACCATTGGCCTAGACCAGCTCGCAAACACCCATGCCAAAGTTAAATAAATGCCTAAAATGCATAACAGAAAAGCAACAAGTGCATCGTCTAAAAACTTTCGTTCCTGTTCTGCTAAACCGGTTAAACTACTTATTACTCCAAACCCCTCTTCGATTGACGGCAAAATTTCGTTTTGTATTCTATCTTTCACTATTTCAGCTTGCTCTGCATCTTCTTCAGACAATTGTCCTGTGACTGTTATTATCTTTTGCCCATCTTCCCTGATGACTGATGAAAAACCATACTGTGCCTTGATTTCTACAATATCAGATAAACTTCCATAATGCCCTCTGTTGCTTCTTACCTTCGCATTTTGAATGAAATCACCATTTAAATTTTCTTCAGATAACTCTATTATTATTTTCCCAGTTTTATTCCCTTTCAAGAAGGTTAATGTCTCAATACCATTTAATCTATCTGATAACTGTCTACCAATACTATCTATTGTGAAGCCTAGTTTCTTCCCACGGTTAGTTAACGTAATGATATATTCGGTCTTGTCGTACCCTTGCGTATCTTCAAGTGCAGAGATTTCCTGATAAGAAGAAAGAGAAGCTTTTAATTGTTCTGCAGCTTCTTTTAAAGTTTTTGTGTCAGACGCCGCCAAGTTTATAGAAATGCCATCTCCACCAGGACCAGACCCCCATCTCCTAAAACTTATGGTTTCTAAAAGGGGACTTTTGTTTACTTCATCCTGAAGCGCTGCGAGATAGGTAAAAGACGAATAAGGCCTTAGATCAGCGTCAATCAACTCTACAGTGAAAGAACCAAGTAAGTCTTTATCTTTATTTTCAGCACCTGAAATACCACGACCTTCGTTTCCACCAATTTGGCTAATTTGAAAAGTAATAGGATTTTTGCCATTTTCCCTTTCAAACCCTTCAGCCACTTTTTTATTTGCTCTTTCTAATTCTCGTATCATAGCTAAAGTATCCTTACGCTCAGCGCCAGAAACCATTGCAATATTAGCCGTTAAACGCCCTATTTCTGGTGGATTCCAAAACCTCCATTTTACATCACCAGAAACTAACAAACTTATTGAACAAAAAAGAAGTGAAAGCATAAAGATTAAACTTAGGTATCTATACTGCAAATTAAGCTGTATAAAAGGTTTAAAATATTTGTTTTTAAAAATTTCAAATTTTTCATTAAATTTTTGACTTGGAACATTATACCACCTAATACGTTTGGCACTATTTTTTAGGCTGTGATACATATGGTTTGGAAGGATGAGAAAGCACTCTAATAGGGATGCAACCAATACCAAAATAACTGTATATGGAATATCAGCAATCAATGATCCGAACCTGCCTCCTATAAGTACTAAGCCACTGAAAGCCAAAACAGTGGTAATGGTGGCAGTAAATACTGGAAGCCCCATAAATGTCGCTGCGTTTTTTGCAGCGTTATAAGGGTCTTCCTTTAGAAATGACGCACGATAATCTGCATGTTCAGCAACCACAATTGCATCATCTACCACAATCCCCAAACAGATAATTAGCGCAAAAAGCGATATCATATTAATGGAAATACCTATTAGGTACATCAAGCCAAAGGAAGCAAAAAGTGCAGCTGGAATTCCAACAGCTACCCACAAAGCTGTTTCCGCATTCAGAAACAAAAAAAGAAAAAATAAGACTAAGATTAATCCAACTATTCCATTAGAAATCAATATATTTAATCTATTCTTAATTGCCTCCGTGCGTGTCCCAGACAATTCAATAGTTAGTGTTTCAGGCATGTTCAACTGAAATTTTTTTATTAAAGTTTCCACTTTATCTTGTATTTTGATGGCGTCTCCATCAGACCCTCTGTCAACTCTTGTAATTATCGCAGGATTTTTTCCTTTGAAAAATTCCACCGTTGGAAATTCATCGATGCTAATCGCGCTAATATCCCCAAGTTTTATGCTTTCACCATTTAAAGAAGTTTTGGCAGTAATTTCAGCCAGGTCTATTTGTTGTGTTTTATCGGAACCAGCCTTCAATCTGGCTAACCCATCATTTGTTTCACCTGCTGGTATACTTGAAGCGCCCGAACTGACGGCACTTGATAATTCACGCAGAGTCAAGTTATTCTTAAGTAGGCTAATTTCTGGCACCACCACTCGTACAATTGGTTCCATTCCTCCCCGAGTAGAAGTTTTGGCAATTCCTTCACTATATAAAAGTTGTAAAAATTCGTCTGAATATTTTTCTAATTGTTCAATAGTAAAGGGGCCAGAAAAAACAACGTTCGTTACGCGATCTCTCCATACTCGCCTCTTGACGTCAATATCGTCTAATTCATCAGGTAAGTTTTGGGCTTCTTCAATTGCAATCTTGACATCATCTAATGCCTTTTCCATATCCCAGTTTGAAACAAAATTTATAGTTATTCTAGAGACACCCTCGTAGGAACGCGATACAATTCTCTCTATTCCTTCCAATTCCAACAAACTAGGCTCGAGATAGCCTACAACTCCAGTATCTAGGTCTTCAGCACCTGCACCTGGCCAATATGCGCTGACATTAATTTGCTCAATAACTACGTCAGGAAAAAATTGAGATCTCAGCTTATTTATTGAAAAGAAGCCCAAGACCACAATTACAACTAAAACAAGGTTAGCAATTGTGCTATGGGCAATAAAGTAACCAAAAAAAGATCCAAATAATGATGGGTCTTGGCTTCGTTCCATCTATTTTAACCTCCCATCCGTTTTCTTAGCCTATCTACAACTTTTTTAGGAACAAGTTCCTGGCTAAGCTGTTTTACAAGCCTTTTTTTTACATCTTTTGGGATCCACTTGTTATTTTCAACAGCACTAATTAGCTTATCTCTTTCTTCACCAGTCAATTTTATAGTTTCATTTTCCGCAGGCTTTACTCTCTCATTACCTTTAGAACTATCTATAACTTTTACCTTTACACCAGCATCTAATTGGGGAGACCATTTAGTTACAAACTTTCTATTAAATGGAACATTCTTTACCAGAATATGGTTTTCTTGAAATCTAATAACATCAATATTTATTTTTTCTAATCGAAAATCATCATTGACCAACAGTATAGTATTGTTTGACCCCAAAGACCCCAGTGGGAGCTTGGCGATGCCCTTTAGCTTCGGTTCAAATATCTTGACCTTAACAAAATCTCCTGGTTTCAAAGACAATCCATTCTGCGCAGAGATACTAGCAAATACCTGTCTTCCCGTATTACCCGTATTTGCTTGACCACCTACTCTTTCTATAATTCCAGAGTAGACATTCTTTTTTTCTAGTCCTCCTGAAGAATATTCAACCTTAAGTTTGATAAAATTCCCTTCCTTATCAGTTATCCTGGGATATTGAATGTCAGATAAAGGAAATACTACTTCTAAAGCTTTGGGATCGAGTATTTCACCTAGACGATCATTGGATGAAATAAGGCGACCTGTAACTGCATTCACTTGATCTAGCACTCCCGTAAATGGAGCAAAAAATTTCGTATCCGCCAGCTGCCTTTTTGCTAAATCGTGAGCAACCTTCTTTCGTTCTACAAGCACTTCAGCCTTAAAAATTTTATTCTTTGCTTGAACAAAAGAATTCTTCTTCATGATAAGAGATTTCTCAGAATTCGTAAGAGCTAAAGATGACTGTTCAAATATAGTTTCTGATATAACTCCATTAGCTTTTAGTTTCTGTTGCCTTTCAAATGAAGCCAATCGAATAGTTTTTTCCTTTTCTGCTGCCTCGAGATCCAATTTCGCAAGCTCAAAAAGTGTTTTGGCATTTATTAGATCGCTTTCGGCATCCCGTAGATCAGCTTTGGCTATCGCGAGGCTGTCTTTGTATTCTGTATCTTCAATTGAAAACAAGAAATCTCCCTCAACCACTGTTGACCCATCTCTAAAGACCTTGGCTACTTCAGATATTTTTCCAACAACTGGTGCTCTTATTTCCAAGGTGCGCCAGCTTTTCACCTCTCCATAGCTGTTTATGATTGGAGTCTCTTCCGATCTCTTTATTTTATCCGTAAAAACTGTATATTCTCTCTCCCCGCCTTTCTTTTTGCTTGAATACCTACGATCTTTTTCAGAGGAAGCGGTGAAAGAGGTCACTGTGTAACCAAAGAATAGAAGTATTAAACCAAAAAGGATAAAAAATATTGATGTTCTTTTAAAAAACTTCATTTGCCCTAAAAATTTTTACAAGCGTGTAGCTTTGATATATTATTTTTAAAAAATTTACAAATTATCACTGTCTATAAAATTTATAAACGCAGCTTTTTGAGTTAGAACTTCCACACTTAACTTTCGTCTATAGTGTCCTTTGCCAACCGCGGCATTATCTCCACAAAGTTACAAGGTAAATGTCTATAATCAAATTGTGGTCTCAGCAAACTCTCCCATGCATCTCTACACGCTGAAGGAGATCCTGGTAAAGCAAATAAATAGGTTCCATTCCTTACTCCTGCACATGCTCGACTTTGTAGTGCTGATGTACCTATTTTTTCCATTGAAATTGACGCGAACATTGATGGAAACGCTGTTATCTCTTTTTCATACACTTGAGAGTGGGCTTCTACGGAGACGTCTCTTTTGGTAAGACCGGTCCCACCGGTGCTTATTATTACATCAATATTGGAGCTCATACTCCATGCCTCTAAAACATTTTTTATTTCAACTAACTCATCTTTAACAATACGCTTATGAATTACCTTATGACCGGCATCTTCTACAGCATTGGATAAAAAATCGCCAGATTTGTCCGTTCTCTTTGTTCTTGTATCTGAAACAGTGAGAATTGCTATATTTATAGATTTAAATTCTCGAGACATATTATAAGAAGAGTTCATTCTTTAAAGTCCTTCTTTTTTGTTTCCATTCTTCCCAAACACTCTTTTTTACTTCCGGAACACTCATCATATAATCGAGCTCAGGAATTGAAAAATACTGATTTTTTTTCATAGCTTCATCCTCATTCGCTCCCAGACGCGGTGATATAAGAGAGATTGCTTTGTCACCAATTAGAATAGTCAGGGAAGGTTTTATTATATGCTTTAACCTCTGCAAGAACATTAAATGAAAAGATTGAAGATTTTTGAATTCCATCGCCTTGTTTAAGGGAATTGGTAATATAGGAACAAAAATATTTTGCACTTCTCTTTCGCTCTCACCCGATAAAATACTGAATATAATATTGTTGATTAAATTCCTCTTTTTGCCATCCAGGAAAAGATACTGAGCAAAATCGGCTCTATTAGGGGGTTCATGAATAATCAAGATATTTAGCTTATTTATCTGTTTTAGTTTATTATATCCCCAGAATTTCTTGATTTTGAAGTTATGTATCAAAGAATCTCGCCAATATGCCTCCAAAGCGCCAACACTCTCAATTGCATTAATATCTTTTTTGTAAACTTCATTTAAAAAGCTTTCTCTGTCTGGATCCCCATTTTCTTCACTTTTTTTTAATAAGGGATCATCTTGACGAGCCGAATCGTTAATTTTCTTCTCTAGTTGAACATTGAAATAATTTTGTGGCTTACGGGTTGCAACATCCTCAACACCCATTGAGTATAACCATAAAAGTTGTTCAAAATCACTTCTCATTTAGCTTTGCAATTTAATCATTGTTTTAGAAATTTTATCTGGTACTTAAATCTTTATCTAATCATTTTATTGTTAAGTGGAAAGATTTTTGCAGACAAAGCATTTAATTCAAATAGATGATCTAAGCAGAAGTGACATAGAAGAGATCTTTGCTCTTGCTGAATATTACCTTCAGAAAAATAAGAATAAAGTTGAGCAAAAACATCATCTACAATCTTTTACTCAAATTAATGTTTTTTTTGAAAACTCAACTAGGACGCTTGCGAGTTTTGAATTAGCTGGAAAAAAATTAGGTGGAATAGTTCAAGACATAAGAATTGCAACTAGTTCTATAAAAAAGGGAGAGACACTCATCGATACTGCTTTAACTTTGAATGCAATGAGACCGGATTTGCTCATTGTAAGACATTCTTCTTCAGGTGCTGTGAATCTCTTGTCAGAAAAAGTTAATTGCTCGGTTCTTAATGCTGGAGATGGCAGTCACGAACACCCAACACAGGCACTGCTAGATTTTTTGACTATAAAGCATAGAAAGAAAAAAAAAGAAGGCTTAATAATTGCTATTTGCGGAGATATAAGCCATAGCCGTGTAGCTCGATCAAATATAGCCCTATTATGTAAATTTAATAACCAAGTGCGACTAATCGGTCCTAGCAACCTGTTACCAAACTCATTTAAGGAAATGGGTCTAGAAATATATAATCGTATGGAAGATGGTGTTAGGAATGCTGACGTAATAATGATGCTTAGATTGCAAAAAGAACGAATGAAGGGTGGTTTTATCCCTTCAAGGCGCGAGTATTTCAATCGCTATGGTCTTGATAATCAGAAACTTTTGCTAGCAAAAAGTGATGCAATAGTTATGCATCCTGGTCCTATGAACAGAGGAGTTGAAATTGATGGAATTATTGCTGACGATCTAAATAGAAGTGTTATCCAAGAACAGGTAGAAATTGGTGTTGCCTTGAGAATGGCCGTTCTTCACCTATTAGTGGATAGGAAAAATTAATATGGAAAAACAAATTACATTTATAAATGCAAGATTAATTGACCCTAAAGTAGAAATAGAAACAACAGGAACTTTAACAATAAATGGTGGTTTAATAGATAAGAAAAATGATGGCATTAAAGGTAAGGTAATTGATTGCAAAGGAATGTGTTTAGCACCTGGTATCGTTGATATTGGGGTTAAGGTATGCGAGCCTGGAGAGAAACATAAGGAAAGCTTCAGATCTGCTAGCAGTGCTGCTGCCGCTGGAGGTGTCACTAGTTTAGTAACCCGTCCAGATACAAAGCCTTCAATAGATAATCCAGAACTACTAGAATTTTTTAAAAATAGAGGTAGAGAAGCTAGTAAGGTAAGAATATTTCCTACTGCATCTATAACAAAAAGAAATAATGGGAAAAAGATGACAGAAATTGGCTTCCTTCATGATGGCGGTGCTGTTGCATTTACTGATGGCTTTAACTCGATCCCCAACACAAAAATTTTTCACCAAATTTTGAAATATGCCTCTGATTTCAACACCCTCATCATAGGACATCCTCAAGACTATTTTTTAACAAAAAATTCCTCAGCTACGAACGGAGTTTTTGCATCAATTAAAGGACTTTCATCCAGCCCTGATTTTGCAGAAAAGATTGGCATAGAACGCGACACAGCGCTGATCAGTAATTTAAACATCCGTTATCACGCAGACCAAGTTACAACAAAAATCGGCTTAGATGTGCTAAGAGATATAAAAGCGACCAACAACCGTATAACGGCTGGAACTTCTATTCACCATCTTTTATTCAATGAGCTTGATATAGGAAACTATAGAACGTTTTTTAAATTAAAACCACCGTTGAGAAGTAACGCTGACAGAGAGGCTTTGACGGAAGCAATACGAGAAGGATTGATTGATAATATTTGCTCCATGCATACGCCTCAGGATGAGGAAAGCAAAAGGCTTCCTTTTGAAGAGGCCGCGCCAGGTGCCGTAGGTCTTGAAACAATATTACCTGCATCTCTTTCGTTATATCACAATAAGACATTAAGTCTTAATCAGCTTTTTCGATTATTAGCTTTAAACCCAGCAAATATTATTAAGAAGAGTTTGGGGTGTCTAGACGAAGGTCAGCCAGCGGACATTATCATTTTTGACCCAGATAAACCAGTAAAAATCGATCGATTCCAGTTTCGGTCAAAATCACAAAATACTCCTTTTGATGGCTTTAATTTACAAGGTGAAAACTTGTTAACAATGGTTGAGGGCGAAATTATTTTTAAAAAAAATTCGTTTGAAGTATGATAGTGTGATGTCGGCTTTTGTCATTATATTTGTAACTTATCTTATAGGATCAATACCATTTGGTTTGGTTGGAAAGTTTTTTTTTAAAATTCAAGATCCCCGAACATTTGGTTCAAAAAATATCGGAGCTACTAACATTCTCCGGAGTGGAAACAAAAAAGCAGCAGCTTTTACGCTTTTCTTTGACATGTTTAAAGGATTCTTTGGGGTCTTAATTGCATCATACATCGAAAAAGATCTAATTTACCTAGCAATACTGGCAGTGGTTTTTGGACATATTTTTCCTGTTTATTTACTATTTAAAGGTGGGAAAGGGGTAGCAACCTTTTTGGGAGCACTATTATCTTACAGCTCTATTGTTGGTAGCTTGACTTTATTAACATGGATAACGGTATTTTATTTAACAAGAAAGTCTTCAGTTGCAGGAATAAGCGCTATAGTTCTATCAAACTTTTTTCTACTATTATTTTATGATGATTTACCAGTAAACTTATCAGCACTGCTTTTAAGTACATTTATTTTATTCAAACACTCAGAAAATATTAAGCGTCTTTTAAAGAAAGAGGAACTTAGTTTTGAAGGCCGTGATAAAAATTAAAATCATCATAAAAAGTAGAAAAATTGTTCTTCCATTTGCTGTCAAATTTATTCACTAATTGACTTGAAAAAGATTGTTTTTTCGATACTCGTTCTAATAATGGCATTAAAAATAAAGTTTCATCTTTAATATCGTAAGCTGAGCCTCGATTTTGTAATCCACTTTGTGCTATGTTAAGAACTTCTTTACCAAATTCCCATAAAGTCTTATCGTTAATTTTCGCGTTCATACCATGTTTACAAACATCAATGCTTAGCTCATTGACTGACTGCCAATCAAGAGCTTTAACTAAATTAAAAACATTATCCAGTGAGTCGCTATCATATAGTAGCCCGACCCACATTGCGGCTAATGCCGTTACATTTTGGCTCGGCCCTCCATCCGCACCTCTCATTTCAATAAAATTTTTTAAACGAACGTCTGTGAAAATTGTCGTTAGATGATCAATCCAATCAGAATAGGTAGCTCTGTGATTTGGTAAGGATTTCAACTGACCTTGCATAAACATTCGAAAAGACTCCCCGGACAGATTCACATAATCTCCATCTCTCTTTATGAAATACATGGGTACGTCCAACGCATATTCAATCCAACTATCAAAACTCAGATCGTCATCAAAAATAAATTTTGGAATGCCTGTTCTATCACTATCTGTATTCTTCCATATCTGTGCTCTCCAGCTCTGATAACCAGTATTTTTACCCTCAAACATGGGGGAAGATGCAAATAAAGCGGTTGCAAGAGGTTGTATGCATGCAGCGACTCTGAGCTTTTTTGCCATATCTGCTTCCGAAGAGTAATCAAGGTTCACTTGTATAGTACAAGTTCTTAACATCATATCTAAACCTTGAGTTCCAACTGTTTTCATGTAAGGTATCATTACTTTTTTGTATCTATTTTTTGGCATTATGGGCATATCATCCCTCTCCCAATTGGGTGCAGCACCAATTGAAAACAATCCCAAGCCTAATTCTTCACAAACAACTTTCATATTTTGCATGAAAGATTTCATTTCCTGGTCAACTTCATGAATAGTTTTTTTTATAGCACCTGATAGTTCAAACTGTCCCCCTGGCTCCAAACTTATATTTGCTTTGTCCTTCTCAAGGCCAACAATTTTTGATTGCTCAAATAATGGTGCCCAGCCTAATTTTTTGATCAATACATCAAAAACTTTTGAAATAGACTTAGGCCCCTCATATCCAACAGGTCTCTTTAAATCTGTGTCAAAAATAAAGTTTTCATACTCCGATCCTATCCCCCATTCCGAATAAGGTTTACACCCCTGCTCAAAATAAAGTCTTAATTGATCTCGGTCCAAAAAGTCTATGCGTTCCTCAGTTTTCATTATTTTGATGATCCACTTTTTTGAGCCAATCTCCTGCCATACCATGCCACATTGTTAAGGCTGAAACTGCCGCCGTTTCTGCTCTTAGTATTCTATTACCTAAAGATACTGGAAGTATATTTTTTTTTGTTCTTAATAACTTTCTTTCACGATGACTAAATCCTCCCTCGGGCCCAACTAATACCGAAACTTTATGTGGCCTTTCCAACAATAAACACTCATTGAGACTTTTACTTTCCAATGTTTCATCACAAAATATTAAAATTCTGTCTTCGGGCTGTTGTTCAATAACTTTAGATAAAGAACTTATAGGTGATATTTCTGGGATAAAAGTTCCTCCACACTGTTCTACAGCTTCAACAATATTTTTTCTACAACGATTTAGTGAGATCGTTTTAGTTTGTGTCTTATCACTTAAAGTCGGTAAAAATTTTCTTACACCGAGCTCTGTGCTTTTTTCTAACAAAAAGTCTGTTCTTGACTTTTTTAGTGGACAAAATATCAACCAAACATCTCCAGGTACACATCTACGTTTAGTTTTTTCCAAAATTTCAATATCAATAAAACGTTTCTGAATATTAACGATCTCTGCTACGTACTCGCCGGTATAATTGTCAAAAACAAGAATTTTTTCACCAATCTTACAACGCATTACGTTTTTTAAGTAATGACATTGCTCTGTCTCTAGCTTAATCCTTTCACCAACTGTTAAAGTGACTTCACAGAATAGCCTTATACTAATATTCTTGTTCATAAAGTTTAATTATCATGAATGACCTTAAATGCATAAATTTTTTAATGACAAGTTGATAGATGCACAATCGAACAATTGGGTAGATTTATATGTCCCTAAGGGTATACGTCCTTTTTTTAAGTTAAGTCGGTTGGATAGGCCAATAGGATCTTGGTTACTAATAATTCCTTGCTGGTGGGGTGTCTTTTTATCCACTAATGTTGACCCAAATCTATTAAATGGCAACTCTTTGTATATATTGGTCGCTTGTTATATTGGTGGTCTCCTAATGCGTGGTGCAGGATGTACCTGGAACGATATAACGGATGCAAAGCTTGATGCAAAAGTATTTCGGACAAAAAACAGACCCATTCCCGCTGGGAACGTTTCAAAGTCTCAGGCATTTTTATGGCTGATACTACAATGTTGTTTAGCATTTGGGATATTGGTAACTTTTAATCGTTTAGCAATAATTTTAGGATTTCTATCTCTTATCACCGTTGTTATTTATCCTTTCGCGAAAAGATTTACATACTGGCCGCAATTTTTCTTAGGCCTTTCTTTTAACTGGGGTATATTGCTGGCTTACGCTGCTAATAGTGGTACGTTAGATTACTTCTCTGTTGGCTTGTATATTTCTGCAATAGCATGGACAATATTTTATGACACAATTTACTCATTTCAGGATCTAGATGATGATAAAGAAGTAGGCATAAGGTCTACTGGTATCTTATTTGAAGCAAATCCCAAGCAATACCTAACAGTTTTCATTGTTTAATAATCTTTTTCTTTATTATTCTGACCGATTTTTTTGATGGCTATTTGGCTAGAAAGTTTAATACAGAGAGTAATATTGGAAAGGTCTTTGACCCAATAGCCGATAAGATCATGGTTATTTTGCTTTTCGCTTTTTTCCTTGGCATTAACTTAGACAATCAAGAAAAATTGTTTATGTCGCTTATGCTTATACTATTAATTACTAGGGAGATTATGATATCCGGATTGCGAGAATTTGTAAGCGCGAAAAAAGCAGATCTGAGCGTTACGCAACTTGCTAGATGGAAAACGTTTTTTCAGACCCTACTACTAGTCTTCTTATTTTTTGATTACATATATCTTTTCCAAAGCACTGTAATCAGTTGGTCGATAGACTTATTTTGCTTGGTTACATGTCTTTTAACATGGTATACTGGTATGCAGTACATCTTTAAAGCTTTTGACACTGCAAACAATGGGTAAGGTTAAGCTAAAATATTTTTCAAGAATTAGGGAGACAATTGGTAAGACGTCAGAGCTAGTTGAAATAAAATCAACGAATATCCAAGATTTAATAGAAGAGCTACAGGCAAAGGGTGAACAATACTCAGTTTTGAAAGGAAGAGACTTTGCTGTTTATTCAGCGGTAGACCAAAATATAGTTACAGACGTAAAAACATCAATCGAAGGTGCCACAGAGATTGCTTTTTTCCCTCCTATGACTGGGGGATAAATATATGCTTAATAAGATAATCGTAGCAGTTCAAAAAAGTGATTTTGATCTCAATTCCGAATTGGAAACTCTGAAGTTGAAGACCGAAAAAGCTGGTGCGGTTGTGATCTTTGTTGGGAAGGTTAGAGACCTTGACGACGATAATTTAAGATATCTAGAGATAGAATCCTTTGAGGATCTTGCAAAAAGTCAAATAAATGAAATTTGTGATGCAGCTGCAAATAAATGGGATTTAGAATTCATTCTAGTAAAACATCGATTTGGAAGATTGAAGATTAACGATAACATTGTCCTTGTTATTACATCCTCCAAGCATCGAAAGAATGCATATGAAGCCTCTGAGTTTATAATGGAGTATCTAAAAAGCAATGTACCATTTTGGAAAAAAGAAGTAGCAGACAAAACTCAAAAATGGGTCGAGAATTCTTAGACTTTTGATTGGCTAAAAAAACTTAGTCAAAGTAGCTAACATCATAAAGACCGTAAGTATAAGTCCAGCTGTTCTATTTGACTTGAAAGTTTCAAGACAACCTTCCCGGTTTCTTATGTCCAATTTTAATAGTTGAAACGTTAAA
>CACELY010000030.1 GCA_902560505.1 uncultured Alphaproteobacteria bacterium
CAAAATTGCCTGGGATTTGCAAGTTTTGCCTGTCAAGATAGCCACTCTTTCAAAGTCTTAAAAAGAAATTTCATGGAAAAGGGCATAGATACATTTCAAGATGATAATTCTCTATTTATTCATGATAATTTCTATATTTTTGACTGCGACGGCAATAAAATTTATTTTGGACTTTCCAAAAACAAAAAGGATCAAATTTCGAACCTTTATGCTCCTCTACAACATATCACTTTCACCTCAGAAAACTTAGACAATTTTGTTGATTTTTATGTTAACAAACTTGGATTTAAAATTTCAGATAAAGTTATTGATAAAAGGGGTCAGCTTACAACTTGCTTTATGAGATCAAACCAAGAGCATCACACTGTTGCATGTTTTTTGAGCAACAAATCGGGTTTAGATCATTATAGTTTTGAAGCGGGAACATGGGAATGGATTAAAAATTGGTGTGATCATTTTTCTACGCAAAATATTCAATTGATTTGGGGGCCAGGTCGTCATGGCCCGGGGAATAATCTTTTTGCATTTATAGAAGATCTTGACGGGAATAAAATTGAGATTTCTGCTGAGTTAGAAATTGTTCATGATAGGCAAAGTAAAAAATGGCCTCATGAACCAAAAACGTTAAATTTATGGGGTAATGCAATAATGCGCTCTTAAAGGAGGAAATTTATGAAATATGTAAGTTTTGTTAGACTAGGTGAAACCTGTTTTGGAGTTTTCCATCAAGGTAAAATTTTTGACCTGACCTATCAATTAGCTGGGGGTTCTTCAAGTTTGAAGGAAGCTATTCATTTTGGAAGTATTCCAGATAATACACAAGAATTAGAAAGCTATTTAGCTAATGCCACAGCCTATGATCCTGCCGATATAACATTTCTACCTGTTATACCAGATCCAGGAAAAATTTTTTGTATTGGTCTGAATTATGAAAAGCATAGGAAAGAAACAGAAAGACCAGAGGTTCAATATCCCACTATTTTCACTCGATTTGCAGAAAGCCAAGTGGCACATCGAGAAGCGGTAATTAAGCCTACCTTGTCTGATAGAGTGGACTTTGAAGGTGAGTTGGCTGTAGTAATTGGAAAAGGTGGTAAAAACATCTCTTCAGAAGAAGCTTTGCAAAGTATTGCAGGATATACTTGTTATAACGATGTATCTATTAGGGATTACCAGAGACATACTAGTCAGTTCGTTCCAGGAAAAAACTTCTCAAAAACAGGCGGTTGCGGACCATTTTTAAAATTAGCATCGTCGATAGAAAATTACCAAAGCTTAACTATTAAAACAATATTGAATGGCGAGGTTATGCAAGAAGCAAAGCTCGATCAATTGATTTTCAAGATACCAGAGATAATCTCTTATATCTCTTCTTTTACCCCTTTAATCGCGGGAGACATTATTGTTACGGGAACGCCTGGTGGAGTTGGGGATAGGCGAGATCCACCTTTATACATGAAAAATGGTGACATTGTAGAAGTTGAAATTTCGGAAGTTGGTAAGTTAGTTAACCCGGTGCTCGACGAAAATATTATCCTTTAAATGCTTCTCAAATTATTGTGACGAAAAATTTCGATGTAATTATTGTTGGAATGGGTCCTTCTGGTCTCGTTTTGGCTGGCTTGCTTGCCAGCTATGGCATTGAGGTTGGTATTTTTGAAAAGAATAAAAGTACTGTCAAAGAACCACGAGCGGTTTCTATAGATGATGAGTCACTCCGAATTCTTCAAAGCTTTTCGTTGCATGAAGCTGTGTTAGAGAATGTTTCTCAAAATTATGGGTCTCATTACTACGATGCCAAAGGTAAGCTATTTTTGAAAGTTGAACCGAATTCATGTGAAAATGGCTTTTTTAAACGAAATGCTTTTGATCAACCAACTTTTGAAAGCACATTGAGGAAACATCTAGAGGGTAAAAAAAACATCAACATCAATTTTTCACATACACTAATTTCTATAAAAAACGAGACTAACCGTGTTATCGCGAATTTTGAGGACAGTAAAGGGACAAAAAAAAGCATTTTAGGACGGTATCTCGTAGGTTGTGATGGCGGTCAATCAACTGTTAGAGACCTTATTGGCGTGGTAATGAGAGGTAGCACTTTTAATCAAAAATGGCTAGTCGTTGATATATATAATACAAAAAATTTTTTTAGACATACGCAAGTTTATTGCAACCCAAAGCGTCCATCCATAACTTTACCTGGTCCCAATTATATAAGGAGATATGAGTTTAAACTAAATGATGGAGAGGGATCTAAAAAATTAAGTGAAAATTTTACAAGAAAGCTTATAGCAAGTGTCGGAGAAGATGGACAAGCAAAGATTAGAAGATCACAAGTATATCAATTTCATGCATTGATCGGTTCAGATTGGAAAAAAAAATCTGTATTTATTGCAGGTGATGCAGCGCATTTGTCTCCGCCGTTTGCTGGGCAAGGAATGAATAGTGGAATTAGAGATGTAGGGAACTTGGGTTGGAAATTAGCGTTAGCTGTTAAAATGCCACAATCAAGTAATATACTGGAAACCTATTTTCTTGAAAGAAAAGAACATTGCTGGGCCCTAATTAATTTGGCGATACGCATGGGTAAAATAATGATGCCAAAAAACAGCTTGGCTTCATTTATTAGTTCAACTTTTTTTAGGCTAATCAAGTTAAATAAATCACTGCTTAGTTATATGTCTCAAATGAAATATCGGCCCAAACCTAAATTAAAAAAGGGACTTATTTTTTTTCATGGGAAAGAGAAAAGGGATGATAAGAAATTAATTGGAACGCTATTTCCACAGCCTATAGTGCAAGATAAGGCGGGAATTTTGTCTAACTTGGATGAGGTTTTGGGTAACAAGTTTTCTTTAGTTTGTTATATCAAAAACCATGAGACTTATATCAGTCTGGAAAAACATCTTAATAATTTTTCAAAAACTTGTAAGGTTGTCGTTATATTGAACCAATCATGCATGATTTTCCCGAGTAGGCATGAGGTTGTTCGAGATTTTAATAACCTTTTAGAAAAAATGGAGACAAGGGTGCCAGAGAATAGGGTTCTTTTACTCCGACCTGATAAATTAGTATCCGCAATCTATAAAAAAAATAATCTTCATCATTTATCAAATTTATTAAATAATAACGAGATATTTAGTTTTTAGAGTGTATAGTTACTATAAATTAAAAATTATTAACATCTGGGGAGGAAGTTTAATGAAATTATTTTTAAGATTTTTAGTCGCATCTGCTTCTGTACTGTTTCTTTCAATATCTGCATACGCAGGAGAAGTGGTACTAAAGTTCCATTCATTTCCGCCAATGCCTGCAAATTCTAACGCAAAATTTGTTAAGCCGTGGAGTGAAAAGGTATTAGCAGAGTCAAATGGAGAAATAAAAGTTGAAATCTATCCTGCAATGCAGCTTGGTGGGAAACCACCTCAACTTGTTGATCAAGTGAGAGATGGTGTAGTAGATATCGTTTGGACTGTTGCTGGTTATACGCCAGGAAGATTTCCACACTTAGAAGCGTTTGAATTACCGTTTATGCCTGCATCTGCTGAGGCGACATCTCAAGCACTACAAGAATACGTAGATACTGTAGCTGCCTCTGATCTTAAAGATTATAAGGTTTTAGCCGTATTTTGTCATGCTCCAGGAAAAATTCATACTAAAGAAAAAGTTATTAAGTCTGCAGCTGATTTGAATGGTATGAAGATGCGTGGTCCTACAAGAGTGATAACCAAAATGTTAGAAGGCTTAGGGGCAACGCCAGTAGGAATGCCTGTTCCTGCGGTGGCGGGAGCACTATCAAAGGGTGTGATCGATGGTATGGTTGTGCCTTGGGAAATTATGCCGTCTTTCAAACTTCATGAGCTTACAAAAGCACATACCACAGTTTCGGGATCCAGAGGATTATACACAACCCCGTTTTTGTTTTTGATGAATAAAGCGAAATATGAGTCTTTAAGTGATGAGCATAAAAAGGTTATTGATAATAATGCTGGTCTTGCCCTGGCAAAACTTGCTGGACAACTTTGGGACGGTTTCGAAGTTCCAGCTAGGAAGTTAGCATTAGATGCTGGCGGAACAATACACTCTCTATCAGGAGGTCCTCTTGCAGAAATGAAGGCAGCTGGTGAAGGCCTTGAGAAGGATTGGATTAAATCAGCTAATGATCGCGGCCTAGATGGTGCAATGCTTGTTAAAACTGCGAAAGACTTAATCGCAAAATATGACAAGTAAAAATACTTTGTTAGATCTTGAAGAAACAGAGCGCCCAAACGATATTTTTGGGCGCTTTTTACTTAAGATTGTAACATATTTAGCGATTTGTGGAGGTATAGTGCTTGTTGTAATAGTACTTATAAATTTCCTTTCTATCGCAGGTAGAACAATGTTTGGCAAGCCTCTTACAGGAGACTTTGAACTTGTTGAAATGGGATGTGCAGTTGCAATGTTTTCATTTTTACCACTTTGTCAATTTAAGAATGGGAACGTCATTGTAGATTTCTTTACAATAAACCTCTCTAACAAAATTAAAAACTGCTTAAATGGTCTTGGGGCTTTCTTATTTTTTTTAGTAGCTTCTTTTTTTACATGGAGGATGGTTTATGGAGCCTTAGACATGTTCAAGTACAATGAACAAACCATGTTGCTTCAAATTCCCGTCTGGATTCCATTTGTTCCAGCGGTTATTTCTTTTGGTATTCTATCGATAACCTGCCTTTATACATCAATAATATTTTTCAAATCGGCTTTTAAATAGAAAATTTTTATCATGGATAGACTCTACCTTGGCATAATAGCTTTCCCAATTCTTTTTTCTTTATTGGCTGTGAGGGTTCCCATTGGCTTAGCTATGTTGGTCGTTGGCTGTTCAGGAACAATTTTTATCGCTGGTTGGTTGCCTATTATGTCCCAAGTAAAGACAAGTGCATGGCATCTTTTTTCTAATTATTCATTTACTGTTATTCCCTTATTTTTACTAATGGGAAACTTTGCATCAAAGGCAGGAATGAGTGAATCTCTATTTCGGTTTGCTGGTGCTTGCCTTGGACACAGACGAGGTGGGGTTGCTATGGCAGCAGTCGGTGCATGTGCTGGTTTTGGTGCTATATGTGGTTCATCTCTTGCTACAGCCGCTACCATGGGTCGTGTGGCTCTTCCTGAGCTACGTAGAATGGGTTATTCTGGTTCTTTAAGCACTGGGGCTTTGGCCGCTGGTGGAACGTTAGGTATTTTGATACCACCATCAGTTATATTAATAATCTATTCAATTTTAACCGAACAAAATATTGCAAAAATGTTTTTAGCAGCTTTTGTACCTGGGGTTTTAGCTGCAATTGGATATCTGATAGCAATAGCTATTTTCGTAAGGATAAAACCAGATTCGGGTCCACCCACAAGCTATGTGGGATGGAAGCAAAGACTTAATTTATTTGGGCAAGTGTGGCAAATACTTGTTATATTTTTTCTTGTAATTGGAGGTATTTATCTTGGGTGGTTTACACCAACCGAGGGTGCTTCAATAGGTGCAGCCGGTACAGGTATTATGGCACTCTTTACAAAAGGCTTCAATTTTAGTGATTTAATCAATGTTATTAAGGATACAGCTGTCACGTCCGCTATGATTTTTTTAGTATTATTAGGGGCTGAGTTTTTTAATTCTTTTATTGCACTTACACAAATAACTAATGAATTGGCAACATTTGTTATTAGCAATGAGCTCTCTCCATATCTAGTCGTATTTTGTATATTAGTTCTATACATTCTTTTAGGTTGTCTTATGGATAGTTTAGCTATGATACTACTAACTATACCTGTATTTTTCCCCATCATTATTGAGTTAGATTTTGGAATGAGTATTGAGGAGGTTGCAATCTGGTTTGGTATCCTTACTCTTATAGTGGTTGAAGTGGGGCTAATAACTCCACCAGTGGGCTTGAATGTTTTTATAATTAATAAAATGGCAAAAAATGTTCCAATTTCGGACACCTTTATTGGAGTTTTGCCATTTTTAATAAGCGACCTTATTAGGGTCGGCATACTATTTATCTTTCCTGGTATAAGCTTGTTTTTAATCCGGCTTTTTGGGTAAAGTAATTTGGAGGTTTTGTAATGAAAAATGAAGAAATAGCGGATGCATTGAAGGTCATAAAGTGTCAACATGTTTCTCTAGAAGTTAGTAATGTTGATGTTTCTCTAAAGTTTTATAGAAATTTTCTGGGATTAAAGCTCTCAGAAAGGCATTATGCCAATGAAAATCCTGCTATACCTTTCGAAATGGCGTTTATGAGGCTTGGTAAGCAACATCATGATCTTGTGCTAACGCATGATCCAAAGAGAGACTACCCAGAAAAAATATTTAATTCTGGCCCTGCTGGAATTCATCATTATGCATTTGAATGTCCAAATAAAAAAAGTTTCGATATGTATTTAGAAAGGGCAAAGGAAATGTCATTAGAGATTGTAAGGGGACCCGTTCTTCATAGTGCGTATCAATCTAAAGGTGATGGAACGTGGGGAGAAAATTGGAGTTTTTACGTTTTAGATCCGGATAAGCACCGAATAGAAATTTTTTGTGAAATGGCAGAGATAGACAATGCCGGTTGCTATATAATGGAAAATGGTAAAAAGGTACCTGATAAAAAGGTAGAAGAAATTTAATTAAATTACATGATGAAAAAGAATTTTGATTGCATCGTTATTGGTTACGGTCCTGTTGGCGCTTTACTATCAATATTTCTATCAAAGTTAGGATTGAGTGTTGCGGTTATAGATAAAAATTTAGATGTTTATCCATTACCACGAGCAATACATTTTGACGAAGAAGTAATGCGTATTTTCCAAATGGTAAATCTTAGCAATCAGATTTCTAATATCTCAAGAATAGGTACTAAGGGGATGCATTTTGTTGATGAAGAAGACAATATTTTAATGGAAAGAAAAGGATCAAACTCCATAGGGGAGTTTGGTTGGCAAAAAAGCTGGTATTTTCATCAACCTCAGCTTGAAAGACTCTTGAGGAGTAACGCAGAGAAGGAAAAAAACTTGGTTAGCTTTTTGGGGTATGAAACCCAAGAAATAAACCAAAATAGTGATTTAGTAACTGTTATATCATATAGCAAGAGTTTAAAAAAAAAGCTTGTGCTTAAAAGCAAATACCTAGTTGGTTGCGATGGAGCAAACTCAAATACGAGCGACTTTATAGGGCAAGGAGTAAAAGATTATGGATTAAAAGAAAAGTTTTTAGTCCTCGATCTAATAGTCGATAATCGATACCAAGACATTAAAAACTTGCCAGATTACACTGTTCAGCACTGTGATAAGGTTAGGCCAGTCACGCGTTGTTATATAAATAAAAAAAGAAGAAGATGGGAAGTCAAAATATTGCCTAGCGATAATGAAGACGAGTTCTTAAAAAGTAAAACTATATGGAAATTCCTAAGCAAATGGATAGACAAGAAAAGTGCAAAAATCGAGCGTAGCCAATTATATACATTTAGATCAATACTCAAGAAAAAATGGTTTAAAAATAGGGTTATTTTAGCAGGAGATAGCGCACATCTTTCTCCGCCCTTTCTTGGGCAAGGTATGTGTGCTGGTATTCGTGACGTTGCAGCCTTAGCATGGCGTTTAAAAGGATATGCCAGCAATAAACTGTCGGCTGATGATTTAGTAAACTATCAAGCAGAAAGGTTTCCGCATGTATCTGCTTTTATTAAGTTGGCTGCTGAAGTAGGCAAGATAATGTCCAACCCAGGCTTGCTTATGAAGTCTGAAAAGTCACAAAGCATGCGATTATTTGATTTCCCAAAACCGAGATTAAAAACAGGGTTTTTTTATAAATGCTCTTTATCAGGGACACTATTCCCACAATTTATTGAAGATAGTAAAAAAAGCGACGATATCCTTGGATATAAATTTATTTTACTTGTTTTAGAAAATAATGCGTGTTCCGAAGTTAATATGAATTCTAACATATTAACTAAAAAAGTCGCTAAAGGATCTTTAAGAAATTGGATTATTAAAAGCAAAAAAGAAGCGGTGATTATTCGACCGGATAAATATATTTTTGGCAGCGCTTCCTCAAATAAAGAAGTAAAGTCGCTGCTTAATTGTTTTAGTCATATGTACCGAGCTTAATATTACTTTAGTATAAACATGTTAAGTACTGATTTTATTGAAATTTTACGACTTTATTTCCTTTTGAAAGCCACTCTTTTATTCCTTTAGTATTATAGACATTGGGAAAATCATTTGTTTTTTCTAATGCTTTCGCAATTGCAGTAGTTCTTCTGCCCGTTCTACAAAAAAGAATTATTCCCTTTTCAGAGTTTGTAATATTTTTAACTTTGTTAATAAATCCTTTGAAATCGTAAGTTCCATCTTTCTCGAAAAAAGTATGGTGATAGCTGTTTTCAATTACTCCAGTTGAAACCCATTCGTCTTTACGTCTTACATCGATTAGCGGAATGCCTAGCGACATCAATCTCTTAATTTCATCATTTCCTATATTTTTTGTCTCAGCATAACTGTTGCCGGTTAAGATGAAGATAAATAAAAGTATTAAGGTTATGATGCGTTTAAGTTTCATTTGAATACGAACAGTTGGAATCCAATTACAATACGACTATATTCTACACTAGTCACTGAACATTAGATATCTATACAGGAAATATTCAAATGGATAAACTCAAATCTTTTATAACTGCGCTATGTTTCTTTCTCACTACAAGTGTTTGTATGGCGCAAAACGAAATTATATCTCACGGTATTTCAACTTTTGGGGATTTGAAGTACGAAAAAGACTTTAAGCATTTATCTTACGTGAATCCTGATGCTCCAAAAGGAGGTGAAATTTCTTTTTGGGCGTTTGGATCGTTCGACTCAATGCATCCGTACACGAGAAAGGGAAGAGCAGGAGCGTACTCATCAATATTTTTTGAAAGCCTACTAGAAGGTACGTCTGATGAAATAGACTCAGCATACGGATTAATTGCAAAAGAGATTGAATATCCAGAGGACCGTTCATGGGTTATTTTTACGCTCAGGAGTGAAGTATTATTCTCTGACGGATCGCCTTTAACCGCTAAAGATGTGCTTTTTTCGTATAAATTACTTAAAGAAAAAGGTCTTCCCTCTTTTAGAGCAGTGTTAGAAAAAGATATTCAATCGGCGGAACTTATTTCGGATCATAAAATAAAATTTATTTTCAACGAAGAGGTACCAAAAAGAGATTTAATTAATACGGTCGGTGGATTGCCGATTTTTTCAGAAAAATACTTTACAGATAACAAAGTTGATTTTGAAGCATCAACCTTAACTCCTGCTTTAGGCTCAGGGCCATATATTTTGGATAAAGTAGATGTAGGTAAACAGATTATTTACAAAAAAAATCCAAACTACTGGGGTCATGATCTTCCAATTAATAAAGGTAGATATAACTTCGATAAATTTAGAATTGAATACTTTGCAGATTATAATTCGGCTTTCGAAGGTTTTAAAGCTGGTACATATACTTTCAGAAACGAGGCATCTTCAAAAATATGGGCCACTGGTTATGATTTTCCCGCATTGGAAAAGAATTGGGTTAAGAAAACGACACTTCCAGATGGAAACTTATCTTCGGGGCAATCATTTGTTTTCAATTTGAGACAAGAAAAATTTCAAGATATTAGGGTTAGAAAAGCCATAGGATTAATGTTTAATTTTGAATGGTCTAATAGCACTCTCTTTTATGGTCTCTATGAGCGGATAAATTCATTTTGGGACAATAGTGAACTCAAGGCTTCGGGAATGGCAACAAATCGAGAGCTAGAAATTCTGAACAAATATAAGTCTATTCTAGAAGCTAATAACTTTAGTGAAGAAGTTTTTTCATTCCCTAAATCGTCATTGAAACAACTTGACCGAAAAAACTTAAGGCAAGCATCCAGATTATTAGATGATGCAGGTTGGGAGGTTGGTGACGATGGTTTGCGAAGAAACGCTGACGGTAAAACACTTGATGTTGAGATACTGAACGATAGCCAGGCATTTGACCGCATAATTAATCCCTATATTGAAAACTTAAAAAAGCTAGGTATCAATGCCGCAAATATAAAAATTGACAATGCGCAGATGACTGACAGGCGTAGGAAATTTGATTTTGATATCCTGGTTGGTTTTTTGAGCACTCAATTAACTCCAGGGTCTGAGCTAGAGCAATATTTTGGATCTGAGTCTGCCGATTTTTCAATTTTTAACTTAACCGGCGTTAAAGATCAGGGTGTTGATGCAATAATTAAAGAAGTAAGAGCGGCAAAGTCTAGAGAGGAATTGGGGTTCGCAATAAGGGCATTAGATAGGGTTTTAAGAAATAAAGTCATCTGGGTACCTCAGTGGTTTAAGAATAAACACACAATTGCTTATTTTGATATGTATGAGCATCCTAAAAACTTACCGCCATATGATATTGGTGTTCTTGATACCTGGTGGATGAGTTCTGATAAATATAATGATTTAAAGGATCAGGGTGCTTTAAAATAATTTTAAAAAATGCTCATTTATATCTTTAGAAGATTAATCCTTATTGTACCCACATTAGTTGGGATAATGTGTATAAATTTTTTCTTGGTACAGTTTGTTCCTGGTGGTCCTATCGAACAAATAATAAGTGACCTAGAAAAAAATAGCTCTTTTCTTGATAGTATTGGTGGAGGCTCTCAAGAAGTAAAAACAAGCGATGGACTTGAATCGTATAAGGGATCGGTTGGGTTGCCAAAAGATTTTATCGATGAATTGGAAGCACAATTTGGTTTTGATAAGCCGCTTTGGGAGCGGTTTTTTTCAATGATGTACGACTATATTACGTTTGACTTCGGGGATAGTTATTTTCGCTCAATTTCAGTTATAGAACTTATAATAGAAAAGATGCCCGTTTCTATATCATTAGGCTTATGGACAACCCTGTTGGCGTATATGATATCTATTCCCTTAGGAATAAGAAAAGCTCTATTGGATGGTTCAAGTTTTGATAATTGGACATCTACGCTCATTATAATTGGATACTCTATTCCTGGATTTTTATTTGCAATTTTTCTTTTGGTTCTTTTTGCAGGTGGTTCCTATTTACAATTGTTTCCTATCAGAGGACTAGTATCCTCAAATTTTGAAAATATGTCCTTTTTTGGGCAAATAAAGGATTATTTCTGGCATATTGCTCTTCCAGTTATAGCATCCACAGTTTCAGCTTTCGCTACATTGACATTACTAACGAAAAACTCGTTTTTAGACGAAATAAAGAAACAATATGTAATTACCGCAAGATCAAAAGGCTTGAATGATCAAAGAGTTTTATATGGCCATGTTTTTAGAAACGCTATGTTGATTATAATAGCTGGGTTTCCTGGGCTTTTTATTTCAGTCTTTTTTGGATCCTCTTTAATTATTGAAACTATTTTTTCTCTAGATGGATTGGGTCGTTTGGGTTTTGAGGCTGCAGTATCAAGAGACTATCCCGTAGTATTTGGTACTCTTTATATTTTTGGCTTATTAGGATTGTTGGTAGGGCTTCTCTCAGACTTAATGTACGTCTGGGTTGACCCAAGAATTGATTTTGAAAAGAGACAATCTTGAGCAAACAACTTAATTGGAAAAGATGGGAAAATTTCAAAAAAAATAGGCGTGCCTTTTATTCGGCGATTATTTTTGGAATGCTTTTTTTTCTTTCTTTATTTGCAGATATCATAGCTAACGATAAGCCGTTATATATTAAGTCTCAAGACAAGGTATATTTCCCTATTTTTAATTTTTATTCTGAGGTCGAGTTTGGGGGTGACTTGAAAACGGAGGCAATATACGCTGATAGAGAAATACAATGTCTTATTTTAACAGAAGGCAATGATGATTGTTGGGACTCTCCTCAAACCGTTATATCTGAAGGATATAAAAATAAAACAAATAAAGGAGTAATAATTTGGCCCCTTATTCGGTTCAATCATAATACTATTGCCGACTTAAATGTACCAGCACCATCACCACCGGATAGTGAGCATTGGCTTGGGACGGATGATACTGCAAGAGATGTATTAGCAAGAATAATTTATGGGTTTCGTATCTCTGTGATATTTGGGTTAACCGTTACTTTTTTTGCAAGTATGGTTGGTATTTTTGCAGGTGCAATGCAGGGCTATTTTGGTGGGAAAACGGATTTATTCACCCAGCGTTTTATAGAAATATGGAATTCTGTACCCTCTCTTTACGTGATAATTATTTTATCAGCTTTTTTGAGAATAGACTTTTTGATATTAATGCTATTGATAACTTTATTTAGCTGGACGGCGTTGGTAGGTGTCGTCCGAGCTGAGTTTTTAAGAGCTAGAAACTTTGAGTATGTAATGGCGGCGAAGGCTCTCGGTGTATCAACGGGTTCAATTATTTTTAAGCATTTATTGCCCAATGCGATGGTTGCAACGCTCACTTTAGTGCCGTTTATACTAACAGGATCTATAGGATCGTTAGCAGCGCTTGACTTTTTAGGCTTTGGTTTGCCCGCTTCGTACCCATCGCTTGGTGAACTTACTATGCAAGCAAAGCAAAATCTTCAGGCACCTTGGTTGGGCTTAAGTGCGTTTTTTGTATTTTCTATAATGCTGGCCCTCCTCGTTTTTATTTTTGAAGGCATAAGAGATGCTTTTGATCCAAGAAAGACTTATGTATGAGAACACATCTATTAAGCTTAGAGAACTTATCTATTTATTTAAATGGGTTTAAAGGTGATACTAAAAAGTTAGTTTCTAACATAAATATTAATATCCATAGAGGAGAATTTGTTGCGTTAATAGGAGAGTCTGGCTCTGGAAAGTCTTTATCCGCACTTTCTACTGTTGGTTTGTTACCCTCTGCTATCAAAGCCTCAGGTACAGGAAAGTGGCTAAATCTGAACTATGATTTGGCAGATCATAATTCTTTAAAAATGTTTCGTGGAAAGGAAATAGGCTTTATTTTTCAAGAGCCTTTAGTATCTCTGAATCCTCTTCACACTATAGGCAAACAAATTGGTGAGTGTATAACAACACATGCACACATTCCAAACGCAGATCTTAAGGATAAAGTTATCGCTTTATTGAAAGATGTTAAACTTGATGA